>CP067345.1:3942255-4259110 GCA_020641055.1 Clostridioides sp. ES-S-0010-02
TTCACTTTTATAAGACTCACTCTACTTGCTGGAAGGATGTTTTAAAATAAATAAATTGGAGGTACATAAATGTCAGAACGTACTAGAGTAGAAAAAAATCCTAAAATAATTGAATATTTTAAAAACAATCTTACTAAATCTTCTTCAAAACCATATTACGATTTAACTGAAGCTCTTTGGGATTGTGTAAAAGACGAATCATACTATTATGATGTAAAAGATGAAAATAAATTCTTAGATATGATAAAAAAATACTATAATTGTTATTACTATGAAATTGAAAGTGTAGACACATTACTCTCTGGCCCTTTAAAAAATGCTTTAGAATTAATGTTTACTTCTGAGCAAGTAGAAGAACTTTGTCAATTAATTAAAAGAAAAATGAATTATACATATTCAGGAGGATACTATCGTAAAGGGTATCGCTCAAATAAACTTAAAGATTATTTTAGAAGTATAATTAGGCTTATTTCACATTATGTGAGTTTGATATATTACGATTTTTCTGTATTAGATTATCTTACACTTCCAGATAAAGTTCTTCAATATGATTATATAATGAGTGATAAAATCGCATTAGAAATAGATAATGGAAATGATGATGTAATCAATGCTTTAGAAGAAGTAATTTTTGGAGAAAATCAAACTGCCCTACTTACTAGACAAATGATAATTGGTATTATGAAAAGTCATAGTGAAAAATGCTATGAAATGCTTTCTAAACTTCTTTTGGCTGCTAAGCAACAAGAAGGTCTTAGACAACAAATTGTAGAAAGCCTAGACGAAGGTACAATTCCTGCATCTGTCTATATGTTAAAAACTATCCTAGATAACAATTTAGAAAGATTTAGTTCTGTTATAAGAGCTTTAGATACATGGACAGGGCTTGGTTTTTCAGACCAAAAACCTGGAATAATTCGTAAGTGCTTAGAACTTTCATATAAATCATTGACTGATAAAGAGTTTTGTATAGAGTCAATTAACAGTAAGGATAACCTTGAAATTTATTTTAGTTTATGGGCAGCTGCAACTTACAATATCTATGATTCATACACTCTTATTGAAAAATTGCTTTCATATGATGAAAAGTACAAAAAACTTGTAGCTCTTTACTTCTTATCAAATACAGAAAGTACATATTTTAAACACTCTGTTGCATCTAAAAATATTAAAGGCGACGATTTAGAGATACTTGCATGGGTAGTTAGAAATTTCTATGTAGAAAGTTCTGTTGGTTACTACTATAATTGGCAAAACCAAAAAGTTGATTTTGACTTATCAAATTCTCCTATTAATAAAGACTTTGATGCTAGAAAGGAACAATTTGAAAATCTAAAACATACTTTAGAACTTTTAAATTCAAAAACTAAGGAATTTTCTGGCAGTGTATTTCCATGGTCTTGGGTCGAAATTTCTTCTTACAGTATCCTTAGATGCATGATGACATTAACAGCATATGATATGAATACTCAATTTATGGATGTTCTAATGGACAACTATCTTCTTATGAGTTCTGATTTAAGAGCTTCATTTATAGCTAATTTTATAAATGAGCCAAAAACAGATAAACAACGTAGTTTCTTATTAGAATGTTTGAGCGATAAGAGTGTTTCTAATAGAGAAATTGTATTAAGTCTACTTAAAGAACTTGACTTATCAGATGTAGAGTTAGACAGAATAAACAACTTACTTACTTTAAAAACAAGCTCTATCAGACAAACAGTAATAAAGATTTTACTTGAACAAGATGATTCAAAACTAGAAAATATTGCTTCTTCTCTAATAAAATCTTCAAATTCGCAAAAATGTCTTGGAGGACTTGAAATTGTAAACTTATTAAAAGACAATACTGATAGACAAGAACTATACAATAAACTTATTTCATTAGTGGAAAGTGTTGATAAGTCTAAAAAGAATACATCTCAAGTTCAGATATTAATTGATAATTTATTAGGTAAAGCAAAAAATGATTATTGTAAAGAAAATGGATTTGGGATATACAATCCTGAAAATAAGCTTCAAATTCCTGAACAATTTGATTTTAAATACGATTCCTCTACTCCATCAAAACTTAATAAGATTATTTCCAATTTAAGCTTATCTTCTAATGAGGATTCTGTTTCTATATCAACTAAAAAAGAAGCTAAGAAGATTCTCGATGTAGATATAAATAAAATATTAAAAGTATATGAAAAATTTGATGAACTTATTATTGAAAATGCAGATTATGAGTATGAGGTTGAGAGATGGTCAGGTAATATGGATAAAATACTTTTAGGTTACTCTACATATAATCTAACTCCTATTAAACATATAACTGGAAATAATAAGGATACTATTGATAATTATCCATTAGCTGAACTTTGGAGAGAAACTAGTAAGAAACTTAATTTAGATTATAAAATAATCCTTGATATTTTATTTTATAGCATACGCTCATGCTCTTATCATGAAATAGAAAAAAGTTGGTTTTCATCTATATACTCAAATGTCCTTGATGAAAAAAAACAAAAAAAATTATATACAAAATTAGATAAATTAAAATTTGATGTTCTTACAAGAAAAATACTTGCAGTATTACTAAATGAATTTGACCAGAAAGAAATGTTTGAATACTGTTTAGATACATACTACAAACTTAGAAACCTATTAACTACTGAACAATGTAAAAAGCAAAGAGTTGAGTTTACTAAAAACTACTATAGACAAAATGAATACTGCCCTGCTTTAGATGCACCAATTTTAAACTATTGGCTTGGAAAGGCACATTCATTTATTTATGATGATATTTCTTTTACTAAGTTCTTCTATACTACATTTGCAAATTATCAACTTTTAGAATATAAATTCCCATTTTATACTAATATAGATATATTTGCTCGTGCATATGAATTGGGATTAATGACTGAGGAACAAATCAATCGAGAAATTGTAACTGGATACAATGCAACAAATATAATACGAATTTTGACAAATCCTAGATGGGGTGGTGATACATTAGAAAAACATCCATGGCTTGAAAACAATATAAAAACAGTTACAAATAGAATTATAGAAATCGAATCACGTAGGGGTGATATGCCAACAGAAGTTTCTCATCTAGCTGATAATATACAACATTTTGAGGGTATGAATTATTTCGTAAATATCTTAGTTGCTCTTGGTAAAGAAACTTTCCAAAGAGGATATTCATATGGTAGTAATTATTCAAAAAAAGATGTTTTGAGTTCTCTACTTAAAAATTGTTATCCTACTAAAGAAGATAATTCTAAAGAATTAAAAAAATTACTTAAAACTACTGATATTACTGAATTAAGATTAATAGAAGCTGCTATGTATGCTCCTCAATGGGTAAATATAATTGAAAAATATTTAAACTGGAAAGGTTTAAAGAGTACAATTTGGTATTTCCATGCACATATAAATGAAGGCTTCTCTGCTCAAAAAGAATCAGAAGTTGCTCTATTCTCTCCTATATCACCACAGAGTTTCATGGATGGAGCATTTGATGTGGATTGGTTTTTAGATTCATATAAAACTATTGGAGAAGAAAGATTCAATCTCCTTTACAAATCAGCTAAATACATAACTAGTGGTGGAAACTCTCACAGACGTGCACAACTTTATGCTGATGCTACACTTGGAAAACTTGATAAAGATATGCTGATGAAAGAAATTGAAACAAATAGAAATCAAGATAAATTGAGAAGTTTCTCTTTACTTCCTATGAAAAAAGGAGACCTTAAAGAAGCAACTTTCCGTTATGAATTTATTCAAAAGTTTGCTAAAGAAAGTAAACAATTTGGTGCACAACGTCGTGAAAGTGAATCAAAGGCTTGTGCTATAGCAATGGAAAACTTAGCTAGAAGTGCTGGTTTTGAAGATATCAATCGTATGATGTGGGCTCTTGAAACGGAAAAACTAAATGAGGTTGCTCATATATTTAAACCAAAGAATATTGATGGAACTTCACTTTGGATAGATGTTGATGAAAAAGGAAAAACATCTATAAAAGTCCAAAAAGGTGATAAGACTTTAAAAAGTGTACCAAAAACTCTTGCAAAACATCCATATGTACTTGAACTTAAATCAGTACAAAGAGATTTAAAAAGTCAGTATTCTCGTGCAAAACAAAGTTTAGAGCAAGCTATGAAAAATGAAACAGTATTTACAGTTAAGGAAATCTCCAATATTTATAAAAACCCAGTTATTTGTCCTTTAGTTAAAAATCTAGTTTGGCTATGTGATGATACTATCGGATATATATATAATGATAAGTCTAAGTTCTTTATTTGTGATACAACTGGTGAACCTTATAGATTAACTGCAAAAAATAAATTAAAACTTGCACATCCAGTTCATCTGTTTGAATCTGGTAAATGGAGTGAATTCCAACATGACTTATTTGATAAGCAAATTGTTCAACCATTTAAGCAAGTGTTCCGTGAATATTATAGAATAAATGCTGACGAATTATCTGAAAAAACTATATCTCGTAGATATGCTGGCCATCAAATCCAGCCAAAGAAAACTGTAGCACTTCTTAGAAATCAACTTTGGACTGTTGACTATGAGGAAGGTTTACAAAAAGTATTCTACAAAGAAAATATAGTAGCAAAGATGTTTGCACTTGCAGATTGGTTTTCACCAGCAGACATTGAACCTCCAACTATTGAAACAGTAGAATTCTTTAATAGAAAGACTTATAAAAGCTTAGAACTAGCTTCTATACCGCCAATTCTTTTCTCTGAAGTTATGCGTGATATAGACCTTGTTGTAAGTGTTGCTCATGCTGGTGGTGTTGACCCTGAGACAAGCCACTCTACTGTAGAGATGCGTATAGCTATTGCTAAAGAACTACTATTGCTATTAAAGATTAAGAATGTCAATTTTGAAGGCTCTCATGCTCTTATAGCAGGTAATTTAGGTGATTATTCTGTACATATGGGTTCTGGTATTGTACATAAAAAAGGAATGGGTGCTTTAAATATACTTCCTGTACATTCTCAAAGTAGAGGTAAGATATTCCTTCCATTTGCTGATGAAGACCCTAAGACTGCTGAGATTATGTCTAAGATATTATTACTTGCTGAAGATAATAAGATTAAAGACCCTAGTATCTTAAGCAATTTATAAATATAAAACTATCTCTAAAATATATTGGACTTTCTAATTTTTTAAAGAAAGTCCAATATATTTTACACTATAACTTATATAAATTAACTCATAATTATAAATAATTTTTATATAAACTTTTCTTATATATCATCTTTATAATACTTATTGTATAACAGAATTTGTTCCTCTCTTTTCACTAGAATCTTTTAACCCTATAAAATCTATATAGAAAATCTTTTTCTAGAGATTTATTTAATATGGCATTTTCTTGAAAATTTATAAACCTTATCTCCAAGGAAGATTTATTTATAGGTATAATCTTATGTATAAGCCTTAAATTTACTATGTATTGTCTATGAGTCATAAAGAAATTAGGAGGTAGGCGTTTTTGCAAGTCATCAAAGTTCTCGTAAAATTTTATTGTATCTTCATCTTTAGTATATAGATTGATAGCCCTTGAATTTTTCTCAAACATAACTATATCATCAAAGTTAATCATATGTATCTGTTTCCTTATTTTATATACAAAAAGAGTGTCTTCTATAAAATTATTTTTAGCAATTTTATGAGAGTTAATATGGTCTATTGCTATGTTAATTGAATCAAGTATTTTTTCTTTTTTAAATGGCTTAACTATAAAATCTATAGGATGTACTTTAAAACTCTCAAGACTGTAATCAGCAAAACCTGTTACAAATACTATATGTATATCTTTATCTATAGAAAGAATTTCTTTGGCAGAATCAATCCCATTTTTATATGGCATATCAATGTCAATAATCAATAAATCTATTTTCTCATTTTTTATAAATTCAATTGCTTCTATACCATCCTTGACTTTCTTAACATAATCTACATATCCAGACTCTTTAACTATATTTGCTATATCATCTCTTACAATTTTATCATCATCACAAATCAAAACTTTTATCACAGACTTCTCTCCTCCTAACTAATAATATTTTGGTATTAAAATTACAAATTCAGTTAAAAAATCGTCACTATTTACAAGTATACTATAATCATACTTATCTAGTATATTTTTAACTAGATATAACCCAAAACCTCTGTCTTGCCCTTCTTTAGTGCTAAATCCATCCAAAAATATACTTTCGACATTATGTATTTTAGGACCATTATTTTTTATGGCTATAATATACTGAAATTCATCTTCATATGCATGTAATCTTATATACTTCTTTTCCTTTTGTATAGCAGACAAAGATTCTATTGCATTGTCTATTATGTTTAATAGCACTGAACTCATATCATTAGGTTCAATCTCTAAATTATCCATAAAATCTTGGATATATACATCAAAAGATATGTTCTTTTCAAGACATTCCTCATATTTTAAGGAAGCTATAGCATCTAAATAAGATACTTTCCCATATCTTGAATTTTTTGATTTAAAGCTATTTGATATATTCGTTATATATTCTTTGGCATCTTCAGCTAAGCCAGTATTTAATAGAGAATATACTACTTGTAAATGTTTTAAATAGTCATGTTTTTGACTTCTTAATTTTACGATTATATTGTCCTTATGATTTATTTTACTGTCTAATTTTTGTAGCTTATACTCTTGTTTATTGTTATTGTCTAGTAATCTTATAAATTTAAATCCTATATAAAAGCTTAAAATAATTAAAATTAAAAAAAGTATAATATTTAATACTCCTTCAAGTAAAAAATTATATCCTAAACTTAATTGTATATACTCAATACCCTCCATGAATAAAATCCATACAAAACACGATACAAAAAACGTTAATATTCCTCTTTTTAATATGTCTAATTCTTTATAAAACCTGTATTTATTCATTATAAGATTACTAAATATAAACAAAGTTAGTATTACTATAGGAAATATAAAATTATTCTCCATAATTCCCCTCCCATCTACACTTTATATGAGGATTATATCATTTTAGAAAAATTATGTAAAAAGTCAAATTTTACATGTACATTAATTAAACTTGCAAAAACACATATAAATTTGTACAATTAAGTACTCAAAACTTGAAGATACTTACTTTGCTATATATTTTAAATAAACATATAATTGAGTTAGCTAAGAAAGGAAGTGGTAAATATGAAAGATAATTTGAAAATAGTACTAAGATACATAAAAAGTTATAAAGCAAGATCTTTAGCAATTACTCTGAGTATAATTCTTGCTACATCACTCATTGTCGGTATTGGCACCCTCTCAAGAAGTGCTCAGCAAGCAACTGTAGATAGCTTTAAAAAAGACCTTGGAACTGACCATGTATACTTTAAGGATATAAATAAAAATCAATTAGAATACATAAAGTCTAGCAAAGATATTAAAAATTTAGGTATAACATCTCACTATGGCTATACAGATCCTAATGAAAAATTACCTATAAACTTAGAATATGCAAATAAAAATTACTTAACTAATCAATCTAAACTTATAAAAGGTCACCTTCCAAAAGCTAACAATGAGGTGGTAGTAGAAAAATGGGTTTTAAATAGTATGGGTCTAAAACCAGAAATAAATCAAAACCTTACGTTTAAATTATATCAAAAAGAAAAACCAGAGACATTTAAAGTTGTCGGAATACTTGAAGATAGATCTATTCAGAAAAAACAAGGTATGTGCGAAATTTTTTTGAATCTCAATGAATCAAAGTTGGATAAGTTTTCTTACACATATATTGAATTTAATGAGGGTAGTGATATAAATACAAATATAGATAATATAGTAAAAGCTACTATGTTGGATAAGAATAGTGTTGGAAAAAACAAAATGCTTATAGAAGCTACTATGGAAAATGGCACTTTAGATAACTCAAATAAATACACTGCAATTGCTATGAGCCTATTTTCTGGTATTGTAATATATAGTATCTATGTTATATCAATATACCAAAGAATACAGGAATATGGTATCTTAAGAGCTATTGGCGCCACTAACTTTAAGATTTTCAAGCTTATGTTTTATGAACTTTTCATACTTGCCTTAATAGCAATACCTATAGGTATATGTGTAGGTATTGGTGGTGCACAAATATTTAATAGGACTGCAGGAAATATTCAATTTGAAGGAAATGTAACAGTTACTCCTTTTGTTATCCCAGATAAAATAATCCTTTTATCAATTGGATGTATAATACTGACAATACTCATTATAAGTTTCTTTACATATTTAAAGATAAGAAGAATTTCTCCTATTGACGCTATAAGAAAAACTTTTGGAACTGATAAAAATATAAATAAGGTCAATTCTTTGATATCAAAATTAACTTTAAATATATCAGTAACAAAATCTATATCTGCTAAGAATATCTTTAGGAATAAAAAAGGATTCATTATAATTATATTATCTATGACTCTAGGAGGTATAATGGTCATAAAGGAAAATTATAAATATTCTTTTTCAGATATACAAAATAAAGATGGTCAAGAAAGAACATATATGAATGCAGATTTTATTCTAACAAATTATTTATTCAAGCTAAATGGAAACTATAAAGCTAATTCTTTCAAGGATATAAAAGGTCTTAATGATAATCAGATAGACAAAATTAAAAACATAGATGGAATTGACAAAGTCAAAACTGCCAGCATTTTAAATACAAGAATAGACTTGTATAAAATAAATAGATTAGATCACTACAAAATGGTGAATTCAACTCCTTATTATAAGGACTATCCCCTATTAATAAAAGATAATACTACTGGCAAATATACGATGAGACAAAGGTTAAGAGGTTACAACGACGAGATGATAAATTCATTAGAAAAATATCTAGTGCATGGAAGCATAAATCTGGATAAAATGAAAAAGGAAAATCTAGCTATATTATATGTCCCACAAATTTCTAAAACAAATAAATTCAATCATAATTATATTCCTGGCACAGGAACGCCTGTTGTAAATACAAAAGTAGGAGATACTATAAAAATCAAATATCCAAAAGGTGAAATAGATACAGAACTTTATGAAGGACAAAAAGATAATTATGAATATCTAGAATATGAGTTTAAAGTTGGAGCTATTGTAAGTTATCCTTTTGTAGATAATAATATGTATTCTGGAGATTTTGGTGTAGATGTAATAACAAGTAGCGAATATCTAAAAAAATTAACTGGAGTAGATAAATATAATGCAGTTTATGTAGATATTAATGAAAATGCAAACATAAAAAAAATAGATACACTCTTAGGTAAAATAGGAAGTGAATCTCCTGGAACTACAGTAGTAAATATGTCAGTGGAAAAAGAAAACTCTGATAAGATGACAGCTAGAGCTCTGATTTATGCTTATGGAATAGTAGCAGTAATGTTTATAATTAGTGTACTTAACATAATAAATAATATAAGTTATAACTTAACTTCAAGAACTAGCGAATTTGGAATGTTAAGAGCTATTGGTATCTCTGAGAGAGGATTTAAAAATATGATACTTTATGAAGGAATATTATATGGAGCACTCTCAAGTGTAATTACTATTGTGGTAAGTCTTATAATACAATTTAGAATGTATTACACTTGTAATTTTGTATCGTATGGCTTGGGATTTTCAATAGATTACAAAATATATATCCTAGTTGTTTTAGCAAACATAATTGTAGGTATTCTAGCTACATATATTCCATTAAGGAAAATAAATAAAATTAGTATAGTTGAAGCTATAAACATTACAGAATAGGAGGATTAATTATGCCTATATTAGAGATTCTTAACTTAGGTAAGATTTATGGAAAAAAGGAAACATCTGTACATGCACTAAAGGATGCAAATTTAAAAATAAATAAGGGTGAATTTGTTGCGATAATTGGTCCAAGTGGAAGTGGAAAAAGCACATTTCTACATTTAGTAGGCGGT
This sequence comes from Clostridioides sp. ES-S-0010-02, assembly GCA_020641055.1. Classification (NCBI taxonomy): domain Bacteria; kingdom Bacillati; phylum Bacillota; class Clostridia; order Peptostreptococcales; family Peptostreptococcaceae; genus Clostridioides; species Clostridioides sp. ES-S-0010-02. The sequence goes on from CP067345.1 coordinate 3,952,231, forward strand.
CTTGAGAGACCAAGTAGTGGAACTATAAAAGTCGATGGTAAAGATATATGTTGCCTTTCAGATAAAAGATTAGCAAAATATAGAAGACAAAAAGTAGGATTTGTCTTTCAACAGTATAACCTAATTCCAGTATTAAATGTAAAAGAAAATATAGAATTACCACTAAAGTTAGACAATAAAAAAGTCGATGAAGAATATATCGAAGACATTATAAATTTATTGGGTCTTAGTGAGAGGAAAAATCATCTTCCAAATCAATTATCTGGTGGTCAACAACAAAGGGTTGCTATTGCACGCGCTTTATCTGCAAAACCAAGTATAATCCTAGCAGATGAACCAACAGGAAATTTGGATAGTAAAACTACGGAAGAAGTCATGGATTTACTAAAAAGTTCTATAAAAAAATATAACCAAACTCTTATAATAATAACACATAATGAAAATATTGCTAGAAAAGCAGATAGAATTATATCTATAATAGATGGAGAGCTTAGTTAAACTAATACTCTAAAACTACTTATAGAAAAGAGGATTTAAATGTTATTGGTTTTAGGTAATTTAAATTTAGACTTGGATTTTGACTATAGAATAATAAGAGAAGAAAACGATGATGTAGATGTATTTATAGATATTAATTATCGTAGCTTAGATATAGATACTGATGGTTCTAACTTATTTAATTCTAGAATCCAATTTCCATTTGTAAGAGCATTAATTCTAAGATTAAATAAGAACAAGCAATGTATGACAATTCATTTGTTAAGAGATATAGATTTATTTTCTGCCTTTGCTAACTTCGAGGTAGATTACAACGACTCTGTCATAAATATAAAAAATCAAAATGAGAAAGTTATTCTAAATAAATCTATCAAAAAGTAATAAGGGGGCCTTAATAGGCCCCAGTTTTTTTGTTTTCTATACCTATTATATCATGATAAATAGATTAGTCAATAGAATTTTCTGAATATTTTTATAATTTTTTCATAAAGTTTTTTATATATTATACTTTAAAATTATATGTAATAAAAAAATTTTGTGACTAATTTTAAAGTTAATTGATTAAATATACATATTCAAAATCAATATAAATTTTCTTACCTTTTATCATTTTTATTTAGGTTTTAAGTTATAATCTATCATTAACAAATATTTATATATAGCTCTAATAAAACTCTATTTATATGCAAATCTAATAATTTATATACAAGTCTAATAACTTATATACAAGTCTAATAACTTATATTCAAGTCTAATAACTTATATTCAAGTCTAATAGAATTAATATTCTAAAAGAAATATTATTTACCATAATAAACTTTTAAATATATCTCTTTTAATTCACTCATCAATGGATATCTAGGATTTGCACCTGTACATTGGTCATCAAATGCTTGTTCAACCATAGCATCCAATCCCTCTAAGAATTTAGCTTCATCTACTCCTGCCTCTTTTATAGTCTTAGGAAGACCCACTCTTGCCTTTAATTCATCTATTGCTTTTATAAGATTATCCACTTTTTCTTGGTCTGTATTTCCTTTAATTCCTGCGAAAGAAGCAAATTCAGCATATCTTTGTATACAATCAGGGTATCTGTATTGTGAAAATGCGCCCATCTTATTTGGAGCCTCTGCACAATTGAACTTAATTACTTCATTTATTAACAATGCATTTGCAACACCGTGTTGAACATGGTGGAATGCACCAAGTTTATGTGCCATAGAGTGGCAAATTCCTAAGAAAGCATTTGCAAAAGCCATACCAGCCATAGTAGATGCCATTGCCATTTTTTCTCTTGCTACTTTATCAGTCTTTCCATTTTTATATGCACGAGGTAAATATTCAAATATTATTTTGCCTGCTTGAAGTGCTAGTCCATCAGCTGGTTCAGTTCTTAGCATAGATACATATGCCTCTAGTGCATGTGTTAATGCATCAACACCTGATGCTGCTGTTAATCTTGGTGGCATTTCCATCATCATATCTGCATCAATTATAGCCATATTTGGCATTAATTCATAATCTGCTAATGGATATTTTACACCTGAATCTTGGTCAGTTATAACTGCAAATGGAGTTACTTCTGAACCAGTTCCTGCTGAAGTAGGAATAGCTGCAAAGTATGCTTTTTCACCCATCTTAGGGAATGCATATACTCTTTTTCTTATATCCATAAATCTCATTGCTAAATCTTGGAAATCTACTTCTGGATGCTCATACATTACCCACATTATCTTACCAGCATCCATTGCACTACCTCCACCTACAGATATTATTAAGTCTGGTTGGAAATCGGACATAGCCTTAGCCCCTTCTCTTGCACAAGCTAGTGTTGGGTCTGGAGCAACATCAAAGAATGTAGTATGCTTAATTCCCATTTCATCCAATAAATCAGTTAGTTTTTTAGTATAACCATTATTGTAAAGGAAAGAGTCTGTTACTATAAAAGCTTTCTTCTTGTTCATGACATCTTTAAATTCTCTTGCTGCTACACCTAAACATCCTTTTTTGAAATAAACTTTTTGTGGGGCTCTAAACCAAAGCATATTCTCTCTCCTTTCAGCTACTGTCTTGATATTAAGTAAATGCTTAACTCCTACGTTTTCTGATACTGAGTTTCCACCCCAAGAACCGCAACCAAGAGTAAGAGATGGAGCTAATTTAAAGTTATATAAATCACCTATACCACCTTGTGATGATGGAGTATTAACTAATACTCTACAAGTCTTCATAGCATTTACAAACTTCTCTACTCTCTCTGGTTGATTGATAGAGTCTGCATACAATGATGAAGTATGACCATACCCACCATCAGCAACTAATTTTTCAGCCTTAGCAACTGCATCTTCAAAACTCTTAGACTTGTACATTGCAAGGACAGGAGAAAGTTTTTCATGTGCAAAAGGTTCCTCTACTTCAACAGATTCAACTTCGCCAATTATTATCCTAGCTGTTTTTGGCACTTCTACATCTGCCATTTTTGCTATTACATGAGCTGGTTGTCCAACTATTTTTGCATTTAAAGTTCCATCAATTATTACTACTTTACCTACCTTTTCTGTTTCTTCTTTATTTAAGAAATGTGCTCCACGATATTTAAATTCTTTTTTAACTTCTTCATATATTTTTTCTGGTACTATTACTGCTTGCTCAGAAGCACATATCATACCATTATCAAATGATTTTGATACTAATATTGAACTTACAGCCATTTTTATATCTGCACTCTCATCTATTATTGCTGATACATTTCCAGGTCCAACTCCAACAGCTGGTTTACCTGAAGAATATGCAGATTTAACCATTCCAGGTCCGCCAGTAGCTAATATAAGGTCTGCTTCTGCCATAACAACATTAGTCAATTCAATTGAAGGCACATCTACCCAACCTATAAGACCTTTTGGTGCTCCTGCCTTAACTGCTGCATCATGTACAACTCTAGCCGCTTCTATAGTACAGTTTTTAGCTCTTGGATGAGGGGAGAAAATTATACCATTTCTAGTTTTTAGTGCTATTAGGGACTTGAATATTGCAGTTGATGTAGGGTTAGTTGTTGGTATAACTGCTGATAATACACCTACTGGTTCAGCAATCTTTGTAAATCCAAATGCCTCATCTTTTTCTATAACACCACAAGTTTTAGTGTCTTTATAAGCATTATAGATATACTCTGAAGCGAAATGGTTTTTTATAACTTTATCTTCAACAATACCCATACCAGTCTCTTCAACTGCCATTTTTGCTAGGGGAATTCTTTGTTGATTTGCTGCAGTTGAAGCAGCTAAGAAAATTTTATCTACTTGCTCTTGTGTAAATGTTGCAAATTCTTTTTGTGCTAATCTAATTTCCTCTAGCCTCATTCTTAATGTCTCAACACTATTGACAATCTCAGGGCTACATACTTCAACAGCTACTGTTTCTACAACCTTTTCTTTTTTCTCCATAACTAAAAACCTCCCTAAATAATTATGCATCTCCTATTTTTATAAATCTTAAATGCATCATCTATTATATTTTTAACCTATACTTAAAATAATTTTATAGATTTCATATCTATACTTTAGATTTTATTTATTTTATGCCCTTAGGTCAAGAAGTTTTTTTCTGAATATTTTGTCAATTTATTTTTTAACAAATATATTATTTTTTTTACTTTTATTAAATTTTTTTATTTAAATAAGATATATTTCATTTGAATAATTTACTTTGACTAAATAAACTACTAAAATGATAATTTATATCTTTCACTTTTTTTATTTATTAAATTTTATATGTTATTTTTACAAGTAAGACATAATATTTTTGTCATATTTTCATAAAATAACACTTATTTTTGATTTATATGCATTTTTTCTTTTGATAATGACTATGTAATTTTTAAAAATATATAAATTAAAAACATTTTAGTTTCTATAAGTTATTTTTAAGTCAATATCTTAAAATAATATTTTTCATGTAGATAAACAATTTTTATATCAACCTCGTTAATTTTTTACTTACAATATGTATACAAAAAATTTTACAGCACAAAATTATTTATAAATTCTTAGTTTATTATCATATTAATTAATTTTTTCTCAGGTATATCCAATCAATTAATTGTGAATAAAAATTAATTTAATTGGGTAAAAGTAGATATCATAAAAAATTTTATATTAAATTTGTAGTACTTATATAAGAGATAAAATTTCCTATAATATTTTTTCATTAAATTTTTTCTTTTACAACAAATACTTACTACCTTTTGATATAATATTTTTATCAGTTATTATATTCAGGTTTTGAAAGGAGTATTAAAATGAGTTTATTAGTTTTCGGACATAAAAATCCAGATACAGATTCAATATGTTCTGCAATTTCATTAGCACATTTAAAAAACAAATTAGGGATAGAAGCAACAGCTTATGCTTTAGGAGACATCAGAAAGGAAGCTAAATACGCCTTAGATTACTTTAAGGTAGATGCACCTGAAATCTTAGATAACGTTAGAATACAAGTTAGAGATTTAAATTATGATAAGGTAGTACCTTTAACTCCAACTTCTTCTATATTAGAAGCCTATAATCTTATGGATGAAAAAAATGTTAAAACATTACCTGTAACTTATGAGGATGGAACTTTTGCTGGTATTATTACCATGAAAGAAATAGCTAAAAACCTTCTTCATCAACATTTTACAACTATACACACATCACTATCAAATATCTGCAAAAACCTTAATGGTAATATCCTTGTAGATTGTGGTGAAGATGTAAAAGGTAGAGTTGTTACTTTATCATTTGGTATGGAAACCCTGATAGAGACTTTAAAAGAAGGGGATATAGCTATTGTTGGTGATAGATATGATAGTATTGAATACGCAATTGATACAAAAGTTAAGCTTTTAATACTTACTAATCATACAAAAATTTCAAAAGACTTACTAGCTCTTGCTAAAATAAATGGAGTGTCTGTTGTTTCTGTTGAAAGTGACAACTACAAAACTTCTAATGTCATAAATCAATGTAGTTTCTTAGATTCTATAGAAGCCACAGATAATTTGATTACATTTAAAGAAGATGACTATATGGATGAAATAAAAGAAATTATGTTAGAAACAAATTTTAGATCTTATCCTATATTAGATGATGACAATAAGTTTTTAGGATTAATTTCAAAAGGGCATCTATTAAATCCATCTAAAAAGAATGTTGTTTTAGTTGACCATAATGAATATGCTCAAAGTGCTGATGGAATTGAACAAGCAAATATAGTTGAAATAGTTGACCATCATAAACTTGGTGGTATTTCTACTGATGTTCCTATGTATTTTAGAGTTATGCCTGTTGGATGCAATAGCACTATAATTTATCAAATGTATAAAGAAAATAATGTTGAGATACCTTATGAAATAGCTGGTCTTCTTTTATCTGCTATATTATCTGATACATTATTATTTAAATCTCCAACAACTACTGATATGGATAAGAAAGCTTGTGAAGAATTAAGTAAAATAGCAAAAGTAGACATGGAAAAATATGCTATGGATATGTTTAAATGTGGTACTTCTTTAGATGAGTTTACTATAGAACAAATAGTAAATATGGACTTTAAAGAGTTTAACATGAGTGGACATAGAGTTGGTATAGGACAAGTATTTACTTTAGACACAGACTCTATATTTGCTAAGAAGGATGAATTTTTATCTTATATAAATTCAACTGATTATGACAAATTAGTTCTTGCAGTTACAGATATAATAAAAGAAGGTTCTTATTTAATCTACAAAGCAGAAGATAGATTGATTGCTGATGCATTTGGTATTGAAGGAGTTCAAGGAACATTTGCTCCAGGTGTTGTATCTAGAAAGAAACAATTAGTACCTAACTTAACTACTGCAATTAAAAATTTTAAATAATATAAAATCTTTAAACAACACAAAAACTGTTTCAAATTTAAATTTGAAACAGTTTTTTATATTTTTATTAAACCTTTCAATATATTTAATGTCTTTGTTAAAGTACATACTTAGTTACAATATGTCACTTAAAAATTTACTGTTTGAAATTCTTTTATAACAATATTAAATTCCATAAAAAAATACACTATTAGAAAACTCTAATAGTGTATTTTTCTCTTCTTATTATATATTACACTTTAAATTATTCCTTGACTGGTTTAGCTGGTGTAAACTAAACCAGTCTCTCTCAAATATTAAGCACTTTTTTCTTATTATGTTCTTTAGGATTTATTGTCTCTATTATTGTAAACCAAAGTTATGAAATTGTAAATAGAATATATTACCATTATAATGTTTTTTCTTAAATAAAAATATACAAATAACTTTCTTTTCTTAAATAAAATCGCTAAAATAGCTTTAAAAAATGTTAAAATAAATGTTTTCCATCTATCTTCTATATTTATTTTAATATATTATATATTAAAAACTTAATCATAAATAATTTAATATAATTATTTTTCTATAATACTTTAAGATGATGTTCTGATAAGATTACTGGAGTTATTTAGTATAATAAAAATTTAATAGATAATTAAATTTCAGTAAAACAAATTATAATAGAATAAATTAAAAAGTGAGATGTTATTATATTCTCTAGAAAATATAATAACATCTCACTTTATCTTTAAGTTGTATATATTTTTTCTTTTATCTGTGTCCTAGTTTTTTTCAACGTCTGAGTAATCTACTCCAAAAGTTTCTACAGTTACAGCTTTCATAACTTGCGGAGTCTGTGGCTTGTCCGCTGCTCCTGTTCTAACTGATGCTATTTCATCAACTGTATCCATACCTTCTATAACTCTACCAAAACCTGCATATTGACCATCTAAATGTGGTGAATTTTTATGCATTATAAAAAATTGAGAACCAGCTGAATTAGGTGCCATAGTTCTAGCCATTGATATAACGCCTCTTTCATGCTTTAAATTGTTAGTGAATCCATTTCCACTAAATTCACCTTTTATAGAATGTCCTGGACCACCCATTCCAGTACCATTTGGGCATCCACCTTGTATCATAAATCCTGGTATTACTCTATGAAATGTTATTCCATTATAATATCCATCATCTACTAATGATACAAAATTTTTAACTGTATTTGGTGCTATATTTGGGTACAACTCAATTTTTATTTCTTTTCCATTTTCCATTACTATAGTTACTATAGGATTTTTATTTTCCATGACTTATTACCTTCCTTTTTATTAATTAAATTACACAATTACATTTATTATATTATACTCTAAATTAAACTCTAGCAAGTATATTTTTTCCTATTTCATATCCTTCTTGATATATAGTTTTACAAAACTCATCATCAAAGTTAAGAGTATCTTTAGGTGCAAATTGAGTGTTAGGTCTAACTACTATTATTTTATCTTCATTATATATTTTTTTGATGTCATCTGGTAAATCATAATTATACTTTGTGGATATCAGAATAATTTTATCCACATTATCCACAATTAAAGGCTCAATTAACGCACTCCTAATTAGACCTCCATCCAATTTAAAACCATCATAAATACCATCTTGCACATCCTTCATGAATTGTTCTTTAAATCCAAGAGTAGCATTTGGATTTGATGGTAACAATCCACTATATGAAATGCTTAAAATTGCTTCGTCTTTAGGCATTTTTGACACATTTACAACCTTTTCTGATACTACCTTATTATTAACTTCTACATAGTTAACATAGAAGTTCATTTTCTCTATTTTACTACTATCTAGTTCTCTCAGATTATCTATAGCTGGAGAATTATCCACAGTATTATTTACTATTTTCACATTTCCGTTCTGGATATCTTTTATATTTGTCCACATTTTTTTCAAGTTATCAACATTACCTGTGTATAAATAATATCCATTTATTGCTCCTATTGATGTTCCTGAAATTGAATAAAAATGATTTATTCCATTATCATACAAAGCGTTAACTACCCCTGCTTGGTAAGCTCCCTTTGCTCCTCCACCTTCTAAGCATAGTCCTAGTTTCATAGTTTCATCTCCAAATTGTTTATCTTATATTTATATTTCAAAAAACTTACTAAATGTTTTATATATACTATAATGGTCTTCAACATTACCTAATTCCCTTATAGAATGCATTGCTAAAATTGGACTTCCTACATCCACAGATGGTATATCTACATGAGTAGAGGATATTGGACCTATAGTACTTCCACCCCTCTCATCTGACCTATTTACAAATTCTTGATACTCGACATTAGCTTCTTTACATATATTTTTGTAAACAGCTATAGAATATCCATCACTTGTATATGCTTGACTTGCATTTATCTTTATAACAGGCCCTTTTCCCATAACTGGTTTATTGGTTGGGTCATGTTTTTCTGGAGTATTTGGATGAATAGCATGAGCTAAATCTGATGATATCATGAAAGACGAATAAATAGCCTCAAAAAATCCTTCTCTATCTTTCCCTATTGATAAACATATTCTCTCCAATATATTTAATAGCATATTTGAATCTGCACCTTGTTTAGTAGAACTTCCAACTTCTTCATTGTCAAATACAGCCATTACATTTACACCACTTTGTCCTTTAGCATCAACTAAAGCATTTAAACTAGCATGTACCATTGCAAGATTATCTTGTCTTCCAATAGATATAAATTCCTCATTAGCCCCTATTAAACTTCCTTTTTCAAATTCATATAAGAACAAATCAAAGTCTATTATATCTTCCACTTTTACATTTAAATTAGATGATATTTGTTTTAAAAGAAAGTTATCTTTTTCTAATGTATCGTTTAATAATCCAACTAGAGGTAACATATCTTTTTGCTTATTATATGAATGACCATCATTTATGCTTCTATTCAAATGTATAGCTAGATTTGGTATTATACAAATTGGTTTTTTAAAGTCGATAAGTTTTTCCTTTGGCTTAAGTACACTATCTCCTTTTAAGACTACTCTTCCAGCTATACCAAGTGGTCTATCTAACCATGTACTTAATATTGCTCCTCCATAACATTCTGTATTCAGCTTCAAATAAGCTTTCTCAGCTTCTATTTCTGCATTTGGCTTAATACTAAATGTAGGAGAATCTGAATGAGAACCTATTATTCTAAACCCACCTTCTTCTATATTATCTGAGTTAACTACAAAAGCTACTATAGCAGATAAATTTTTAGTCACGTAGTATTTTCCACCTACTCTTAGATTCCATTTTTTATTTAAAGCTAACTCTTCAAATCCATTTTTATCTAAAACTTCTTTAGCACTATCAACTGCGTGAAAAGATGATGGGCTATCGTATATGAAATCTATTAAATTTTTAGCAAAGCTTATACTATCCATTCCTAATTTTCCTCCATTATAAAATATCTAGTGTTGTATATTCTTTATTTATTTTTTTAATTCCTTGCTTATCAAAGGCTATAGTAACATCTGTTCCAGTTATAGACACGACTGTTCCAACCCCAAATTTAGGATGATGTACTTTAGAACCAAGCTTTATGTCTTCTGGATTAGTCTCTTTATTTGAATCTTTTATTGTAGCATTAACATTATCTGCAACTTTAGATTTACTTATAGTATTCATATACTTTTTAGTATATTTATCTAACATATTATAACTTGCTTTAGAATAACTTAATTCTTTTTTCATTTTGTACAATCTTTCTATACATTCTTCTGGTAACTCTTCCATAAATCTTGAAGCTATTGCAACATTTGTTTTACCATATAGCGTTCTTTTTTCAGTTAGTGACATGTATAACTCTTCTTTAGCTCTAGTTATACCAACATAACAAAGCCTTCTTTCTTCTTCTATTTGAGATTCACTCAGAGACTTTATAGCTCTTGATATAGGAAATAGTCCTTCTTCCATCCCTGTTAAAAATACAACTGGAAACTCCAATCCTTTAGATGTATGAATTGTCATAAGAGAAACTCTATCATTGTCCTCTTCATCATTAGATTCGGATGTAAGTGCTATACTAGTTAAAAATGTCTCTAAATCTTTATTTTCATAAGTGTCATCACTACTACTTTCAAACTCTAGTGCTATAGATATAAATTCTCTTAAATTATCAATTCTATCTTGAGCTTCTTCACCTTTACCAGTTAAATCTTTTTCATTTTTATTTTTTATATCCACAAGTTCATCCATATATCCTGTAGTATCTAAAACTTTTTCTATTAACTTACTAACAGGATAGACTTCTTTTATAGTTCTAAGTGTACCTATAATATCAACAAATCCACTTATACTTGCTCTAGCTTTTGTAGATATATCAGAGTTTGTTTCTATATCAATTAAAACTGAATATATACTCTCTTGTTTCAGATTGGCTCTATCCTCAATTTTTTCTATAGTTCTAAGCCCTATACCTCTTCTAGGAACGTTTATAATTCTTTTTATAGATATGTCATCCTGTGGATTTTGAATAACTCTTAAATACGCTACTAAGTCCTTTATTTCTTTTCTCTCATAAAACTTTGTACCACCATATATATTATATGGTATTTGACTTCTGTTTAAAGCGTCTTCTACAGGTCTTGCTTGTGCATTTGCTCTATAAAGTACTGCAAAATCTTTGTATGGTCTATTCTCTTTTCTAGCTATTTGTGCAATTGAGTCAGCTATAAAATCAGCTTCTTCTATTTCACTACCAGTTAGTTGTATCTTTATAAGTTCTCCTTCTTTCTTTTCACTCCAAAGTTTCTTTCTTTTTCTTTCTATGTTATTTGATATAACTTTGTTAGCTGCATCTAATATTACTTGTGTTGATCTATAATTTTGTTCTAGTTTCACAACATGTACATTATCATAATCTTTCTCAAATTCAAGTATATTTCTTATATCTGCGCCTCTCCATCCATAAATACTTTGGTCATCATCTCCAACAACACAGATATTTTGATGTTCTCTAGCTAATAATTTTATTAGCTCATATTGAGCTTTACTCGTATCCTGATACTCATCTACCATTATGTATCTAAATCTACTTCTGTAATAAGCTAATACTTCATCATTAGCCTTAAAAAGTTCTACAGTTTTAAGTATTAAATCGTCAAAATCAAGTGCACTATTTCTCTTTAAACGGTCTTGATATAATGCATAAATATCTGCAATTTTAACCATTCTATTATCCGACATATTCATATCTTTAAACTGCTTTGGCGTATAAAGCTTATCTTTTGCTCCTGAAATAGCACTTATAACGGCCTTTGGTTCAAATACTTTATCACTTAAATTTAATTCTTTAAGGCAATCTTTGACTAAGGTTACTTGGTCTGCAGCATCATAAATTACAAAACTTCTATTGTAACCAATTTTATTTATATCTTTTCTAAGTATACGAACACAACAAGAATGGAATGTACTTATCCACATTTCCTTAGTTTCCGAACCTATATTTTGTTCGACTCTTTCTCTCATTTCATTTGCAGCTTTATTTGTAAATGTTATAGCTAATATACTAGGTGCTTGTACACCTTTATCTTCCATAAGGTATGCTATTCTTGTTGTTAGTACCTTAGTTTTACCTGAACCAGCACCAGCTAATATAAGTACTGGCCCCTCAGTTTTTTCTACTGCTTCTCTTTGAGCAGGATTTAATGTATCTAAATTCATATTTCTCCTCCTGTTAACAGCCATAAATATATTTTAATCTAAAATATGAATTACTTCAAATTATAATTATGTATTATATTAATAGATTATTGTCAAATTTTAACAATTAGATAACACTTACTTATAAAATTTATTTTTATATCTATAAAAAAATAACCTTATGATTTGGGGAATCATAAGGCACCTTTAAGGGGTCTAGGTTAAGGGTTATTATATATAAATCTATTTTTTTAAAATAGGTTTAGGGCTTAATTATTTATTTGTACTAAGTCTCTTTCTTTCCAGTACTTATACAAATCTTCTTCTTTCTTAAATAAAGGTAAATTCATATTTTTATGTACCTTTACTAACCATGGAGATTCTAATCCAGCTTGTATAATATTGTTCTCATTTACAAATACACTTTCTGCATTTCCTTCATCAATTAAAATCCCCTTATCCAGTACATATATATAATCGCATATTTCATACATTAAATTCATATCATGACTGGATATTACTATTTTTATATTATTTTTATCTAATCCCTTTATTATATCTACAATAGACCTAGTACTTACTGGGTCTAATCCAGCTGTAGGTTCATCAAGCAATATAATTTCATTTTCCATTGCTATAACTGATGCAATTGCTACTCTTTTTTTCTGACCATAACTTAAGAAGTGTACTGGTCTATCTATAAAATCTATTCCATTAACAGCTATCAAAGCTTTGTTTATTCTCTCTTTAATAATTTTTTCATCCATCCCAATGTTTCTCATCGCAAATGCTATATCATCATATACTTTTGAGTAAAATATTTGTTTTTCTGGGTCTTGAAAAACAATCCCTACATTCTTTCTAAGATTATACAAACTCTTCTTATCATACTTTAACTTTTCTTCTTTGAAAAGTATTTCTCCAGATGTAGGCTTTAATATTCCCATTAAATTCATAAATAAAGTTGACTTTCCTGAACCATTTGAGCCTATTATACCTATAACATTTCCCTTTGAGAAATCCATATTAATGTTCAATAATGCACTAGCATTTTTTTCATATTGATATGTTAAATTATTTATTTTAAACATCATTATCCCCTACTATGTGAAATTTACCATCATACAATTTTATGTCTAATGATATACACATATCATCATACCTTGTCATAAGCCTTTTGTACAGCATACTTCCAAGAATCCCTAAAGATTTATATGAAGTTTTTAAATTTATGTACCCAAATCTTAGTTCTTGTGATTTATATATCTCTGAAAATTCTTCTAAAAATATAAATATAAATCTATATATTAACATTGATAATTCAACAAAGGTGTCTGGTAAATGCAATTTTTTGAAGAAAAATATTAACTGATTAAAAGGTGTTGTAAGTATACAAAAATACACACAAGTTAAACAAGACATAGCTCTAAATAACACATGAATAGACATGTCAATAGATGCCTTTGATATTCCTATATAAAAACTAAAAAATTGAAAACTATATAGTAAATCTACTTTATTAAAAGATATATTTACAAGAGTTATACCTATACTAAGAAATAAAAAATACATTGGTATTTGAAGTAATTTCAAATAATTTTTTAAATCTATCCCCGCTACACAAACAACTAAAATACTCATTAAAATCATAATTCCACTTAAGATAAATACATTTTTTATTACCATAGAAGCAATTAGAAAAATTGCTCCTATGGCTACTTTTTTATTTGGATTTACTTTACTCAATCTATTTGTATATGCATATTTATCAATTATAAGCATAATTAACTTCTCTTTCCTTTTTGAATACCTAATATGTATCCTATTACACCTGCACCTAAAGCTGCTTGTGCAGAGAATAATAAACTCTCTATTTCTCCACTTGGTGGCTCATATGGGCTACTAAACCAAGGCTCATAATTTGGATTTATCTTAGTAATTTCACTTTCAGCTTGACCATCTGCTCCTCCATATTCAGCACCTGAATTTACAAGTAATGGGAATATAATAAGAGCTACTACTAATAAAAGTAATAATATGTTAGTTTTTGTTTTTGTTTTAGCACTCATTAGCTTTAACTCCTTTATCATTATTTTCTAGTATGCTTTTTTCTCCATTTTCTGTAATTAAATTATATACAATTACAGTAAGGATACCTTCTGCTATTGCTATTGGTATTTGAGTCATAAAGAAAATTCCTAAGAATTTAATTGCTGAAGCCATCACTCCACCAGATGGGTCTGGAAAAGCCAGTGCTAATTGTATTGAAGTTATTGTATATGTGGCTAAGTCTCCTATTGCTGCTGCAAGAAATACTGGTATAGCATTATTTCCATCCTTTTTCTTTAATGCTTTAAATATTAAAAATGATATAATTGGCCCTATTATAGCCATTGAAAAAGCATTAGCTCCTAAAGTAGTTATTCCACCATGTGCTAGTAATAATGCTTGGAATATTAAAACTATAGTTCCAAGAACAAACATTACACTTGGTCCAAACATTATTGCTCCAAGACCTACTCCAGTAGGATGTGAACAACTTCCTGTTACTGAAGGTATTTTTAATGCTGATAATACAAAGACAAATGCTCCACATAGAGCTAATAAAACTTTCTTCTTAGGGTCTTGCTTTACTATTTTACCTATTGATTTTAATCCCACTAAGAAAAATGGTATAAATATAACTCCCCATGCTATAGACCATTTTACTGGTAAGTAACCTTCCATTATATGCATTGCATTTGATGTAACTGGAGTTAAAATTATTAACATAAGTGCAGCTATAACCCCTAATTTGATATTTTGTTTCATTTGAGTATCCCCTCTCTCCCTTTCTAATAATTAAAATATGAATAATACATGTATCCTTCATTATAGCAAAATAAAAAAGCCTAACTCGATGGCTAGGCTTCTAATTTTCGACAATCTAAATACAAACACATAAAATAAACATATCTGTATAATTATTATAAGAAACTTTCTCCATCCCCGAAGAAATCACTTTAATATTTTAGGCAGGTCTCCTGACTTAGCTTCATCCTACTCCTCTTCCTTCCCATGAAATATAAAAACATATTATCATAGTGGCTAACAAAAGTTTCGTCTGCATCACAGTAGCGGGGGCTGTAAAGGAATTTAACCTTCTTCCCTATTAATCTTGCTTAAAGAACCTATAATATTATATATTTAATTTTTAATATTACTTTATTTTTAATTCATTTTCTATATAAATCATTGTATACCTTTTCTGTGAAAATTTCTACATTTTTTACAAATTTTATTCATTTTTATATTTTTATGTATATAAATTCTTTTTTATAAATCTATTAATTCCTAATTATTTTCTTTAAATACATTGAAACTACATCAGAAAATCTAGTTATATCTCTTGAATATATAAAATCATTTCCATAGATTAATCTTTCAGCTTCAAGTTCTGATTCTTTGCCTGTAAATACTCCTAATACTAATATATTTTGTTTCCTAGCTTTTCTTACTTCATTAGCTGTATCTCTTAAACCAACAACACCTCTATAAGCTTTTTCACCTCTTAAAGTTCTCTCACTGTTTTTTCCTATCTTTACATCATTTGGTCTTCCATCACTAAGGACTATCAAAATTTTATTTTCTTCATCTCTATTTATCAAACCACTACATATAGATTTTATAGCTAAACCATCTCTATTGTTACCAGCGCAGAAGTATTCAAAGATGTTTTCACTATTTTTAATACTGTCATCATAATCCTTAAATCTTTTTAATATCGTATAATCTAAGAAACTAGAAAAACCCATAACTCTATTTGGTATTCCAACTTCCGTCAAAGCATTTGCAATTATGTAAGCTTGAATTGCTACATTTCCTTGGTTTCTACTTTGAGAACCACTTGCATCCAACAATATATCAATAACATATTTTCCTTTTTCATTTTCTATATCTTTATAAAATATTTTATTATTATTACTCCTTCCAACTCTCCAGGCTCTATTTGCTAATATAGTACCACAATCAGAATATACTCTATTTTTAGCATTTTCTTCTACTAAAATCCTAGAAAGGCTTTCTTTTAATCGCTTTATTTGTTGTCTATACATCCTAGCATATTCTCTAAATTTGCCTAAATTATTTTCTTTTTGTCTTGTCACATATTTTAGCTGAAAAACATTATTACATTCACTTCTAAGAACACCATCTGTGAAGTGAATTCTACATCCTTCATGTACGTTTCTACAATTTTGTGTTTCAAGCTTTTTAATTTCACCCTTACTTAAATAAGTTTTCCCATAGTAATGTTCTATTTTAGTGTATATTTTATTTACAGTCTCTTCATCAACATATATAACTCTATCTGCTGAATTGTTAGCTTGAGAATTGTCAAAGTCTCCTACTCCCTCTATAAGCATTGATGAGGAGATTGAATCTATATCACTTTCAACGATATTTTCATCTTCATCGCTATATAGTTCTTCATACATAAAATCAGCAAACGTATCAAAGTTTACTTCAACATTTTTTACATTGTTTTCATCATATGTAGAATTATTTTCTTCACTATTCAATATATATTCAAAATAAGTTAAATATATAACATCTAATGCCTTTAAAATCTCCATAATATCCTGATTTGTATCTATAAGCCTTATATCATTTACTATTCTTTTAGTTATACTATCTAATGCTGGATGTTTATCCATGCTATAAAGTACAAATGCATATTTAATCTTGTCCATCATATTGTTATTGTATATCTTGGTAAAACGTGAAACAATATCTTTATATGCTCTTTTTCTAATATCTTCTATTCCAGGTCTATCTTTAATAGCTTTTTCTTCAACAATTGTATTTAGTATAACTTGAATTAGACCTAATATAACATCCTTATCATATCCTTTTCGTATTCTATTTGTGAGGTATTTTTTAACTATATCCCAGTCTACATATTTTCTTCTAGCTCCTGCAATTATTGCAAAGTATAGACCTATTTCCTTTGAAGAATAATCTTTTTCTGATATATCTATACTTTCGTTATAATCACCAGCTATTGTCCAAGATAAGTTATTTGCTCTATTTTCAAATTCATAATCATCATATATCCATTTCATAATCTCACCTATATTAAATATGACTTATTGGAAATATATCTGCACTCTCCCATTTATTAGGTATTCTTGTTTTAATTACATCTCCAACCATTTCTTTTTCATATATATCAAAAGTCTTTCCTGTAAGCCCCATATTAATTGCAAGAGTTGGCTTTAATCCTCTTCTTATAGTTTTAAGAGATGCCATAAGACCTCTTAAATCAATAGCTTTACTAGATATTTCACCATTTTGAGATTTTAATTGTAAATCTAAAAATATCCCTGCAAATTGTGCTAATTTTTCTTCATCAGCATCTGAAAATTCATTTTTCAAAATCATCATTAACTTCTCCTCTTCTACAGGAGGAATATCTATTACCATAAACCTAGAAACTAGAGCTTCATTAAGTTCCTTTGTTCCCGCATACTCATAATTCATAGTTCCAATAAATCTTGTTGCTGGGTGCAGATTAACTCTCTCATAACCTGGTACATCAATCACTCGACGATAATCTAAGGCTGAATGAACTACAACTATGGCATCATTTTTTGCCATATTAATTTCATCAAATATTCCAAATCCTCCATTAACAGCACACTCATAAACTGAACCTCTTCTAAGTTTAACTTCATTATCTATAAATGTATCTGTACCTATAAGTGTTGAACTATCTGTATTTATATGAAACGAGGTATTCCATTGGGGTCTATTAAATATCTCACCTAAATTATCAGCAAGTAAATTTTTCCCTGTTGCCTTTGGCCCTGACAATAAAATATTTTCTTCTTCTAAAATAGCTGTTATACACATAGATAATATCTCTTTACCATAAAAATAAGTTTTAGATTTTGTTACTCTGTATTCTAAATCTTTTTCTAAGCCATAATAATTTCTGAAATGCAATACATCTTCAATAAGTTTCTCATCTACCCCTTGTATCCTTAAGTTATCTATTATATCCATATACTTACCCCTTTTATATAAAATAGTATTTGTTTTATTTCTTAACACCATTTTAGCACAAAAGGATATAGCCTAAAATTAATTTTATAAATTAATAACAGCCCTTTCTGTATTCTACAAAAAGGGCTGTCCATATATATTTTTATAATCTTATTCTATTGTGTTTTTTATGTATATGTGACTTAATAGCAAAACCAACAATAATTATAGCTATTGGTATAATTAGAACCATAAATTTATAATCATTATAATGTGACATTATTTTTACCCAACTCTCTGAAAAAATATACCCAATACTAATTAACGAAGTATTCCATATGGTGATACCCACAATAGAGGATACAATAAAAGTTATAATATTCTGACCTGCAATACCTGCTATAAAAGATATGTATGTTCTACATAGAGGAATTAATCTACATACACAAACAGAAATAGAAGAGTATTTGTTAAAATAATCTTGTGATGTAAAAATTCCCTTTTTTGCCTTTGGACATATCTCTACTATCTTATTTATGATAGGTTTTCCTCCCCAATTACCTATTGTATAACAAAATATTGAACCAAGTATACCTGCAACTATACTTAAAATTAAAATAGTTAGAAAACCAAAATGATTTCTTGCTGCAATAGCACCACAAAGTGGCAAAACTACTTCACTAGGTAATGGAAAACAAGCATACTCAATCATAATTAATACAAATACAGATATTAATCCATATTGTAAAATAAAACTATTGATTACAGACACCCACTTATCTATCTCCTTTCTTATTTAAAAGTACATACCTATAAAACCTCACATCCTACATTATAAGAATTAATTTATAAAAAACTCTTTAAAATATTATATGTGTTTATATAAAGCATTTATAACAGACTTATGTTTTTTTAATAAGAAATTTGAAAATAAGAAACTTGACAACAAAAAATAAAAAAAATTACGTGGCTACGTCCTACTCTCCCAGGCAGTTTCCCACCAAGTACCATCAGCGCTAGAGAGCTTAACTTCTGTGTTCGGAATGGGAACAGGTGTATCCTCTCTGCTATTGTAACCACATAATCTTTATGCTTAATATTACTATTAAGTTATTGAAACTAGTAAAACTAGATTCTTTAGAGTTAACACTCTAAAAACTACATATATATTTTAATCAATGAACATCAAATAATATTGGTCAAGTCCTCGACCTATTAGTATCGATAAGCTAAATACATTGCTGCACTTACACCTTCGACCTATCAACCAGATAGTCTTTCTGGGGTCTTACCCTTGCGGTGGGAAATCTTATCTTGAAGTTGGCTTCGCGCTTAGATGCTTTCAGCGCTTATCCATTCCGTACATAGCTACCCAGCCATGCCCTTGGCAGAACAACTGGTACACCAGAGGTACGTCCATCCCGGTCCTCTCGTACTAAGGACAGGTCTCCTCAAATTTCCTACGCCTGCGACGGATAGGGACCGAACTGTCTCACGACGTTCTGAACCCAGCTCGCGTACCACTTTAATGGGCGAACAGCCCAACCCTTGGGACCTACTACAGCCCCAGGATGTGATGAGCCGACATCGAGGTGCCAAACCTCCCCGTCGATGTGGACTCTTGGGGAGATAAGCCTGTTATCCCCAGGGTAGCTTTTATCCGTTGAGCGATGGCCCTTCCACGCAGAACCACCGGATCACTAAGTCCGATTTTCATCCTTGCTCGACCTGTATGTCTTGCAATCAAGCTCTCTTTTGCCTTTACACTCTACGTACGATTTCCGACCGTACTGAGAGAACCTTTGAGCGCCTCCGTTACCTTTTGGGAGGCGACCGCCCCAGTCAAACTGCCCACCTGACAGTGTCCCAAGACCAGATTCATGGCCTATGGTTAGAGTCCCAGTACTACAAGGGTGGTATCCCAAGGATGGCTCCGCCAAAACTGGCGTCCTGGTTTCAAAGCCTCCCACCTATCCTGTACATGTAGTACCAAGACCCAATGTCAAGCTACAGTAAAGCTCCATGGGGTCTTTCCGTCCTGTCGCAGGTATCCGGCATCTTCACCGGAATTACAATTTCACCGAGTCTGTTGTTGAGACAGTGCCCAAATCGTTACGCCTTTCGTGCGGGTCGGAACTTACCCGACAAGGAATTTCGCTACCTTAGGACCGTTATAGTTACGGCCGCCGTTTACTGGGGCTTAAGTTCACTGCTTCGATTACTCTAACAGATCCCCTTAACCTTCCAGCACCGGGCAGGCGTCAGCTCCTATACATCGTCTTGCGACTTAGCAGAAACCTATGTTTTTGGTAAACAGTCGCTTGGGCCTATTCTCTGCGGCCACCGTATGGTGGCACCCCTTATCCCTAAGTTACGGGGTCATTTTGCCGAGTTCCTTAACAACAGTTCTCTCGCGGGCCTTAGGATACTCTCCTCACCCACCTGTGTCGGTTTGCGGTACGGGTACCTTTAACCTCGATAGAGACTTTTCTTGACAGTGTGAAATCAGCTACTTCGCTACTAAATTTCGCTCCCCATCACATCCCAGCATTATCAAAGCGGATTTACCTACTCTGACTGCCTCAATGCTTGGGCACACATAACCAACAGTGTGCTTAGCTTATCCTACTGTGTCATCCCATCTCTCAAACGGTTATCGGTAGTACAGGAATATCAACCTGTTGTCCATCACCTACGCCTTTCGGCCTCAGCTTAGGTCCCGACTAACCCAGGGCGGACGAACCTTCCCCTGGAAACCTTGGGTTTACGGCCTGTGGGATTCTCACCCACATCTCGCTACTCATGCCAACATTCTCACTCCCATACTGTCCACATGTCCTTACGGTCATGCTTCAACCCGTATGGGAAGCTCCCTACCCATCATTACTGATGCCGTAGCTTCGGTAGTAAGTTTTAGCCCCGGAAATCTTCGGCGCAGGATCACTCGACCAGTGAGCTATTACGCACTCTTTGAATGAGTGGCTGCTTCTAAGCCAACATCCTGGTTGTCTGTGCAATCCCACATCCTTTACCACTTAACTTACATTTAGGGACCTTAGCTGACGATCTGGGCTGTTGCCCTTTCGACTATGAATCTTATCACCCACAGTCTGACTCCCAAGTATAAGATGACGGCATTCGGAGTTTGATAGTCTTCGGTAGGTGCAATACCCCTAGGACATTCAGTGCTCTACCTCCGTATCTCTCACCTTGAGGCTAGCCCTAAAGCTATTTCGGGGAGAACCAGCTATCTCCGGGCTCGATTGGAATTTCACCGCTACCCACAAGTCATCCCCGAGCTTTTCAACGCTCGTGGGTTCGGACCTCCACGAAATTTTACTTTCGCTTCATCCTGCTCATGGGTAGGTCGCCCGGTTTCGGGTCTACGTCAAGTAACTGAACGCTCAGTTAAAACTCGCTTTCGCTACGGCTCCACACCTTAAGTGCTTAACCTTGCTACTTAACGTAACTCGTTGGCCCGTTCTACAAAAAGTACGCGGTCACACAAGAAATGTGCTTCCACAGCTTGTAAGTGCAGGGTTTCAGGTTCTATTTCACTCCCCTCCCGGGGTTCTTTTCACCTTTCCCTCACGGTACTATACGCTATCGGTCACTAGGTAGTATTTAGCCTTGGAGGGTGGTCCCTCCTGCTTCCCACAGGGTTTCACGTGTCCCGTGGTACTCTGGATCATATCTGAAGTTTTCTCGTTTGACATACAGGACTATTACCTTCTGTGGTGGGTCTTTCCAAACCTCTTCAATTACGATACCTCTTCGTTTAAGATATGTCCGCAACCCCAATAAAGAAAACTTTATTGGTTTGGGCTATTCCGCGTTCGCTCGCCGCTACTTACGGAATCGAATTTCTTTCTCTTCCTTCAGGTACTTAGATGTTTCAGTTCCCTGAGTTCCCCTCATTAAGCTATGTATTCACTTAATGATACTTAGACATTACTCTAAGTGAGTTTCCTCATTCGGAAATCTTCGGATCAAAGTTTACGTGCAACTCCCCGAAGCTTATCGCAGCTTATCGCGTCCTTCATCGGCTCCTAGTGCCAAGGCATCCGCCCTGCACCCTTAATAACTTGACCAGTTAAAAAGGTTTGATAGATTAGAAGCTATCAACTTCGATAATTTTAAAAAGTTATCAGCTTTATATATTATAAATTAGATGTCATATCACTAAATATATATATGCAGTTTTCAAAGTGCTAAGGCACAGCGCCAACAGATAAATCCTGTTGCTTAAAGTGCTAACGCACGTCGCCAACGAATAAATTCCGTTGCTCAAAGTGCTAATTGAGTATTCGTAAAAACGAACCCTCAAAATTAAACAGTAGGCAATTCTCCTTAGAAAGGAGGTGATCCAGCCGCACCTTCCGATACGGCTACCTTGTTACGACTTCACCCCAGTTATTGATTCCACCTTCGACGACTTCTTCCAAAAGGTTAGATAATCGGCTTCGGGCGTCTCCAACTCCCGTGGTGTGACGGGCGGTGTGTACAAGACCCGGGAACGCATTCACCGCAGCATTCTGATCTGCGATTACTAGTAACTCCAGCTTCATGTAGGCGAGTTTCAGCCTACAATCCGAACTGAGAGTAGCTTTAAGGGATTAGCTCCACCTTACGGCTTGGCAACCCTCTGTACTACCCATTGTAGCACGTGTGTAGCCCTAAGCATAAGGGGCATGATGATTTGACGTCATCCCCACCTTCCTCCAGGTTATCCCTGGCAGTCTCTCTAGAGTGCCCAACTTAATGATGGCAACTAAAGACAAGGGTTGCGCTCGTTGCGGGACTTAACCCAACATCTCACGACACGAGCTGACGACAACCATGCACCACCTGTCACCAATGTCCCCGAAGGGAACTCTCCGATTAAGGAGATGTCATTAGGATGTCAAGCTTAGGTAAGGTTCTTCGCGTTGCTTCGAATTAAACCACATGCTCCGCTACTTGTGCGGGTCCCCGTCAATTCCTTTGAGTTTCACTCTTGCGAGCGTACTTCCCAGGCGGAGTACTTAATGCGTTAGCTGCGGCACCGAGGGGGGTAACCCCCGACACCTAGTACTCATCGTTTACAGCGTGGACTACCAGGGTATCTAATCCTGTTTGCTCCCCACGCTTTCGTGCCTCAGCGTCAGTTACAGTCCAGAGAGCCGCCTTCGCAACTGGTGTTCCTCCTAATATCTACGCATTTCACCGCTACACTAGGAATTCCACTCTCCTCTCCTGCACTCAAGTCTCCCAGTTTCAAGAGCTTACTACGGTTGAGCCGTAGCCTTTCACTCCTGACTTGAAAGACCGCCTACGCACCCTTTACGCCCAGTAAATCCGGATAACGCTAGCCCCCTACGTATTACCGCGGCTGCTGGCACGTAGTTAGCCGGGGCTTCCTCCTCAAGTACCGTCATTATCTTCCTTGAGGACAGAGTTTTACGACCCGAAGGCCTTCATCACTCACGCGGCGTTGCTGCATCAGGCTTTCGCCCATTGTGCAATATTCCCCACTGCTGCCTCCCGTAGGAGTTTGGACCGTGTCTCAGTTCCAATGTGGCCGATCACCCTCTCAGGTCGGCTACTGATCGTCGCCTTGGTAAGCCGTTACCTTACCAACTAGCTAATCAGACGCGGGTCCATCCTGTACTGGCTCACCTTTGATATTCAAGAGATGCCTCTCAAATATGTTATCCCGTATTAGCATACCTTTCGGTATGTTATCCGTGTGTACAGGGTAGGTTACCCACGCGTTACTCACCCGTCCGCCGCTCTTTACCGAAGTAAATCGCTCAACTTGCATGTGTTAGGCACGCCGCCAGCGTTCATCCTGAGCCAGGATCAAACTCTCAAATAAAAGTTTATCAGGCTCAGATACTATTGTTATCTAAATATCTGGCTTTATGGTTTGTTTCTTGTTTTTATAAATTAACCTACTGTTTAATTTTCAAAGTTCATTTTTCATGTTTGCCCTTTTCTTAAGGACAAGTAATACTATATCACCTTAAAAATAATTCGTCAACACTTTTTAAATTATTTTTTTGATTTTTTTTAATTTCCATTGTCATATATTCCATCATAATGTAGTAATACCATAGTCTCAATCAATTTTAATATATTTATAATTTTTTATAAAAAATCACATTTGCTTATCTTAACTATTAATATTTTAAATATTTCTATATACAAATTCAACAGTTATAATAGAATTATCCCTATATAGATTGAAAAAATACAGTAGAAAACACAGACAATAAATAAGAATATAGAAATAGATATAAATAAATATAATAATAAAAGAAGAAGTATTAATACAGTTAGAATAAACTTATCAATACTTCTTCTTTTATTATTTATCTTTTAATATTATAATCTATTCATTTTTAACTTACATATTATCTCATAGCTCTCATAGCATTTAGTACTGCAATAAGTGCTACCCCTACATCAGCAAATATAGCCTCCCACATAGTAGCTATTCCTCCAGCTCCTAATGCCATAACTATAACTTTTACACCTAGAGCAAATATTATATTTTGCCATACTATCTTATTAGTCTTATTTGCTATTTCAATGGCTTTAGATATTTTACTTGGTTCATCTGTCATAAGTACCACATCTGCTGCTTCAATAGCTGCATCTGAACCTAAACCTCCCATTGCTATACCAACATCCGCTCTGGCTAAAACTGGTGCATCATTTATTCCATCACCAACAAAAGCTATTTTTTCTTTTTCTGTTCTACCTTCATACAACTCTTCTAGTCTATCTACCTTTTCATTAGGAAGTAAATTAGAGTAAACTGTATCTAACTCCAACTCTTTAGCAATGTTTTTTGCTACTTTTTCATTATCTCCAGTTAACATTACAACTTTTTTTACTCCTATTGATTTTAAACTTCTTATGGCATTTTTACTATCTTCTTTTATCTCATCAGATATAACTATATAACCTCTATACATTTTATCAACAGCAATATACACTACTGTTCCTACTTCTTTAGCTGGTGAATAGAGTATATTTTCCTTTTTCATAAGTTTTTCATTACCTGCCAATATAAGTTGACCATTGTATTTTACTCTGATTCCATAGGCTGCTATTTCCTCATAACTATCTATTGTATTTAAATCAATTTTTTTACTATAGTAGCTTAATATAGACTTTGCTATTGGATGATTTGAATTTACTTCTGCAAGAACTGCATATTGCAATAATTCTTCTTCTGATATTCCCACAGGATTTAACTTAGTTACATTAAACACACCTTTAGTAAGAGTTCCTGTTTTGTCAAACACTACTGTATCTACACTTCTTAAAGCCTCTAAGTAATTACTTCCCTTTATAAGTATTCCATTTTTAGATGCAAATCCAATCCCACTAAAGAAACTAAGTGGTATTGATAAAACTAATGCACAAGGACAAGAAACAACTAAGAATATCAACCCTCTGTATAGCCAATCACTAAATACTTCACCTGAAATAACAAGTGGTGGTACAAATGCTATCAATAAAGCAGCTATAACTACTACTGGAGTATAGTATCTTGAAAATTTAGATATAAAATTTTCTGTTTTTGATTTTTTAATGCTAGAATTTTCAACAAGGTCAAGTATTTTTGAAACTGTTGACTCTCCAAAGCTCTTTGTAACCTCAATAGTAAGTAAAGCATTCTTATTTATAACACCTGATAAAATTTCGTCTCCTTTTTCAACTTCCCTTAATACAGACTCACCTGTAAGTGCAGAAGTGTCTAACATAGATACTCCATCTACTACTACACCATCCAATGGCACTTTTTCACCAGGTTTTACTACTATTATATCACCTATATTTACTTCTTCTGGAGATACTACTTTCACTTCAGAGTTAACTTTTAGGTTTGCATAATCTGGTCTTATTTGCATAAGTGAAGTTATAGACTTTCTAGACTTTCCAACCGCAACACCTTGTAAATACTCTCCTACCTTATAGAAAAGCATAACTCCTACTGCTTCTGATAGTTCTCCTATTAATAATGCCCCTACTGTTGCTAGAGCCATTAAGAAGTTTTCATCAAATACTCTTCCTTTTGATATATTTCTTATTGCTCTTAAAAGTACATCTCCACCTACTATCACATAAGCAACTATAAATACTATATTGCTAAATTGACTTTCAAATCCTGTTGCTGTTTGATATATACCAAAAATATATACAAGAGCTCCTATTATAAGTGGAATTAATTCTTTTTTATTTGTATCGCTCACAGTTTCTGACTTTTCAACCGTTCTAGATTTTGTTTTATCAGAAGACTCTACTTGTATATCAAGTCCTGGTTCTGTTGAGTCTATTATTTCTTTTATTTTATTTATAACAGCATCTTCTTCAAAAGTACTTATTATGTTTACTGTAAGTTTTTTATTTACAAAATTCAAATTAGAAGATTCAACCTCTTTTAGTTTAGAAACTTTGTTGTTAATCTCTTCTGCACAATGTGCACAATTTAACCCTCCTAATATAAGCTCCTTTTTAGCTGATGTTTTGTTGGCTATTGTATTGTCTTTAGAGCTTATTTGTATATTAAGTCCTGGTTCTGTTGAATCTATTATCTCTATTATCTTTTCTATAGTATTTTCTTCATCAAAACTATTTTCTATATTT
This sequence comes from Clostridioides sp. ES-S-0010-02, assembly GCA_020641055.1. Taxonomy (NCBI): domain Bacteria; kingdom Bacillati; phylum Bacillota; class Clostridia; order Peptostreptococcales; family Peptostreptococcaceae; genus Clostridioides; species Clostridioides sp. ES-S-0010-02. Next base: position 3,978,981 of record CP067345.1, read on the forward strand.
ACTGTAAGTTTTTTATTTATAAAATTTAGATTAGAAGACTTAACCTCTTGTAGCTTAGAAACTTTGTTGTTAATCTCTTCTGCACAATGCGCACAATTCAATCCTCCTAATACAAATTCCTTTTTAATTATATTATTTGCTTCCATATATATTCACTCCTCTCATTTATCATTTATAAGTCTCTCTAATATGATTTAATCCACAGTCAAATATTTGACTTATATGGCTATCATCTAATGAGTAATATACCGTCTTTCCTTCTCTTCTAAATTTTACTAACCTAGCCTGTTTTAATACTCTAAGTTGGTGAGATATTGCAGAGTGAGTCATATTTAATAAACTTGCTATATCACATACACACATTTCATTTGCAAATAATGCATATAATATCTTTACTCTAGTAGTATCTCCAAATACTTTAAATAATTCTGCTAAATCATATAACATTTCTTCATCTGGCATAGTTGACTTAGCTTCTGTTACTATTTCCTCATGTATTATATTACAACTACAATCATTTATCTCTTCTCTCATTATATAATCCTCCATTATTTTAATATATGAATAACTGTTCATATGTTCATTATATGCTATTATATATAATTTCGCAACAATATTTTTTTATTTATTTAATAATAATTAGAATGCACATATTATGGAGTTTTTTAATATATATATTATTAGAATAAGTTTTTGTAAACTTTTTTATAGTTTTTCTAGGAGGTGCAAGTTTAATATGAGTAATAAGAAAAAAAAGAACTTAGATACTAGCTACATGCCTTACTTAGACCCTGCTAATTATGCAGATTATATTACTAATGAAGAAATTCCTCAAGATGAGTTGAGAAATGACCCACAAATCCCTAGTGGTTATACAAAAATACCTAATAATCAGAATATAAGTAACATTTATCCTAATAGCGTAAATAATTATCCTAAAAGTAGTAATTCTCCAAACAACTTGCCTAACACAAATAATACATCTGGAAATATGAACTACAACACATCTACTCCAAACAATATGCCTAACAACATGAACTATAATACATCTAATAATATGAACAATATGGGTGTACCCACTAATATGTCTGGTAACATGAATAACAATATGGGTATGCCTAACAACATGTCTGGTAACATGAATAATAATATGGGTATGCCTAACAGCATGTCTAGTAACATGAATAATAATATGGGTATGCCTAATAACATGTCTGGTAATATGAATAATAATATGGGTATGCCTAATAACATGTCTGGTAACATGAATAACAATATGGGTATGCCTAACAATATGTCTGGCAACATGAATAATATGGGGTATAATATGAATAACATGTCTGGCAACATGAATAATATGGGATATAATATGAATAACATGGGTATTCCTAACTTATCATGTAATCAAAATATGCCTCCTAATGTACTTATGATGATACCAGGTGTTATATGTCATAATACAATGAATGGTATGCCTGTAGTTATGCCTAGTAATATGCCTTCTAACATGTATCCGACTCCTTATGGTTCTAGTAATATGTCTATACAAGGCATGCCACAAACTAATATTGAGGAGTTTGATGAGGAAGAAATGTAAAATATTTTTATTTTTTAAATAAATTGTATAAGACCTTAATAATTGAACATAATAGTAAATGTATTCCTCATAATATTCCCCCAATATTATTATAGGTATAAAATTTTGATTGAATATCCTTTTATTTAGTCAAAAAATATTAACATAATCTAATAAAATAAATGTAAATAAAAAATCAGATAAAATAAAATTTTATCTGATTTTTTATTTACATTTAACTTAATACTTAAAAAATATCCCTGCATATCACTATTTGTTTGATGTTTATGGAAGTAACCCACAAATCCTTGAATGGAGTAATCAATTACATCACTTATATCTTCATTAACTATACCAAAAAACATGCTGGCATTTTCTTCTCTTTTAGATTGTCAAGGATACATGGTCTACACTCTTTCTCATATTTTTTGGATTTATTTGGCAGTTCTCAACTTAAGTTTACTAACTCTATGTTATAATGACTCTAACAAGTCATTATCTTGTTTATAGTAGGCATTATTTTGAATAAAATATGTGTATTTTACTTTTCTGGAACTGGTATGATTCTAATATATTTACAAATAAATAAAAGCTAGTAATTCTATTATAACTATCATTCATGACTCTTTAAGATTATTTTATTTTCATTATAAAACTTCATTGCTTCATCATATAACAATCATAAAATATATCTTACTCCCTATATATCTAGTAATATGTTTAGATACGGTATGCTAAAAACCAATATTGGCAAATATTATAAAAAAAAGAAATAAAATATTTTTATATAAATTGTATAAAATTTTAATAATTGACCACAATAATAAATGTATTCCTCATAATATTCCCCCAATATTATAGAAATAAATTTAAGCGAGATTAAATTCAGTTAATCTCGCTTAAATAATGTCAAAAATCATATACTATTCCAAAAAATCATCAAAGTCTATTGAATCTGACTCTGCAAAATCGTATAAAGCATTTTGCTCAAAGAAAAATTTTTCTTCAAATTTAATATATTTGCTATAATTAGACTGACTTATTTCATTAATACAATTACAATCATTATCACTATAAGTCCCTATAAAAAACTTGTTTCCCATTAAGTAATATATAGCTTTCATATCATTATTTATTATATATACATTTTCTTTAACATGGTCATTATTAAAATTAAATCTAGTAAAAAATATACCTTCATTCATATTACTTTTTAATAAGAACGGATTTTCTTCATAAAATACTTTTGCAAATTCCTCAGGTGAACTTACGCTATATACACTTACAAATTCACTCTTAGAAATTTCATCAAAAACTTCAAAATCGTACATAGGCTCTTTATCTGTTACTAGCATAGAATTGATTTTAAAACCAGTATCATTACATTTACTTATACAAAAGGCTATTTTACATGTATAATACCCATCATTATCTTCATATAAAGCCTCACTAATATACCTACCTTGTCCTTTATTGCTTACTGTATTTTTAAGTAATGTACCATTGATATTTGTAATATGCATATTTGCAATCTCGTCACTTCCTGAAAAGTATCTTAGGCTTTCTCTATCCCATGCTATAAACCTCATAGTCATATAGTTTATGAATTCAACTTCCTCATCAACTCTTTTACATATTTTATTATATAATTTTTCTATAGTTAAATCTGTTTTATAATTTTTTATAATGTCAATGTATTCACATTTATCTCCTGGCAATATATTGTTATAACAAATATTCTTATTTCCAAAATAAGATACTAAAAACAGAGATTCCTCCTCTGTTAATCCAATTCTATCTGAGCCAAATCCACCCATTAATCTTTCTTCTTCCCTATAAGCTTCTTCTTGTGTTGGATTTTTTAAACTCACATAATCCGCCAGACCTAATCCTTCTGCATCCAATAAAAAATATTGACAAAAGTGATTGTTTTTATTGTCTATCCAATTTATTATAAGACCCAAGCTCCCCATAAGTCTAGAATTTGTAACCTTTGCAAAATTAAAATTCATACAATCACGTCCTTTAAAATTTAAAATCTTTGTTTTTTAATATATAAATTATTATACATATATTTTAACAACTTAGGTATAATTTATAATATAATATAAGGAAATGATTAATTGAGGTGGTTTTTATGAAAAATATAGCAGCTTTTTTTGATATAGATGGTACTCTTTATAGGGACTCTCTTATGGTTGAACATTTTAAGAAATTAATTAAATATGATATAATTGACCAAAAAAATTGGTATAAACACGCCAGAGATACATTTATGGATTGGGATAAAAGACAAGGCAACTATGATGATTACTTACTAGAAATATGTAATCTTTATGTTGACTCCTTAAAAGGCTTAGACAAAACTTGCATTAATTTTACAAGTGACCAAGTAATTAAATTAAAAGCAGATAGAGTTTATAAATACACACGTTCAAGAATAGATTGGCATTTAAATCAAGGTCACATAGTTATCTTTATTTCTGGCAGCCCTGGGTTTTTGGTTGAAAAAATGGCTAAAAAATACAATGTAACTGACTTCTTAGGAAGTGATTATGTATTTGAAGATGATATATTTACAGGAACAGTCATACCAATGTGGGATTCTATAAGTAAAAATAACGCTATAAATGATTTTGTTGTAAAATATGATTTAGACCTATCAAATTCGTACGCTTATGGAGATACTAATGGCGATATAAATATGCTAAAAAGAGTTGGAAATCCAATAGCAATAAATCCTACAAAAGAACTTTTGGCTCAAATATCACTTAATAAGGAAATTTCTAAAAATGTTGAAATAATAGTAGAAAGAAAAGACATTATCTATTCTTTATCTACAGATGTGAATATGGTAGATATTTAATTTATATTAGCTCTTTTAAAGACTTATACAACAAAAGTCTTATTATAATAAAGGATGTCATCATTGAAGTGATATCCTTTATTTTTATTCATATTATATATTTTAGTTCATAGATGGTAAGTATCTATTTCAAATATAAAAATTGTTATTGCTAAAACATTAAAAGTTTGTATAACAACATAAAAAGACTCTGATATAAAAATCAAAGCCTTTTTTATTAAATAAACTCATACATATGTTAATTTTATTTTTATATTTCAATGTACCTTTGCAAATGTATTATTCATATAAAAATTAAAACCATTCTAAAGTAAAACATTAAGTCAGTTGTTATTTTTAAATAACATCTTTCTTAGTCTATTATTGTAATAATCTATAAAAGAACTATATACATAATCGTATATTATAAAGGCTACCTCAAATGAAGCTACTATAATAATATTTATTGGAATATAAACTATTGTCCTTAATATAAAGTACAATATAACTATCATTATATTTGCAAATACTACTTTCATAAGATACTCAATATATATTGACCTATCTTTTTCTATAAAATATTTAACAATACCATATATCCCAAAAGTAAGAGAATATACAATCCATTGAGATTTACTTGCCATTACTATAAATCCTAATGCTACAGAACCTATATAAAAAGCAATTCCACTTTTAAATCCCCATTCCATTATTACAATTGATACTAAAAGCGATGCTAACCCCATAATAAACAATGTATTTACAGGAATAATATTTGTAAGAGTTAACAGTATCACATTTAATGCTAATAAAACTCCTCCATAAGCAACTTTTATACTCATATTTATCATCCTAACAACAAGATATTAAATCTCCACCAAAACATTCACAACAGGAATCTAGACACCAAAGTTTAGCGCAGTTTTCACAACAATCATCACCTAGACAGCAACAACAGTCATCACAACAACAGCAACAACATCCATCTAAATCATTACGTCTTCTTCTATTATAATTATCAGCTCTATTGTTATATTCATTTCTATATTGTGTATAACTTCTAAGTGCATCATTGTATTCTTGATTTTCAGGCTCCATGAATTTTGCTCTCTTTAAGAAGTCTTCTCCTTCTTCATAATATCCAATATTCATCGCAGAAAAACCAGTTAGATAATACCACTCTGCACATTTGTCAGTTAATGTTTTTAAAAAATCATAGGCTTTTTTAAATTCACTATTTTCCATAAAAGCTCTTGCTCTCATAAAATTTTCATTATTATAAGTATTACTGTACATTCTTTCCACCTCTACTTTCTAATATATTCATGTATCTTAAATAAACTCCAGAATAAATTATATTTTCTATTATTCCAACGTTTTTATTTAGATTTAAATTATCAATTCCCCTAGCTAAAAAACCTAATGATGTTACAATTATTTTTTTTACTTTTTCTTTTAACTCATCATTTTTATCTATATATTCTATAAAAGGATTATATCTTCCTTTCTTAAAATCTTCATCTAAATCTTCATATGCATCTAGTAAATATATATATTTACCTATATTAAAGCCTATCATTCTTAGATTTCTCTCATTTTCATCTTTTTTATATGCAAATACTTCTCCCATTATATTTCCAAAGACATTAGACACTTCATCTATATTTATATTTTTGTCCTTTTCCAACTTATTTAATTCATTTAATTGTTGCTTTATATACTCAGCTTTTTCAGGATATTTCTCATAGGCTAAGTTTAATTTGTTTTTATATATATAATATGCTAATTTATCTTTTATGCGTTTATCATCCATTAAATTATCTTCCAATTTATAATACGTTAAAAGAACATTCATACTTGCTGCATATTCGGTAATATCATTTGTTATTATCTTTTTCTTCTTAAATGGACTGACTACACACACTTCTTCTGTACTTATAGACTCTGGCTTATATACTGAAGTTAATAAGATAATTAGAAATGTTATATCGTAGTTTAAAGAAAACCTTGAGATTTCTCCATGATTTCTTTTTAGATATTTACATAACCCACAATAATAAGCTTTGTAATGGTCATATTCTCTAAATGTTAAATCCATTTTGTTTATTTTAACATATCCAAACATAAATACTCCTTCTTGTACTACTTTTTATATAATAAATTATAATTTGTATTGTAACAATCTATATCTATAAATATCGCATTTAACTCTTTTATATTCACAATACTTCTTTATGGTTTATAAAAAGTATTGTGACTTACATAAATATTTACTTTGTTATCTATAAACTCATTATATTTATTTTCTAAATCATTTATTATATAGTACATTTATGTAAGTTTTTACTCTTTTTTACTTACTAATGTTATATATCCTTTTGACTTACTATGTGTTATCTCTAAGTTACTTATATCATTTAACAGTAGTATATCCTTTGCATTTGAACAAGTCATTATTTCTCTATTTTTTATTAATTATTATTATATCATTAATAAAATTATAATTCATTGTTTAGAATTATTTTTCTGATGGTTTTTATGAGTCTTTACGAATACCTACTGCTCTTAATGGACCAAGTAACGACATTCTAGCAAGTATCAGTGCCATTTCATCAGGAGATTCTTTCATGTTTTTTTCAAGCCAATATTGAATTACACCTAAGTCCGCTGAAAGTATATATTGTATAAAATATTCTTCCGAAATTATTGCCTCATCTATGTTAAAATTTTTTAATTTTTGTTTCTCAAACAGATTGATTTCAATAAATTTTTTTATTTTTCTTTCAAAGGTAGGGTCACCTTTTGGACCTAAAATAGATTTAATAATTACTGAATTTTTTCTAAAATATTCAAAAAGCTTTACCATAAATGGAAGAGGTTCATTTGAGGCATCCATGTTCATCATGTTGACTGAATCAAGGTGCTTAGTCTCTTCTTCAATTTCCTGTATTATTTCATTTTCAATTTTCTCTAACAAGTCATACTTATCAACATAATGCAGGTAGAAGGTTCCTCTATTTATATCTGCCCTTTGAGTTAAGTCAGTAACTGATATATTGTTAAATCCTTTCTCATCTATTAACTCTGCTAATGCAGACCTAATCATTTTTTTAGTACGTATTGTTCTTCTATCAACAGATACTTTTTTCATGAATTATTTCCTCGCTCTATATAAATTTTTTTAATTTTAATTGACAATTTTATATTAAATGTTTATTACTTAACAATTTAAATATTATTGTTCATTGCATAAATCAATATACATATTATAATATACATATAGATTATTAATCAACAATGTGTTCATAAAAAATAGCGAATTGATTTGAAGTAAATGTTTAATATGACCTAAAATTTCGCCTTTATATGAATACATTATAGGATATCTTAAGAATAAGTATTAATGGAGGATAAAAATGAACAATTTAGATAAAAACAATGTTAATGAAGTTTTGGATATGCTATTAAGAACTCGAAGATCCATAAGAAGTTTTACAAAAGAAGTACCTTCAAAAGAACTGGTTGAAAAAATAATTGAAACTGGAAGACTTGCACCTTATGCAATACTTGCAGTAGCAAAACAAACAGATTTCAGACATTTCTTTGTTATCTCAAATAACAGTTTACAAATGGATAAAATAAAAACTATTCTTATTGATGTTATTAAAACTCAAATATCAACCCATGAGAAGAAGGCCGATAATGACATAGCTCTACAATCCTTCATTACTTCTTTAAAGATGCAAGTTAAAAAAGGGGTTCTTGGTGTAGGGTCAGCACCTTATCTTATTATTGTGGCAGAACGTCGTGGAATACCAGCCATAGAACAAAAGTCATTATCTCATGTTATGCAGAATATGTGGCTTAAAGCAACTGCTTTAGGATTAGGTTTTGAACTTGTTAGTGTAATAGGAAGATTAAGTAATAATAAAGATTTTTGCGATATTTTAGGAGTACCAACAGGTGAATATGGCTTTGATGCCTGTACAATTGGTTTCCCTACAACATCTGTAATTAAGGAAGGCAGAGCCATTCCTCATCCATCAATAAAATGGATATAATAAATAATATTGAAAACCAAATATTTATAAACTATTCTTACATATTTTTAATAATAGATGACATGCTGTTTCTCAGAGGAATCTATAATTTAACTGAGCCTAAGATAATCAAATTAATTACAAACAAAGAATAAATATAATAAAAGGACTTATAAATTATAAGTCCTTTTATTGAGCCTGAAATTAAATTCTTTTCCTTCAACCCTGGTAAATAACTTTCCTGTATTTCTTTTAAAGTATATGTATACCATCATAATCAATTATTTTTACTTTTGTTTGTGTCTTAGAATTAATCGTTCCTATGGCTCTCAATATATATTTATACTAATTCATACAATTCAATCTTACTTACATTAAGTTAATTTTTAAATAATTGGAGTATATTCAAAACTGCCTAAAGTATCTTTTAATTCCTTTTTTGCTTTATCTACAATAGATTCATCAAGCATTACATCATTTATTGAACATGCTATAGATTTTGATGCTAACAACATCGCTTTAAATCCCATGTCAGAACCTGCACTAGCGCAAGATTGCCATGTATGAGCAGAAATACCAATAGGCCAAACTGAACAAGAACATTGTGCTGTGGGAGTTATGTAACTAACATCTCCAATATCTAATGATAGTGATATACAGTTATTATGAGTAAAGGTATCATCTGTAACTTCATCATGTAGATTCATCTTAGTAATTTCCTTGTTTCCACTTAATACACTAGACACACTAATTCTTTTATCTATAGAAACTGTTTCAACTAATTTTTTTGCAAAATAGTAGTCATCTTCATCATACTTTTGTACTCCTATCAATTTCATGTTTTTTGATAAAACATCTGTTAATATTGTATTTGGAATATAGTCATATACTCCACTTACAATATTATATTCCATACTAGTACCAGTCATCAATGCTGCTCCTTTTGCTATATCAACAATTCTGTCAAATACATCTCTTACATGCTCCATTTTAACTCCTCTTATGTAATACCATACTTCTGCAAAGTCTGGAACTATGTTTGGCATTTTTCCACCATTAGTAGTTACATAATGAACTCTACAGCTATCAAATATATGCTCTCTTAAATAGTTACAGCCTATGTTCATAAGTTCCACTGCATCAAGTGCACTTCTTCCGTTATAAGGAGCTTGTGCTGCATGTGCGCTAACACCCTTGTATCTAAACTTTACAGAATAATTAGCAAGAGTTGGAATTCTTATTGGAGTGTTTATATCAAATGGATGCCAACTAAATGCACAATCAATTCCATTAAAGAAACCTTTTTTTATCATTAATACTTTTCCTGACAAATCTTCTTCTGCTGGACATCCATAATATTTTATAGTTCCTTTCAATTTTTTTAGTTTGATTAGTTCCTTTATTGCAATTACAACTCCTATTGAACCCGTACCAAGTAAATTATGTCCACAACCATGACCCGCACCACCATCTGAAATAGGTTCTTTTGTAATGGATACTTTTTGAGACAAACCATCTAATGCATCATATTCACCTAAAACTGCTATAACTGGCTTACTTTCTCCATAGCTAGCTACAAATGCTGTATCCATATCCTCTAATTCATCTACACTAAAATCATGTTTTTTTAAATATTCTTTTTGTAAGTTTGAAGCATAATATTCTTTATATTGAAGTTCTGGATTTTTCCATATTTTATCTGATATATCTCTTAACTCTCCTTGTATTTTATCTATATAATCCATTATAAATTTTTTATTTGAATCATTTATATTAACCATATTCTCCTCCATAAGACTAATAATTATATTATTTGATTATATAAAATAATTATTTTTTAAATAGCTTCTATATTATAATCATTTTATATAAGAAAACCTCTTGACTTGTAAATTACACTTTATCAAGTAAGAGGTCTTTTAAATTTATAAAATTTTTAGCATGTTAACCAATCAAGCATATTAACCCATAATTTATTATAATATTTCCAATCAGTAAATTCTCTTGGACCCCAATGAGGTGCACAATCAGAACTAAAGATAGCAGATTTTCCTTTTCCAAATTCGCCAACAGCTACAAATGGGTCTCCTCCAATAGTCGCTAGCACAGGACAATTATCTTTAGCTATTGTCTTATTATATCCTAAAAACTGTGGCCATTCCTTTGGTATATCTTTTAAAACTGGATGTTCAGAATCAACAACGACTGGAGTTATTCCTGCTGGTTTTTCAACCCTATCATCTTTATCTATCATTGTTATTGGCAATACATCTTTGATAGCAGTTTCTCCAAATCTAGCTTTTGCATCTATACCTGTAAATGACATATATCCACCTACCATGATTAATGCTCCACCACTATTTACATACTCTTTAACTAACTCAAGTCTATCTGGTTTACTATTACAATCTATAAATGTACTATTAGATAATAAGAATGTATTAGAACCTATATCAGATAATATTATACAATCATACTCATTTAACTCTTCCAATTTATATGGAAAACTGTCTGCTGCTACATGTGCAGGCATATGAACTGCTTCATATCCTCCAGACTCTACTGCTTCTTTTAACCATTTTACTGCTTCTTCATAATGTGTTGTAACAAATGTGTCAAATCCCTTTATATGAGTTATATTTTTTACCCACGATTCCCCTACTATTAATACTTTTTTCATCTATATATTCCTCCTACTTTTATAAGTTTAATATTAGACTGGCATACATAAGTATACTGTCTAAATACTCTTGAATTTCAACATACTCATCTATTGAATGACATTGTTCTATTGAACCTGGCCCTAATATTAGTGTTGGGATTTTAGCTAAGTTTTTCATCAGTCTTGCATCATTTCCAGCCGTTGACCCCTTTATATTTAGCTTTCTTTCTAAGGTTTCTTCTAATATCTTTTGAGTATTAACTATAAATTCAGATTGCTTGTCCATCTCAAAACCTAATCCTGATTGATATATATTTATCTCTGGTTTATTATCTTTAAGCCACAAATCTCCATCAGCTCTTGTCATTATAACCTTAGTTATATCTTCCACAACTTGCTCATAACTCATTGTATTTGGCAAGAAATGTACACATAAATTAAATACACATTTATCTGGTACAGTAGAGCCTGCTGTTCCACCATTTATTACGCCTAGATTTATTGTAGGTGGAGGTAATAAAGCATGTTTATATCTCATAAGCCAATTATGTTCTAACTCTTTTATATCTTGGAGTAATAACATCGCCTTTTCTATAGCATTTACACCTTCCCACTTACTTCCACAGTGGAGAGATACACCTTTAACTTCAACCTCAAAGAATACAAATCCCATATGTGCAATTATTATGTCTTTCTCTGATGGTTCACAAATTACACAGTAATCTCCATCAATTCCATTCATAACTGCATTTATAGTTCCATTTCCTCCGCCTTCTTCATCTACCACTGACATTACCTTTATATTGCCAGGTATATTTAAGCCACTATCTTTTATAAGTTTTACAGCTAATATTGAAGCCATTAGACCAGATTTCATATCTGCAGTTCCAAGTCCATAAAGCTTCCCTTTATCTTCTGTAGCACAATATGGATTATATCTCCATTTTTTTATATCACCAGGTGGCATAGTATCTACATGACCATTAAAAACTATTGTCTTACCAGGCAAATTATCACTGTACTTACATATTAAATTATATCTATCATCATAATTGTGACCTAGATTACCTTCTTTATATATGTCTTTTGCCTTTTTAATTAAATCTTCGCTCATTTCTTGCCTATTTACACTAAAACCTATGGAATTTGCAAGTTTTTCAATATATTCTTGACCTTCCTTTTCAAATCCACCTAGTATTCCATGACCTACATCTTCGGTTTTGATACTTACAAGCTCTTTTAAATAGTCTATATATTCTTTTTTATTGCTATTTAATGTATCTAAGAGAATTTTTTTCATATTTCCTCCTAAGATTTATTTTCACATTTAAGATTTCAAAGTTAATATCCTCTGCTTAAATTACAATCTTTCTTTTTATTTAATACCTATCCTTTTTATTTAGCACCTATGCAAAACTAATAATTCTTATAGCTTACTAGTTAAGTAATATTTATTATTTTACTTTAGCTGATTTTTTTAATTTTATGTTATTTATCCATATAGCAAATAACATTACCAAACCTTTTATAATCATCTGATTATATGAAGATACACTCAATAGGTTTAATCCATTTCCTAATATTCCTATTATTCCAACACCTATACATGTACCTACTATAGAACCAGAACCACCCATCATATTAGTACCTCCAAGCACAACTGCTGCTATAGCATCCAATTCGGCTCCATCTCCAACAGTTGGTGAACCTGATGCTAAACGTGAAGATAATATTATTCCAGCTAAAGCTGTTAATAATCCAGCTAAGGCATATACTTTAACTATAACTTTATTTACTTTTACTCCACATAGTCTAGCTGCTTCTTCATTCCCACCTACAGCATGTACATGGCGTCCAAAATCAGTTCTTTTTAAGAGAAAATGTCCTGCTATTACGACTATAATCATAATTATAACTGGTATTGGTATTGGTCCAACATATCCTCTACCAAGCATCTTAAATGCATCTGTGTTTACTGATATAGGTCTCCCTCCTGTAAACACAAAGCTTGCTCCACTTATTATTGTCAACATAGCTAAAGTTACGATAAATGGTGGTAATTTTTGTGTCGAAATAATTGCACCTTTTATGATACCTAGTATTGTTCCAATTGCTAATGCCAGTAACATACCAACCCATACAGGTGCATTGTAATTCACTACTGTTGTAGCCCAAAATGTACCTACTAAAGCAATTACTGCTCCTACACTTAAGTCTATTCCTCCTGTAATTATTACAAAAGTCATCCCTACTGCAAGAATTGCATTTATTGATATTTGTCTTCCAACATTAATTAAATTATCTAAAGTTAAAAAATTAGATGAAGCTACACTCATTATTATAAAAATTATTACAAGTCCTATAGCTGCACTCCCCTGGTCTTTAAATACACTTGTTAATTTTGATAATAATGGAGATGAAGCATTTTCTTTATGCTTAGTTATTGAACTCATTAATTTTACCTCCAAAAGCCAATTTTAATACATTATTTTCAACCATTTCTTCACCTTCTAAAAAGCCACTTATATGACCCTCTCTCATAACCATTATCCTGTCACTCATTGATATCAACTCTGGTATCTCTGAAGATATCATTATGATACTTACGCCATCCTCTACCAAGTCACCCATTAGATTGTATATCTCTGCTTTAGCATTTACATCTATACCTCTAGTCGGTTCATCCATAATTAATATGTCTGGTTGTAATAAAAGCCATCTGGCTATTATAGCTTTTTGTTGGTTACCACCACTTAAGCTCTGTATAACCTGATTCATATGTGGAGTCTTTATTTTTAAAGCTTCTATGTATTTTTCTAAAACTTCTTTTTCTTTTTTTCTATCTATAACTGATTTAAATTTAGATACTTTCTTTAATCCTGCCATAGTTGTATTTTCTTTGACACTCATCTGTAAAAATAATCCAGTGCCCTTTCTATCTTCTGTTATCAAACCTAAACCATTTTCAATTGCATCCGATGGTGTTTTAAATTTAATTTCTTTATTATTTAAATATATTTTCCCAGAACTATATGTTCTAAGTCCAAATATAGCCTCTACGATTTCACTTCTCTTGCTTCCAACTAATCCACCTATTCCTAAAATTTCTCCTTTTCTTATATTAAAGCTGACATTATTAAAAACATTGTTTTTAGTTAGATTTTCTACCCTCATAATTTCTTCTTTGATTTCTACCTTTCTTTTAGGGAAAAATTGGTCTAATTTTCTATCTATCATTAAATTAACTAATTCTTCCTCAGATGATACTTCTTTGGTATTCAAAGTCGAAATCGTTTTCCCATCTCGCATTATAGTTATTCTGTCACAAATCTCAAAAAGTTCTTCCATTCTATGAGAAATATATATTATACTAACTCCACTACTCTTTAAATCATTTATAAGTCTAAAAAGTATCTCAGTTTCTTTTTTACTTATTGAAGATGTTGGCTCATCCATTATCAATACCTTAGTTTCTGATGATAAAACTCTTGCTATTTCAACCATTTGCTTTTGAGCTATACTAAGTTCTTTGACTAAGCTACTTGGATTTATATCTATTCCCATATTGTCAAAAATCTTTTTAGATTCTTCATTCATTTTTTTATCATTAGTTAAGACCTTGCCATTTATTTCTTTTCCCATAAAAATATTTTGTGCTACTGTCAATTCATCAAATACTGTTAATTCTTGATATATGGCATTTATACCTATTTTTTTAGAAATATCTGGTGATATATTTTCTATCTCTTTTCCTTCAAAAATAAATTTACCAGCAGTCTTTGCATGTGCACCAGTTAAAATCTTTATCATTGTTGATTTACCAGCACCATTTTCACCCAGTAGTGCATGAACTTCGCCATGAAATAACTCAAAATTAACATTATCCAACGCCCTAACTCCAGGAAATTCCTTAGCAATATTACTTAACTTTAGAATTATATTACTCATAATGACACTCCTTTTTAGATAGGATTTCTTTTAAATAATCTTATTTTTTATTAATTCTTAAAGTCTTTTATATTTTCTTTATCATAAAGTAAGGCTGGTACTGGTATATTTTTCTCTACCTTTTCACCTTTTATAGCCTTTACTACTGCTTCTACTGCCAAACGTCCCATTTCTTTAGGTTGTTGCTGAATCATAGCAAGAACAGTTCCATCTGTTATTCCAGTTGCTGCTTCATCAGTTAAATCAAATCCTACAATCTTAACATCCTTATTTTTTGCAGATTCAAGTGCAGCTTTAGCTCCTAATACACTATTTTCAGCTGTTGCATATATTATATCTACATTTGGATTAGATTGAATTAAGTTTTCTACAGTATTAAGAGATTCTTCTCTATCATATCCTGGTTGTGAGTTTAATATTTTAACATTAGCTGAACCTTTTAATGCTTCTTTAAACCCATCTATTCTTTGCATTTGTATTTGAGATTTTAAATCTGTTACTATTGCAATTTCTGATTTTCCACCTAAGTTTTCATCTATATACTTTTTAGTGTATTCGCCTAATTTTTTACCAGCATCGTAACTAACTGTTCCAACATAACTTGTAATATTTTCAGTATTTAATACAGCATCTACTGTAACTACAGGCATTTTTTCAAATGCTCCCTCTACAGCTGGTACTATAGCTGAATTATCTGTTCCAAGTACTATCATTCCATCTACATCCTGTTGTATAAAATCTTCTATAGCTGATGTTTGCTTAGCTACATCTTGGTCTGGGTCATTTACTATGACTTTTACACCTAGTTCTTTAGCTTTTTCTTTTATCCCTTCATCAATGTCTATAAAAAATTGATGTTGAAGAGTTATTGTAGATACCCCTATAGTTAAATCTTTCTTAGCTGAATTATCCTTCTTTTCTGATTTACCTGGTCCATCCATTGAACATCCTGTTAACATTCCTACTGCTAGTGTTGCAACAATTCCTAAAGATAAAATTTTTCTCATAATTACCCTCCATTTTTAATAGTTTTAGATTTGAACAATTTTAATTTTTATTTATTAATATCTAAATATTTTTCAACATCTTCCCTATAAGGCATTCCAGATTGAGCACCTAATTTTGTTACAGATAGTCCTGACACTACTACAGCATACCCTACTGCTGTATATAAGTCTTTGCCTTCTGTTATAGCTACTGACAATGCTCCATTAAAAGTATCACCTGCCCCTGTAGTATCTTGAACATCAACATTTATACAAGACACATGTTTTACTTCTTTACCATCATAAAATCTAGCTCCATTTTTTCCTTCTGTTACTACAAGTTTATTTGGATGTTTTTTTAATACTTCTTCTATACTTTCCTCTGTGTCAAAAACTATCTTATATTCATGTTCATTTGGTGTTAAATAGGTTACTTTTTCTATTATATCTTCATCTAATCTTATTGCTGGTGCTGGATTTAATAAAACCTTTATATTATTTTCAAAACAGAAATTTACTACATATTTTATTGTTTCTAGTGGAATCTCTAACTGTAGTAATACTATATCTGCATTCTTTATCTCTTCTTCATTCTTTTTAATTAAGTTTATATCTACTAGTTCATTTGTTCCTGGCACAACAACAATACTATTATCATTTTCACATAGTGTTATGACAGCAACACCAGAACTTTTTTGATTATTTCTAGCTATCAAATTATAATCAACTTTATTCTCTTTAAAATTTCGTATCAATTCTTCGCCTAAGCTATCTTCCCCTACACAAGATATCATTTTTACATTTGCACCTAACTTAGATGCTGAAACTGCTTGGTTAGCACCTTTTCCCCCAGGTGATGTAAAAAAGCTATTACCTAGTATTGTTTCTCCTTTTTCTGGTCTTTTATCTACAGAACATACCATGTCCATATTTACACTTCCTATGACAACTATGTTTCCCATTACGTTACTCCTTTACATATCTATTTATGCTTTTCATGCTGTTAATTACTTTCTTTAGTTGAAGCTCTTATCACTAGTTCTGCCTTAAAAATTAATTCATCAAAGGATTCTTTCTTATCTCCTCTTAAACAATTTATTAATATTTCACTGGCTTTATATCCTATATCATAAGATGGTTGTCGTACTGTTGTAAGTGGAGGACTTATTAAACTAGAAGTTTGAATATCATCAAATCCCACAACGCTTACATCGTTTGGTATATTTAATCCTCTTTCTTGAAGACCTCTGATAACACCTATTGCAATTAAATCATTTGCACAAAATATCGCATTAAAATCTATCACTTCTAATTTTTTTATAAATTCTTGGCCCCATTCAATCTTATATTTTCCTTCAAATACATAATTAGAATTGTAATCTAAATTACACTCAGTTAAAGCTTTTTTATATCCTTCTAATCTATCTATTGCTATTTCATTTTGAAGTGGACCACTCAAGTATATTATTTTCTTATTTCCAATATCTAATAAATGTTTTGTAGCTATATATGCACCCTCAAAGTTATTTATTTTAACTATGCCTTTTAAGGTTTCTTTATTCATACTTATTTTCTTATCGATTAATACTGTTGGTATTTTTATATCTTTGTAATTTGCCTCTTTCCAGTTTGTATTTGATGATGCTGCAAATATAATTCCATCTATCATTCTTTCTGATAATGTTCTTATCCCTTCATATTCCTTTTTGGCATCTTCATCTGTATTACATAAAATTATATTATAACCTTCCTCATTAGCTTTATCTTCCACACCTCTTGATACATCTGTGAAAAATGGATTTCGTATATCTGGTATAAGAAGTCCTATTGTATTTGTTCTTTTAGTTACTAAACTTTGTGCTAATTTATTTGGAACATAATTTTTTTCCTTCATTATTTTTAAAATCTTTTCTCTTGTTGCTTGACTTATATTTTCATCTTTATTATTAATGACTTTTGATACAGTTGTTTTGGAAACACCAGCCAATTCGCCAATCTCTTTTATAGTTATACTCAAGAAGTTCACCCCCACAATTTAGGAAACCGTTTTACTTAACCGGTTACCTAGATACTATCATATCTTTTTTCGCTTTGCAACTACTTTATACAAATTTTGATATTTTTCTTATTTTTCATAATATTGCAATTTATAAATTCAAATTTAATATTTATATTAATATACAAAAAAAAATTAATATACTTTTATAATTATTTAAAAGTACATTAATTAATTTAAGTAATCTTTATTAAAGTTCAAGTCCTTGTCCTATAATCATTTTTTTATCATTTTCAATTCCATTTCCTACAGTTGTTAAATAATCACCTACAATTGCAGAATTTACACCACCATTAAATCCAATTTTGTCATACCCTTTTAAAGATAGCCTTCCACCAGCATATCTTATGTATACATTAGGAATTATAAATCTAAATACTGCTGTTGTTTTTAATATTTCCATAGGCTCTAATACATCATAATTTTCCATAGGAGTATTCTTAATAGGGTTTAAAATATTTATTGGAATTGATTTGGTATTTAATTCTCGTATTTCAAAAGCCATTTGTAGTCTTTGTTCTTTACTTTCATTCATCCCAATGATTCCACCTACACATACATCTAATCCAGCCCTTTTAGCTTCTTTAATTGTTCTTATTCTGTCTTGATAAGTATGTGTTGTACATATATTATCAAAATTATCTTTAGATGTCTCGACATTATGATGATATGTAGTCACACCTACTAGTTTTAGCTTTTTAGCTTGCTCATAATCTATAATTCCTAGAGATGCACATAATTTTAAATTAGTATTTTCTCTTAATCCTTCATAGATATTTAAAATATCATTAAACTCTTTTCCTGTTATACCTTTACCACTTGTAACTAAAGAGAATCTATGTACTCCTTTACTTTCCATTTCTTTGGCTCTCTTTAAAATCTCATTATAATCTAGTAATGAATATTCTTCTATCCCAGTTTTATAATGAGATGATTGTGCACAAAATTTACAGTCTTCACTACATTTGCCAGACTTAGCATTCATTATTGTACATAAATCTACTTTTCTTCCCATAAAATATTCTCTTATTTCATTTGCAGATTTTAATAAGATATCAAAATTGTTTTTGTTATTAGTATCAATACTTATTAAATTAAGAGCTTCTTCATAATTTATTTCTTTTCCACTCAATATTTTATTTTTTAATTTGACTATGTATTTTTCCATATATCCTCCTATTTGTCAACTTATATTTTTTATATAGTTTACTTATTATATATAGTATTACATAGACAACATTTATTGGTCAACTTTATTTTATATATAGGTTTACTATTATAAAAAAAAATACTGTTCTAAAATAGTATTTGTATAATATCTTATACGTATCATTATTAAAACAGTATTTTTTATTAAAGAATCATTCTTATTAATTTATAAAACTATTCTTGTCTTAACTCCATCCAAGCTTTCCATTGTAACAACCTCTAATCCTTCATACTCTCTAAATAGCCATTTTAAATCCTTCATAGCTTGATTAACCTGACTTTTTGTTAGATTATTTATAAAATATTCTTTTCTAGTTTCCTCATACTCTTTGCTAGTTAAAAAGTTTCTTAGAAAATTAAATGCAAATACACTTGGAATATTGTTTACATTAGCTTTCTTGCTATTTTCTTTCTCATAGTAAATTTTCATAAATGCATACTCCTTTGATACTTTTAAATTTCTCTTACAATAATTATATGCATTTAAGTCCTACTATTCTTATAATTTTATTAATTCATATTCTTTATTTCCCATTCCCATTTCACACGCATAGTCTATTATTCTAGTTCCATTTACATGAGGATGCTCATGTTTAAACACATCATGACCCATTTCCTTACAAACCAAATCATAGCATGCTTGTTCAATTGCTACTGGGTCTGTTGATGCTAATATTCCTATATCATGTGCAATCGGTCTACCTGACCAAGGCACACAATCACAAAGTGGAGTCACATTCATAACAAAAGTTATATATCCTACCTTATCTTTTTTGTTTGATACTGCTCCATAAGCGTATTCTGCCATCTTTTCAACAAATACATCTGAGTCACTTTCCCATTGTATAGTTACTGCTCTAGTTGGACAGACAGTTGGACATTCTCCACATCCATAACACACATCAGAATCTATAATCGCCTTCTTATCTACTATACTTATAGCTTTTGTAGGACAAGAATTAACACATTTTCCACATCCTACACACTTCTTCTCTTTTACTACTGGTGTAACATCAGAATGTTGCATTTGCTTTCCTGCTGCACTTGCACACCCCATAGCTAAATTTTTTAATGCTCCTCCAAAACCTGCTGCTTCATGACCTTTAAAATGACTCATTACTATCATTGCAGAAGAATTATAAATTTCGCCACCTATTTTCACACTTTCAAAATGTTTTTTATCTATTTGTACATTTTCATAATTTCTACTGTACAATCCATCTGCAATTATTACTGGTGCATTTACCACTGCATAGGCAAAACCATTTTCTATAGCTGTTGTAAGATGGTCTACAGAATTTGTTCTACTCCCTGTATATAATGTATTTGTATCTGTTAAAAATGGCTTTCCTTCACAATCTTTAATCTTATCAACCACTTGTCTAACTGCTACAGGACTCATATATGTAGTATTTCCTTTTTCTCCAAAGTGAAGTTTGATTGCTACTTGGTCATTCTTTTCTATTAAATCTTTGAATCCTGCTGTATCAAATAATCTTCTTACATTGTTTGGCACATTTTTATTTTGCGAATTTGAGTATAAGTCACAAAAATATACTTTTGACTTTTCCATATCTACACCCCTTTAAAATATTTACTTGAATTAATTTTATCACTTTTAAAGTAATTTTTTAGTATATTTTACCACAATTAAAGATTCTTATCTTTATTTAATAAAAACAATATTATTTTAACTCCTTACTACATTTTTTTAATTCTTTACTAGTTTAGGCTCTATATACTATAGCATATCTTAAATAACCTATAATCACTATATTATAATCTATCTCCTTTTTTATTTTTAAACAGTTCCTTAAGGTAATAATTTAATTATTATAAAATATAATGAGTACGACTAAAACAAAAAAAAGACTTGAAACTTAAGTTCAAGTCTTTTTTACTTAGATATATTCTTATATATTACTAAGCATATTTTTACACAATACAGTGATATTTACAATTATAATAAAGATATCATTAAACTGGTTTTTTATTAAATAAAATAACAGCTGATAACAGACACACTATTGAAATAATAATTGTTACAATGATTGGAATAATAAATTCTGGAGCTGTCACTTTACCTGAAATCAAATCTATATTTTTTGATACTATGAAATTAGGTGTATAAGGTGCAATCTGTTCAGGAATAGAAATTAAACTCAAAACAAGAGTTACTACTAATACAAGTAATACACTTGCAAATGCTGGTCTAAATAGTACACATCCAAGAATTAATATAGTAATATACATAATACCAATTATCCATAAGTTAAATGCTGAAAATACAACATGATTAAGATTTGCAGTTGGCCAAAAATACATTGTATAACCATAAGTACATAAAAAGCTCAACCAGAAACCAATGGTCATAATAATTACTGCAATAGAAAATTTAGACAATACTACAGACGAACGTGACAATCCTTTAGTCAACATAATGACAAGTGTCCCTTTAGAATATTCGTTTGATAAAATATTACAAAAAATAATTAGAGTTAAACTCATTCCAAGACCAGAAATATTGCCAGAAAACTGTGTCCAAGAATCTAAAGCAGTTGGTAGAGCAGTAACTTTTAAAGTTGGGGCAAAATGAGCAATCAAGTCTGGCATAAATTTAGCAGAAAGAGGACTCATTATTCCAAATATCAAAAATAAAATAATTAGACTAAATAATTTATAATTTCTTACGTTCTCTACAAATTCTTTTTTTGTAAATGCTATGTATTCTCTCACTTTACTACCTCCAAAAATAAATTTTCAAGTGACAATTCTATTAATTCCATCTTTCTTGGACAAAGATTCATTTCTGCAAGTGTAGATATAACTGTTTGTTGTATTGATTTTATATCTTTACCATGGAAAATAATTTCCATATTAGTCTCTTCTGAATCTTTAAGTAAGGATTTAATACTACTACTAGACTTAAATGCTTGTATTTCATCATTACTTGAAAACTCCAATAAAAGTCTATCTTTTCCGTGCATACTTTTTATTTCTGAAAGTGTACCACTCAGAGCGATGCTTCCGTTATTTAATATAGCAACATGGTCACAAATTCTTTCAACATCTGACAGTATATGTGTTGAAAATATTACGGTTGTTGAGTCTTTGATTTTAACCATAATATCTAATATTTCTTTTCTACCAACAGGGTCAAGTGCACTTGTTGGTTCATCACAAATAAGTAATTTAGGACGTGAAAGCAATGCTTGAGCTATCCCAAGACGTTGCTTCATTCCACGAGAAAATCCACCTATTCGTTTCTTTTCATTTCCAAGTCCCACAAGTGTCAACAACTCTTCACTTCTTAACTTTATTTCTTGTTTTGAAAGCCCTGTGATTTCTCCACAAAGAGAAAGATATTCAAGTGGTCTCATATAGTTATAAAACTCTGGAACATCAGGTAGATAACCTACATGGCGATTAGAACTTGTTCTTCCATAAGTCACCTTCTCACCAAAAACATTTATAGTTCCACTATCTGCTTCAAGTAACCCAAGCACCATTTTCATTGTTGTAGTCTTGCCTGCACCATTCTTACCTACAAATCCAAATACTGACCCTTCTGGTACAGTAAGATTTAGCTTATCTATTATCTTTCGATTACCAAAACTTTTTGATAACCCATTTATTGAAACAATATTCATCATTCATCACCTCTTCCTATAGTGAAATATAAAATTGGACCTATTATACTTATAAATAGCACTAAAATAATCCATATTGCCTTATTACCAATTTTATAATTTGGATGTTTTATTATATGAATAAGTGCAGTAATTACAAGTATTAAATTTAAAATAATAACAGGAAGTAAAAGTGGTAGATATTCCATTAAATTTTCCATAATCTTATTCCTCCAATAAAGATAATTTTTCTATAAGAAATCTGTATTCCTTGTTCTCATTTAATACAGAGAACATAGGATTATTCTTAATAGCAGCAACAATACCTGCCTTTACAATTGTATCATCACGTGTGATACCTGTTCCAATCTCAGAAATCCAGCAATCAATATGATTAAAAAAGTCATCACTATGTAGCATAATTGGATATATATCACTTATTGCCAAATCTACATATCTTTGTAACGACTTAATAGCTCCTTTAGTATTTCCATGTATTAAATTCATTTGTATCTGAGTCAAATATACAGAAAACATAACACCAGGAGATAATTCATTAAGGTCAAATGTATCTGAAATTATTAAAATACGTCTTTCTATTTCTTCAATTTGTGATTTATCTGAGTTTTGCAGAAGTCCCACTAAATCTTGAACTAATAATGTAAGATTCTGATATGCTCCAATCTGTAACGTTTCATTAGCTTCATTAGTTTGACCATTCATCATTTGTCCCTGTGCAAGAAGTATGCTTTCATTTACCATGGGAAAATTGCTATCTTGAAATAAATCAATAACTTCTATAGGTTGATTTAACAAGATATAACAAGTTGCCTCCATACCTTTTGACTGACGACAAATTTCTATATCATCACTTGTTTCTCGTATTCGAATAAAAATTTCTAATGCTTCACTAATTAATAGTTCACGTTTTTCTTCATCTACAAGGTCATAATGATTAATTATCAAAATACCCATCTGATAAATCAAAGGAAAGCATGAATAATATTTTTTTATGGTTTCTCTTATTTCATCCATAACTTCATCAAATGGTTTAACAGTAAAATCTTTACACAATCGCTGATATAGTTTATTAATATCTTCCTTAATCATTTGTGGTTCGTAGCAAATTAATTCATCAACTGTAATGTTGAAATATGTCGCGAGTTGTGGTAAAAAAGTGATATCAGGATAACTTTGCCCAGTTTCCCATTTAGACACAGAAGCTTTAGAGATACCTATATAATTTGCAAGTTCATCTTGTGTAATTCCTTTTTCTTTACGCTTTAAAATTAGTGTTTTTGCAATGTTTAATTCATTCATATCAACGCCTCCTTTGTATAATTATATCCTTAAATACATAAACCTAACAAGCGATTTGAAGTTGACTTTTGATGAAAAAATCAACCATAGAGAAACAAATAAGCAGGTATCTTAGATACCTGCTTAAATATATTTTTAAATTCAATTTATATAATTTTTTATTTATTCCAATCATTTCCACATTTTTATACAAAACCACATATGAATATATCCAAATATATTTTTTATTTATCATGTTTTTTAAACGTCTTGTATAAAATATCTTTTAATATGAGTACATTATTCTCATTGCTCATCCTGTATTCCTTTTCAAATCTTGAATATAATTCTTCAATAGCTATTTGATACTTTTCTATCCCTTCTATGTCAACATATGTTTCTAAAATAGGATACTTAGAGCTCCATGCTTTTGTCCAGTCAACATCCTTACTAATATTATCAGTTACATCTTTAGAACATAAATTACTTTCATCGATTAAGTAATCATAAGTAATATTAAATAGCTTTGATATATTTTTTATATTTTCTAAGTCTGGCTTAGCTTGCCCTAATTCCCACTTGCTAATAGTTTGTCTAGATACATTTAGTCTTTCAGCCAACAATTCTTGAGAATAATTATATTTCTTTCTTAGTTTTGTAATCTTGTCTCCTAAATTCATATATTAAACTCCTTTCAAGGTAAAAATAATTATATTTCAATTATAAAGTATTAAACTCAATGATTCTACAAAGCAAAGTTTGAAATATGTAAACTTTAATTTACATACATGATGAATCATTCTATATGAACAATACTAATATTAATATTTAATTATAGATTTTTTAATAAAAATTAATTATTTATTCTTAAATAATAAAAAAGGCTTGTGTTGTAGTTAACTCCAAGTAGTATACTCTATTTAAGAATTGAGTAAAACATAATGAGTTTTATGTAGAGATATTGTACAGTTTATAAATCATATCATACTAAAAAGGAAATAAGGGAATTGTTTTCTAAACTTACAGGTGTTAATGTTGATGAAAGCCTATATTTAATACCACCATTTTATACAGATTTTGGAGAAAATATAAGAGTTGGAAAGGATGTATTTATTAACCATGCTTGTACATTCATGGATAGAAGTGGAATTACGATTGCAGATGATGTACTGATTGGACCTTAAGGTAAATCTTATAACAATAAACCCTCCTTTAGAGCCCTCAGAAAGACATTCCACTGTGTCTACACCCATAGTTATAAAGAGGAATGCTTGGTTAAGTGCAGGAGCAATGATTATGCCAGGTATTACAGTAGGTGAAAATACTGTTGTTTCTGCAGGAGCAGTAGTCACAAAGGATGTACCTCCAAATACTGTGGTTGCAGGTGTCCCTGATAAGATAATAAAGACTGTATGTTAGATTCTAAATTGAAGTTTTGTTATTAGTTCAATAGAATATTATTATAGTATTTCAATAAAAAAGACATTCTTAATTTAATTAAGTTTGTCTTTTTTTATTGATTTTTATTATACTCATTTCAAGTTTTATTGTCAAAGTTCTTGACAAGTAAACTTGTCATAAGTATAATAAAAGTACCAAGTAAACTTGGCATCCAAATAGGAGGTATCTTACATGAATAAAGAAGAAATTTTAAGTAAGAGTCGTCAATCTACTAAAGACGAAGGATTAGAGTATATTGAAAATAAAGGCAGAAAAATAGGATATTCAATTTTCATATGTGTCTTCGCTTTCATTGTAATATTTAACGCCTTTATTGGACAAAAGAGTGATGCAGTATCTGCTTTATTTTGGACATTTGGCCTTGCTGAAAATATAGCAAAATACCAATTCACACATGAAAAAAAGAATTTAATTTTGGCTATTGGTTTCTTAATTACAACTATATTCTCATTAGCTAATTTTGTTTTATCATCATTAAGGTAAGCAATATGAATGAAGAATTAATATTAAAAAATCACTTAAAAATAGCAAGAACAGAGAAAAAATTATCTCAAAGTCAGCTAGCTGAAATGGTCGGCGTGTCAAGAAACACTATTAGTTCAATAGAAACAGGTCAGTTTAATCCAACAGCAAAATTAGCACTTATTTTATGTATAGCTCTAGATAAAAAATTTGAAGATTTATTTTACTTTGAATAAAATGTATTGTAGTCATAAAATATAAAAGAAACCATAGTTATTGTATATTTTATTCACTTCTAAAACTCAAAATAAAAAGAGGTAAATAAATAAAACAAAAAGAGTAAATGGTTAGATATTTATTATCTTATCACTTTACTCTTTTATTTATTTTAAAGTCTTATACATCTCTTTAATACCCTACATTCCATATTCATTAAAATAACTCCTATTTTCAAAAACCTCATTTTTAAATCCATATGTTGTCTAAATATAAAATAAATATACAGGTACCTTAATAAATATGTTGCAAAATTATTAAGGTACCTGTATAATATATTTCGTAAGGTGCCTTATCATTATAAATCATATTATTTAGGAGGATAACATGGAAAATGAAAAATCAAACATTAAATATTTAAAAGAAGAACCAATAAAAAAAACTATTCTTTATTTATCTATTCCTATGATGATAGGAATGTCAGCTGGAACTATCTATAATGTAATTAATGCCTACTTTATAGGTTTAGTTCATGACACAGCTATGCTTAGTGCAATAACATTGGGACTCCCTATATTTACAATTCTAATGGCTTTTGGAAATATGTTTGGCGTTGGTGGTAGTACATTCATAACTAGGCTAATTGCACAAAATAATAGTGATGAAGCCAAGAAAATTGCTGGATATACTTTTTATGCAAGTATTATAACAGGTCTATTGATAGGTCTAATTGGCTACTTACTAATGAATCCTATTATTAGATTATTAGGTTCCGATATGACTACATTTGAATATACAAAACAATATGCAATTACACTATTTGTTGGCGGATTTTCTATTATATTGAACTTCTCTCTTGAACAAATTGTAAGGTCTGAAGGTGCATCAAAAGAATCTATGTATGGTATGTTTGTAAGTGTAATAGTTAGTATCATATTAGATGTTTTATTTATACTAGTTCTTAATATGCATGTGTATGGTGCTGCATTATCAATGATACTTTCTAACATTGCATCTAGTGCTTATTATGTTTGGTATTTAAATGTTAAAAGCGAGAACCTTAGAGGGTTTTTACATTACATAAAAATCAGCATAAACAGTCAAGTTGAAATATATAAAGTTGGTGTATCCCAATTAATCCAATGCTCTTTCTTAATTGTGACTACATTATTATCCAATAACTACTCTATGCAATATGGAAATAACATAGTTGCTAGTTTTGGTATAGCACTTAGAATTGCTCAAATTCCAGAATTCTTTGTTATGGGTATTGTTTTAGGTGTAATGCCACTTATAGCATATAATTTTTCTAATAAGAATATACCTCGTTTAAAGGAAAGTATAAAGTATTCTGCTTTATTCATATTTGTAATCGCAGTTGTATTTTCAGGAGTTGTTTATATATTTAGAACCCAAGTAATACAAACATTCTCAGTTGATACGTCAGTTATTGAAATAGGAACGTATGTATTGGTAGCTATGTTAGTATCTGCCTTATTCAATGGAGTTACATCTTTATTTATGACAATATATCAAGCATCAGGAA
Source organism: Clostridioides sp. ES-S-0010-02 (assembly GCA_020641055.1). Taxonomy (NCBI): domain Bacteria; kingdom Bacillati; phylum Bacillota; class Clostridia; order Peptostreptococcales; family Peptostreptococcaceae; genus Clostridioides; species Clostridioides sp. ES-S-0010-02. The sequence goes on from CP067345.1 coordinate 4,006,916, forward strand.
AAGGCATTGAAACAGGTATAATGTCTATAAGCCAAGGTGGATTGTATATACCTATAGTAATATTGCTTAATTATTTTTATGGACTTGATGGGCTAATATGGTCTATGACAGTAACAGAAATTATAACATTTTTAATAGGTGCAGTTTTATATATACCCTATAGTATAAAACTTAAAAAGGCATCAACTAAAAATAAAGTAAGTCTTATATAAGATTTACTTTATTTTTAATTTTAATGTTAGTCAATACAAATTATTTTATTATATGTAATTATTAATATATTAATCAATTTTATTAAAAATAACAGACTTCTCTTTTAAAGAGATTTTTCCTACTTGATATCCATATTCATTTAATTCTTTTTTATATTTTAAAAACGAATGGTCTATCTCTATTCCTGCAATATCTTTTATTTCTTCAAAAGTTAATTTAAATGATTGATTACCATTTTTCTTGACATATTCCCATAAAGAACTATATTTGCTCATTTTATATCACTCCTTTTAAAATTATATCTTATCTATTAGTTTATATTCTATCACTATTAATTTATAAAGTTATGCTACTTATTATTTATATGAAAAAATATACAAATAATAAGTAGCAATTTTTTATAATTATCATATTTTCTTCATATTTAAGAAAAGTCACTCGTAGTTAAAATATTTTTTTAAAGAAAGTTTACTTCATCAGAAAACAAATTTTAATTGTTCTTATTTTTATTATGTAATTATTCAAGACAATATGTCATTGTTGAAATACAACTCTAATAACTAAATATTTTTATACATTCACTATTTAAAAATCTTTTTTATTGAATTTAAGTTAAATTTATCGACATTTCAGTAATATCGTTTTCTTTATTTTCAATATGAATGTCGATTCTATTATAATTAAAGCTCTACATCAATCTTTTTACCACTCATTGAATAACAACTAACTTTTGCCTTATCAATAGAGAATATTTCAAACTTACCGTCTCCTACAGAGTACATCTGACCTAAACTTGGCATTATTTCAAGTGCCTTAGCTTGTGTTTCTTTTGATGTAACAAATACTGCTTCACCCAAAATACGTAGAGTATTAAGTTTTTGGTCTATACAGCAAAGTTCAACCTTTGGATTAAAAATAAGTTGCTTAAACATATCTTTTTGATTAGATGTGCAAAATGTAAGTTTGCCATCATATTCCATAACAAATCCTAGAGGACGCACATGTGCTTGATTGTTCTCATCAACTGTTGCTAAATAATAAACTCCTGCTTTGTTCAAAAATTCTAATACTTTCATAATTACTACACCCCTTTTAAATACTTGTATTAAGGATTATCCTTTGATATAATTTTAATATAAAATAAGAAAAAAACAAGTATGCAGTTTTTTCTGATAAAGTATAAAAAAGATACTATTGGAATTGAGGAGTGAATTAAAATGAGTTTGGATAATAAAAATAATATAACTGAAAATGCTGAAGGATTAACTTGCCCTATACGTTACGCATTAGATATTGTTGGTGGAAAGTGGAAATTGCCTATTATATGTATGTTAGCAGTTGATAATCCAATTAGGTATAGTAGTATAAAAAGAAAATTAGATGGAATTACAAATACTATGCTAGCTCAATCATTAAAAGATTTAGAGTCTGATGGTATTGTTCATCGTAAACAATACAATGAAATTCCTCCAAAAGTTGAATATACATTAACAGATAAAGGTAAAAGTATTGTACCTATTTTGCGACAGTTTGCTAATTGGGGCGCTATTAATATGCAGGAGAAAAACACATGCGGACTTAATTGTAAAGAATGCAGAAAAATAACTTAATCATATAATATACAATCATTACAAACTTTTTTTTAGTTCTTTAATAATATATAAAAATATTTTTGTTAGTTTTCAATATTTGCTACATATATTTATTTCTATATAAAATTTGTTATTATATATAATTTTAAAATTTAAGATAAGGGGAATTAATATGTCAAATAATATCAAGATAATAAAAAAAGAAATAAACTATTTCTTATTAATAAATTTTTTACTGATTGCTTTTACATCAATATTTTTATTTTGGTCAATATCAAAACCAAATAATAGTGAACTTATATCAAGCTTCTCTGTATTATTTATGTATATTCCTGCATTTTCAGCAATTGTTGTCCTAAAAAAAGTTTCTAATTACAAGTTTGATTCAACAGTGGATAAATTTTTAAAGTTTTTTGCTATAACTACAATTGTGAGAATAGTAATATCTATAGCTGAAACATTTTTAATCCATAGTAGTATTATTTCTTCAACAATAGATACATTAACATCTTTTTATCTTTTAGCGGTTGTTCTTTACAATGAATTTCAATTTGAAGTTTTAAATTTATCTTTAAGTAAAAATTTCAAAAAAGTTTTAGGCATTCTATTAATATTCTTGATATTAATTATAGTTAGAAATATTATTGATAAAGAAAGTTTATCAATTAATGTTGTAAATAAATTTGTCACAGTATTTATAAATATAATTATAAATTTATGTTTTGGTTTTAATTTATTTTTTGGAGAAGAATTTGGATGGAGATACTTTCTTCAACCTAGACTACAAAAGATTTATGGCAAAAAATTTGGTGTATTAATTTTAGGTTTTATATGGGGAATTTGGCATTTGCCTCTTTGTGTCACTTTGTACAGTCCCGAAACCCCATTTTATTGTGTTATTTCTCAGATAGCATATTGTACCTTTATAGGAATATTTTTAGGATATACCTATATTAAGACCAAAAACCTTTGGGCGCCAATATTAATCCACTTAGTAAATAACACTGTTTCTATTATACTTGGAGGAAGTATTGAGTCTATATTTACATTAGAATCACTATTATGGAGTATTCTAGTTGATGCTATATTGTTTTTACCATTCTTATTTACTAGAGAGTACAAAACTAATAACTATGATGAAAGTTCTAACTAGTCTATAAATACATAAATCTCTAGACATAGAGGCTTTTTATATTTGTCCATAATATTGATAAAATACCTGTTTTAATATATAGAAGAATAGTCCTTATGGTATTAAGTAAAATAAAATTACTTTTTATGTAAATTTTAATAATTTACTCATTTTAAAAACCACTTTTCATTAGATGTAAAAAAGTGGTTTTTAAAATAATATTTCTACATTTAATTTTTAGTTCATTCTTATCTAAAACAGATTATTATATATTTATATCAATCTAAAAATATCCATTTTATGTTTTATGGTATAATAAAAATAATACATATCTTACTTTATTTTAAGTAAAATAATTTCTTAGTTTAATTTATATAGAACAGTTAAATTGGCAAAAATCAATCTAATAAAGGACTTCATAAATTTAAATATGGATATAGAAGTAGTTCTTCAAAATCTAGTCGTTATTTTACATTGCTCAAATGATGAAATCTCAATCAACTGGGCAACAAAAGAATTATCTGGATACAATAAAGACGATAGCCTTCCTAAATACAGAACATTATCACTTATTACAAAAACCTGGTACACATATAAAGGCTACAGTAAATATTGATTTAACTGATGTTAATGATATAATATCAAAAGTAAAAGTAAATATTTTAGATATACTATTACTTATTGAAAAAAAATTTGGAAATTTATATGACCTCGATATTGATATATCAGAAACAAATGGAAAAGAGCCAGAAAATATAATTCAATATATTCAAGTTAAGCTATATGATAATAGTATAAGTATAGGAGATAACAATAAAATCAAGAAATCTAATATAACAACCAATGAAGGAAATTCAATATCAATGCTTAAAAAACTAATTCATTTAAAAAAACATACTAAGAATTAATAAAAAGATATAAATTTGTATCAAATCCACATTTTGTGGTGTAATGAAAAGCAAGAAGGACTATACTTTATCGCTGTAGAGTATAGTCCAGAAATTATTGATTATTTTTTTTGAACTTAACTTTTAGTTCAAAACTAAAGCTACTCTTTCGTGAACTGTACCCACTGTTTTATACAGTTAAACCATATAAAAATAGGTTTTGCATTTGGATATAGTTCTATTGCTTTATCAAAAGTTTCGAACACCAAGTTATTGTTATTTGATTTTCCAATAACATATGAAATTATACTTCTATCGCCTAAATCTAGAATTGCACTTAAATAGGCCTTCGTCCCATTGGTTAATTTAAATTCAGTTACATCTGTTAACCATTTTTGATAGGTTTTATCTGCACTAAATTTTCTACTTAATACATTTCCAGCGATTACTTCTGATTTACATTTAACATAACTGAATTTCTTTTTTCTACAAACAGACCTTAAACCTACGCCTCTCATTAGTCTGTACACTCTCTTGTGATTGACATTAAGTTTATACTCTCAGTTTAACTGCATAGTCATCCTTAAAGAGTCAAAAAAAACCATTCTTTTCTTCATATATCTTAGTTATCAAAGCTGCTAATTTAATGTTTTCAAGTTCTAAATTACTTTTATATTGATTGAGCCATTTATAGTATGTTTACAAAAATTTTTAGTTTAAATTATAATTTTATAAAAAACTAAATAATTTCAATATTACAATTAATAGATGATAAAATTAAAACTATATTGCTTAGAAAAATAATTAAGAATTTGAAATGGTGTATCTACCATATTATATTTTAAATATTTTTTAAAAGTTAATATATAAAAACAGGATGAGTATATAAGTCACCCTGTTTTATATATTAAACTCTAAATTTAATAAGCTCAAGTGTGTCATTTAATGCTGACATACTATCTATTTGAATCATTAACCACTTACTTCCATTAAAGAATTTTATCTCATTATACAATTGCTTTATATAATCACAACAAGTATTAATAAATAAGTCAACCTCAACTCTATTACTTTCATTTACAATGACTAAAGCTTTGAAGGAACCTTCTTGAGGATATAAGGTACATAATGACTTTCCTCTTTTTTTGTATTTTACATTCCAACCTCTTTGCATTGAACATTTGCTATACTCGAGTTTTGGTTCCACACTATATGTTGAACTTAATATACTATTTAGCTTGTCCCACAATGGACTATTAATAAATTCTTTGATTTGTTCAAAGGTTGGTTTATTATCTTGAAAAAACATATCTTGCCAATCCATATTCATCACCCTTTCTATTGTTCAATAGACACTGGAATAGTCCAATGTTCCATATATGCCACTTCAGGTGTAGTAGGATAATACATTTCAATCGCAAAATCAGTGGCTATTAAATTATGATTCTTCATCCATCTTTCCATAAACTTATCCGCTTTAAAAACAGCTGAATCAACTAACTCATTAAAATTTTCTGCTTCAAATCCACACACTAAATATTCTTTAGCAGGTAACTCAAAAATACTATATCCTTCCACCAATGTACCTGGCTCCACTTCTATACCTGCCATATACATACAATTACCTTCTTTTGCACTTCCCATATAAAGAGCAGCAAATTCATTTCCACCTGGGATTTTATTTGGTATATTGTGTTTTTGACTTCCAAGTTTCATCCATAATTCCTTTGCTATCGCTATGCCAGTTGTCTCACCACCCATCAACTGGCAAATAGGTATTTCTTTTTCTATTCCAATAAAAGTCCTTGAGTTACTCAATCTTCTGCGAGTTACTTCAATCACTATATCATCGGCAATCAGTGGCACACCTTCATCAACCATAACATAATTTAAAATTAATTCTGGCTTAACAAATTGATTAAGTTTTACTGGATTTGCTCTATATTCCTCTGGAGTTAATCCATATGCTTTTTTAAAAGCACGTGTAAATGTCTCATGGCTATCAAATCCAAAATTTAAAGCTACATCAAGTATACGATTTTTATTTTCTGCTAAGTATTCTGAAGCTTTTGCAAGGCGACGAAGCTTTATATATTCCATTACGGTCTTATTAACTAACCTTTTAAATAATCGTTGATAATAAAATGGTGATAAATTAGCTGCATTTGCTAAATCATCAATAGATATTTCTTCTGATAACCTTTCTTCTATCAAGTCTAGTGTAGTTTGAATGGATTCCCATGCATGCATATTATAATTCCTCCTTATAGTTATCTTAAGCTTCTATATTTATATTATCAAAATCATAAAAATTCTTCTTGATATACAGTGCCTTTTTTAATCTTTACAATACTTACCAACAAGATTATTTAAACTTATTTAACTTGTCTTTAGACAAGTATTCTCCCACTTCTAAGTAATATCATAAGTGGTTATTAGTTCTCTACTCTATGTTAAATATTGTAATATTAATAATAGGCTATATGACAATTACAATATTTTATTGTAAACATAAAGTATTGCAGTAAAAATAAAATATAGCAAATCTTATTTGAAGATTTGCTATATTATATATTTTATTAAATTGTTTTTAAACACTGTATTTATTTCTTTACTAAAAAATTCCTTCATATCATCCAACTGCTCTTTAGTATATACATATTTTCCATATCCAAATTGACCATATTTAAACTTTCTATCATCATTTTCCATTGGCAATAATGTGTCTGGATAAATTTCTAATATTCTATTTTTAGCTTTAGTTGTATATCTATGAGATATAACTTCAAATATAATTTTTCTATCAAAATCTTTTGGAAGAGCTTCTTTTATACTTCTAATCAGACTTCTATACTCCTCTTCCCAACCTTCATATAAAAACACAGGAGCTATTATAAATCCAATCTGATATCCAACTTTTGCAAGCTTTACAGCTGATTCTATTCTTTTCTTTGCAGAAGCTGTATAATGCTCATGTCCATCTATAATTCTAGGTGTATTTATGCTAAATCTTATCTCTGTATGGTTATTATGCTCAGCATCCAACAAGCTATCTACATCACTGTATTTAGTAACAAATCTAAATCTTCCCTTTTCTTCTTTTCCAAAAAACTCTATTGTCTTTTTCAATGAATTAGTATATGGCTCTACTGGAACAGGGTCTGATGTAGCTGCTCCTTCAAATATGGTTACCTGTGGTTTTCTATCTTCAATATACTTCTTTGTTTGTTCAAGTATCTCATCTATATTTACAAACACCCTTATAAAGGGTTTATCACCTAGTTGTGTGTTTAAATAACAATATTCACATCTTCCCATACATCCACTGACAAGTGGTAGTTGATAATTAGCAGAAGGTTTACATGTTTGAAATTTTAAGCTTTTCCTAGTGCTAACTACCATTGTTTGTTTTCCATTTCTATATTGTTCATATAGATTTTCTCCTGGGATATGTTCCTTAACCCTATTTGATGATATCTTAATTATTTCTACATCTTTTTTATCCTTAAATTTATCATATATGTTTTTCCCAATATCAGTATCTAAGCTACCCTTTTCAAATATTATTCTTTTAGGATTAAACATTTATTTCACCTCTACTTAAAGTTTTTAAAATGAAGATTTTTATAAAATATTACTTAGTTAATCTTCCCCTTTTTAAGTTTCTTTATTTATCAGAAAGTAAAATAAACATTTGAGATAAATTTATTTTTTTGCATTAACTAATTACAAGTTTATTTACTTATAACAACTAACACAACCAATTTTTATCTAAAATTTAATTTATAAATTTAATTTACAAAGATTTATAGTATATTTCTCTTATTTGTTCCTTATTAAAAGTCTTTGGATGTCTCTTAATATTTGCAGCAGATATTTTCATACAGTTATCAGTTAACCAATCAATATCTGATTTTACAATACCTAAGTCACTTAGCTTTATATCTAAATCTATCTTTTTAAGGAAATTTTTAACTGCACCTGAACAATCTTCTGCACAAGTTCCACCCAATAGTTTTGATATATTTCCAAACCTTTCAATATCACTATCCCATGAACTTTCTACAATAGTTGGTGTTAAAGCTGCAAGACCTTTTCCATGCATTACATCTCTAAGACCACTTACAGGATGCTCCATTCCATGTTGAAGAGTTGTTCCAGCTGTACCAATTGTCATCCCACCAATAGTGCTTGCAAGTGTTATTTTCTCCCAAGCTTCTAAATCATCAGAATTATTGTATACATTTACTAAGCTTTCTGATATAAGTTCAATCCCATAGATAGCCTGTACATCTGAAAGAGGATTTCTTCCATTAGAAAGATATGCTTCTATGTTGTGAGCAAGTGCATCAAATCCAACTGATGCAATTATATGTTTTGGCATTGTTACCATAAGCTCTGGGTCAATTATTGAGGCTTTTGCATACATGCTATTCTTTTTTATAGATTTTTTATCTTTAGTATCTGAATTTGTAAGCACTGCAAAACAATTCCCTTCACTACCTGTGCCTGATGTTGTTGGAACTAAAACTATAGGTAGGGCCTCTTCACCTTGTTTAATTCCAAATATGTAATCATTTAAATCACCTGGATTTTTATAAGAAAAAGCTATACTTTTAGCTGCATCCATTATACTTCCACCACCAAGACCTAAAACACAATCACAACCAGTTTCTTTTATAGCTTCTACGCCTGCATATATAGTAGTTATAAGAGGATTTTGCTCTACTCTATCAAAAACTTCATATTCTACTTTAGCACCTTTTAGCAAATCTATTGTCTTATCAAGTAACCCTGTTTTCTTTGTACTGTTTTTCCCAGTTACAATTAATACTTTTTTACCATATTTAGATACTTCTATTCCTACATCATTAATTCTTCCTCTTCCAAATAAAATATTTACTGGCAAACTATAATTAAAATTCATGCTAAAACCTCCTATTTTTCTACTTTAGTAATAACTTTATTTTTTAATAAAAGTATAATTATGTATTGAAACATAATTTATAAAATAATCTTTTACTTAATTATATGTATTATTTTATTTCATATCAAGTTAACTCTATTTAATCAAATATATTTCTTGCTGAAGTACCGTTAAATGATTAAAACTTAACTAAAAATTATAAAAATAAAAAAGAGTTATCTAAAGATAATTTCAATCATCTTAAGACAACTCTTTTCATTTTTGTATCATACAAATTTTTTAAACTTTATTTTCCTATATTTTAAGTCTATAACTCTATTAACATATTCATAAGTTTATTACTTCTTTGTACAAATGAATCTAATTCTCCTGGCTTTAATTCTTTATTAGAAAGTAAAGCTAAATCAGCTATTTGATTACATATAAGTGCTACTTTATCTTTCTTTTCTTCATCATCTTTAAGAGAAACTAATTTTTTGATAATCGGGCTGTTTTCATTTATTACAAGAGTCTTTTCTTCCTCAAAGCTCATTCCTAAATCCATTCCAGCAAATCTTGACTGCATTTCTGCCATTCTAATAGATTGTTCAGATACTAAAATCATAGCTGGAGTTTCTTCGTTTTTTAATCCCTCTACAGAATAATTTTTCACTCTTTCTCCGACAGCTTCTTTAAATAACCCTTCTATCTTAGCTATCTCTTCTTTATTTTCTTCACTATCTTTATTTTCATTTTTGTCTTTTAATACATCAGAAAGGTCTGCATCTATTCTGTTGAATTTAACACCATTTTCTTTGTATTCCATAAATGAAATAAAATGAGTATCTATTGATGAATTTAATACCACAGCATTTAGGTCATATTCCTTAAATAATTTTATATATTGTGATTGTTGCTCTTTATCACTTACATAGAATACTTTATTTTCATGTTTTTCTTTACATTTTTCTAAATAATCTTGAAGTGTTATATACTCATCATCAATAGTTTTAAATAATATACATTCTTTCACTTTTTCATAGAAGCTCTCATCTTTTAAACAACCATATTTAATGAATATTTGTATATCATCCCAAAACTTGTTGTATTCTTCCCTTTGATTTTTACAAAGAGATTTTAACTTATCTGCTACTTTTTTAATTATATGTTTAGAAATTTTACTTACATCTCTATCATTTTGTAAGAAGCTTCTTGATACATTTAGTGGTAAATCTGGGCAATCTATTACACCTTTTAATAAAAGTAAAAACTCTGGTATAACTTCTTTTATGTTGTCAGCTACAAAGACCTGATTGTTATATAATTTTACTTTTCCTTCTGTCAATTCAAATTCATTTTTTAATTTAGGGAAATAAAGTATACCCTTTAAATTGAAAGGATAATCAACATTTAGATGTATCCAAAACAAAGGTTCATCAAATACATTGAATACTTTTCTATAAAACTCTTTATACTCATCATCAGTACAATCCTTTGGAGATTTAAGCCATAAAGGATTAGTATCATTTAATGGTTCAATTACCTTTGCATCTATAACTTCTTCTTCTTTTCCATCTTCTTTTTGCTTTTTAGCTTTTTCTTCATCTTCCTTAGCTTCTCTTTCTAATCTTTCAACATCTTCTAAATATATCTCTACTGGTAGGAAAGAACAGTATTTGTTTATTATTCCTCTTACAGTAAATTCATCTAAAAATTCCTTACTATCATCATCAATAAATAGTGTTATCGTAGTTCCTCTGTCATGTCTACTATCTGATTCAGATATTTCATATTCTGTACCACCTTCAGATATCCATCTTACAGGAGTTGCTCCTTCCATATATGAAAGTGTATCTATTTGTACTTTTTTAGACACCATAAATGCAGAATAAAATCCTAACCCAAAATGACCTATTATGTCATTTGACTCTTCCATTTTATCCTTATATTTATTAAAGAAATCTTCTGCACCTGAAAAGGCAACTTGGTTTATGTATTTTTTTATTTCTTCCTCAGTCATACCTATTCCATTATCAATAAATTTAAGTGTACCCTCACCTTTATTTACAGATACAGTAATTTTATAATCTGATGGATTATTTTCTGATATTTCTCCTAATGATATAAGTCTTTTGTGTTTACTTACTGCATCACATGCATTACTGATAAGCTCCCTTATAAATATGTCCTTATCAGAATATAACCATTTTTTAATTATAGGAAAAATATTTTCTGTATGAATTGAAATACTTCCTTTTTCAAACTCCATTTTTATCCCTCCTCATTTTATAATTACTATTTTAAATTTTTTAAAATAGTATGTCAATATATTATAAATAAATTATTTTAAAATAAAATAATTTATTTTTCTTAGTTATTTTTTTATTCCTCTTTTAAAATTTCCTTTACCTTTGAGTTATTATACATACTATTAGGAACCTTATTAGCTAGTTTTTTTAATGTCAATTTAGAGTTTTTTAAATCACCTTTATTATAATACATCATACCTAAATTATAATACGATTCATCAAAATAGGCATCTTCTTCTGAGTAATTTTCTACATACATTTTATAATATTCTTCAGCAGTATTATAGTCTTTTAATTTTTCACTAAGAATAGCTACTTGATAAGTTGCCTCTGATATATTGCCTTTATTTTCACCAGTATCTACTACCTCTTTATATAATTGTATAGACGACTTGGTTTTCTTTTCCTTCTTTAAATTATTCGCTTTAGACATCAATTCATCTTCTGTAAATAAATCAGTATTTTTATCACTTTCATTGTCTACAGTATTTTTTTCAGAATTTACATCTTCTTTGTCATTACCTCTATCATTATTATTTGCATTAGAAGTCTTATCCTTATTTTCTTTATCATTTAAGCTAGAATTTAATTTTTCTTCATTTTTAACACTAGTGTTTTCAGACATCTGATTTTTTAAATTATTCATCTTATAAGAGCTATATATATTTTGTCCTATTAATAATATACCTAATATTATTGCTAAATGTAGATATTTATTTTTTTTAATATTTTTTTTCTCATTAGAAGCTAAGTTTTTCTGTTTTTCTGTTATATTATCTTTCTTAACAACATCTTTAGTTCCATCAAATTTAGAGTGTTTAATATTTTTATGTGAAAATTCACTTTCATAAATATCTACGTCTGCATTACTTTTAATTTTTTTATTATATGTATCTAATATATTATTCTCTTGGTTTAATAAATGATTTTCTTTATCAATTCTTTTTAAAACTTCTAAACATTCATCAAATTTTATGTAATCTTCTTCTTTATCATAAATCAAAGCAAGTAACTCATAAGGCTCTATTAAGTCACTATATTGCTCAGTTATAAATTTAAAACCTTGTATAGCTTCTTTGTACATTCCTTTATTTATGAATCTTATAAGCTGATTATATTTTTCAAAGAAAATTAAAAACTCCTCAGATGTAAGCATATTTATATACTTTTCACACAGAGCAGTTTTTTCGCAAAGGGAACTCTTATAGAAACTTTCTACAGCCTCATCAAAATTACATTTTAGTAGGTTTACAAGACCTATAAGATTTAAAATATCTACATCATTTGGGCTTAAATCTCTTGCTTCTTTTAAAAAGTTTAATCCACTTGATATACAATTATTATTTATATTATCGATAGATTCATTATATAGAACACATGAGTCTTTTTTATTGAGTTTTAATATATCTTTCTTTACATCATTTAAGTTTAAAATAAATACCACCTCATGCCATAAGTATTAATTGATTTTGTTTCTAAACAAGAGATTTTACCATGTCCTCTTCACTTACTATACTTGTTACTTTTACACCAAAGTTTAAGTCTACCACTACCACTTTTCCATAAGCCAGTACTTTATTGTCTATTAGTATTTCTACATCTTGGTCTGCTAAAGTATCAAGTTCAATAAGAGAACCTTTATTTAGATTTAAAATATCTCTCAAACTCATCTTAGTTCTTCCTATAACTACAGATAACTCTAACTTAAGGTCAAGTATTCTATCTATATTATTTCTATTAGTTTCAGAAATTTCTAAAGCTAATTCATCATCTCCACTAATTTCTTTTTCAATTTTATCATTCAGTAACATTTTTGCTTCTTCATCTGAAATAAGATTACTATTATCCATAACTACACCTCTTTTTTGACAGCATCATTTATTTTCACACCCTTTTTACTTGATATAAATCCTGGTGTTGCTGTGTATGATTTTGAATTTTCTACATATACATCTATATAATCATTTATCTTTTTATTTGTTACTATTACATCTCCAACTTCTAGTTTAAGTAAATCCTCAACATTAATTGATACTTTACCTATCTCTGCAATAACTGATAATTCTATATTAGATACACTATCATAGATTTTCTTAGTGAATTCCTCTGAATTATCCCCTGCATCCATATCTAAAAATTCTACTACAGAAATATTTTCCAAAACGGCCTCTAAAGCATTGTATGGGAAACAAAGTGAAACATTACCAATATGCTTATTATCATTTAGCACTTTTAAATCTACAACACATACAGGTGCAGTTGGTGAACACAATTGTGGTAAATTAATATGTGTATGTGTATCTAACACTTGTATGTTTTCAAAGCCTTCAAATAAATGCATATTTCTTACTAAATCCTCCATAAGATGTAAAAGTAATTTCTTATCAAGTTCTGTAAGTTCTCTGTTAGTATCTATTGTAACTCCATTTCCTCCAGATGTTATATCAATCCACATATCAGCTACACTTCTATCTATTCTAAAAGAAAAGTTTTTCATAATAGGTTCCATCGAATTTTGTACTACTAAACACGAAGATGTCACTTTATCTAAAAAAGTTTGATAATTTACTTGGTCTATATTCTCAACCACCATACTAGAATTACACTTAAGTTCATAAACTATATAGTTTTTATATTTTTTACAGAATTCAGCTAATAAAAAATTTAAGCAAGTTAAATTTTCTCTTGAATAACTCTGAGGTTTGCCGAAATCATAATCTTTCATATCATACATGAATATTCCTCACCTTACATAATTATTTAGCTCTTAAATTATTAGCTATTTGCCACATTTCATCAGCTGTCTTTATTCCTTTTGAATTCATTTGAAATGCTCTTTGAGTAGCTATTAAATCAACAAATTCTTCTTGTAAAGAAACATTTGACCTTTCTCTGTAGCCTTGAACTATATCAACTTTTCCAACTTGTTTGACTTCTCCTGCATCAGTTGCAACAAATAGGCTATCTCCTTCAGATATAAAATTTTGAGTTCCTGTAGGCTCATACAAATTTATCGTTCCTATTTTTTTATTATCTACAAATAAATCTCCATTTCTTGAAACGGTTAAGTTTGTATCAGTTATATTTGTATTATTGTAGTTATAACCTGCATCAAATTGGACATCTAGTATATTTCCACTATCATCTACAATCTTACCTAAAGCATCTACATTAAATCCACCATTTCTTGTATATGCATATGTCCCATCATTTCTTATGACTCTAAAGAATCCTTCTCCATCTATTGCCAAATCACTTTTACTATTTGTTGGAGCTAATGCTCCTTGTTCATAATTTCTCATAGGAGCTGAGGCTTTAGAGCCAGTTCCAGTTGATATGTCTTTACCATTTGTCGGGTAAGATGGTCTATTTAGTACTTCATCTACTAAATCAGAATATTCCATATTTAGCTTTTTATATCCTGTGGAATCAGTATTTGCTATATTATTAGATATTATATCTAGTTTACTTTGATTTGCTGATAAAGCTGTTTTACTAGTATAAAACATTGTGTACATAAAAATTCACCTCCTATTATCTATCTTACTGAACCAATCTCGCTTGCTATTTTTGCTAATTTAGAATCCATAGCTTGAATTATTTTTTGATTTGCTTCATATTCTCTTGAAATTGTCATCATATTATTGATTTCAGATACCATATCTACATTAGATGACTCTATAGCATTTTGTATTGTATATGCATTATTTGCTTTTATAGCTCCTTCTCCAGAATACAGGTTATCGCCTTCTTTTTTTAGCTTATTATAGTCATTAAAATCTACCATATTAAATTTGTACATAGCATTTCCGTCCAGTGATATTGTATTATCATTTGCTACTTCAAATTTCTTATTTCCTACATTTATATGACCCACAGCACCAGTTACAGTATTTGTTCCAAGAACATAGTATCCTTCACTAGTTATAAGGTCTCCTTGATTATCTGTCCTAAAATTACCATTTCTAGTATAAAACTGATTCCCAGCTGCATCACTAACCAAAAAGAACCCCTTACCTTGAATAGCTACATCCATTTTATTATCAGTCTGCTTTATAGGACCTTGGTTAAAATTTGTAATAGTTTCATCCATGGAAATACCTGGACTTATTTCACCTATCTCTTGCTTTTGTTTAGTTCCATTTGCGTAGTTATTGTAAGCTTCTAATTTCAATGAATCAAAACTCTTGGTTAAAAGCTGTTTACTTTTATATCCATTAGTGTCCATATTGGCTAGGTTATTGACAACAACATTTTGCTTTTGTTGATTTGTTATCATAGCCGAAACTGCTGTATATAATCCTCTTATCACATTATGACCTCCTTTTTCGTAAATTGTTTAACAAGATTATTTATTCTAAAACTTTCATCTCACTTGAATATTTCATCCCTAATGCTCTGGCCTTTTTTTCTATCTCTGCTTTGCTCATATCATTATTACTAAAAAGCATTATACATAAAGTCGATATTAATATACCAATTCCTATTCCTAAAAGTACTTTTTTATCAAATAATAATATTCTTATATTTTGTAACAACTCTTTATTAATGACAGCTCACCCTTTCCAATATGTAGCATCTTGCATATTTCCACATCATCATAACCAGAATTTATAAGATGTTTCACTTTAAGAGATAGCTCATTTTCTTGTTTTATTTCCTGTCTTGATTCTATAAAGATACTGTCTTTTTTTTCTTCATTAGTTTTTATTAAGTTATAATTTTCATAAACTTTTATATGATTATTACTTCTTATTTCAGCAAGTACTTTATCTAAAAAGAATCTTCTTTTTTCTGCAACTATCAATCTATCATTTGCCTCATATTCCTGTTCAAATATTTTGTCAAAGTACCTGTTATCTTTGTTTTTCGATTCCTTATGTAAATTTGCTATTATAGTTACTATTATCAAAATAGACACTACTATTAATATAATTTGTATCATCACATCAATCACCATCTATATAGAATATTTAAGTTCTTTTATTTTGCTTCTCAAGTTTCTTATTGATTTTCTGTGGAGTTGTGAAACTCTTGATTCTGAAACACCTAGCACTTTTCCTATTTCCTTTAGATTTAAATCTTCATAATAGTACAGTGAAAGTATTAATTTTTCCTTTTCCTTTAAATTACAAATTGCTTGAGATAAAATTTCTAGTTTTTCTTCTTCCTCTATTACATTTGCTGGAATATCTTCATCTCTGTCACTTATTGTATCTTGTACAGTTTCATTTGTATCTTCAAAGATTACATGGTTTAATGATACAATATTTAGCATGTCTATATTATTTTCGATATCATAAAGTTCCTTTTCTGAAATATTTAATTCATTCGCAATTTCATATGAAGTTGGCTCTCTTAATAACTCAGCCTGCAATTTTTCTACTACTCTATTATATTTATTTACTTTAGTTAAATTATGCTTAGAGATTGGACTTTGATTTCTAATTTCATCTAATATAGCTGATTTTATTTTTATATAAGAGTAACTAGAAAATTTTGCTCCTTTTTCAACATCAAACTTATTTATTGCATCAATCAATCCAATAACTCCACTATTTACTAAATCTTGATATTCAAAGCCTTTCCCAGGTATAAAAAATTTTCTTGCTATACTCTTTACAAGAGGCATATTCTCTTTTATTAATTCTTCTCTATTCATTAACTACGCCTCCTTAGCTTTTAAATATACTAAACATTTTTCTTAGTAGACCCTTATTCTCATCAATATCTTCTCTTGACTGACTTACCATTCTCTTTGCTATAGATATAATACACTTTGAAGCGCTACTTGTAGGATATTCCAGAATAAATGGTATCTGCTTTTTTACACATATTCCTACTTTTTTATCATCTATTATATATCCATATAACTCTAAATTAAGATTTAAAAATTTGTCTACAACCATCTTTATTCTGTTGTATGTAGATTTTGCTTCTTCTAAATTTATTACCCTGTTGATTATTATGTTTGCACTTCTCTTTATCCCAAAATTACTTATGGCCTTTAGTAAGCTATATGCATCAGTTAATGATGTTGGTTCTGGAGTTGTTATTAAGAAAAATTCAGTACTACAATATATAAATGACAATAGACTTTTACTCATACCAGCACCTGTGTCAATTATTATAAAATCGACATCATGAATCTGTTCTATGCTATGTATAAACTTATTTCTTTGAGCTTCTGTAAAATCTTCTATATGATTAAGTGCAGAACCTCCAGAAATTATATTCACACCATATTTAGTACGTGAAATTATATCTTCTATATTTTTTTCTCCATTAATTACATCAATTATCGTACCTTTTACATTTACACCCATTATTATATCTATATTTGACATTCCTATATCTGCATCTAATATAAGAACTTTTTTATTAAGCCTAGTCAAACAGATAGACAAATTTGTAGCGAGATTACTCTTTCCAACACCACCTTTCCCAGAAGCTATTGTAATTATCTTAGGTGCATTCCCATTCTCCACTATAAATTCATCAAGTCCTCTTTTTTCTATTGCCATCTTTCTCAAGATTTGAGCTTGGTCAATCATATACTTTCAACTCCTAATAGTAATCTTATAATCTTATCTTCATTAGGTTTTATAATGTCATCAGGAACACTTTGCCCTATTGTAATATACGATATTGGTTTTTGTGCATAATTCACTATGTTAAAGATGGAACCATATGTGATTGTTTCATCCAGCTTTGTAATTATTAAGCTTTTAAAGTTCACATTTCTATATGAATCTATAATTGCTTTTGTATCATTTTCTCTTGTTGTGCAATTCAAAACTAAGTGTATATTATCAGTTTCAGCTTTATCTATGAGATTTTTGATTTCTAATATTTGCATAGAATTTTTATATCCTCTACCTGTAGTATCTATTAATACAACATCACAATCTTTCATCTCATCAAGTGCCAACTCCATCTCATCAGGGCTTATTACTCCTTTAAAAGGAATATTCATTATGTCAGTATATATCTTTAACTGCTCCACAGCGCCAATTCTATAGGTATCTATAGTTATTACACCTACTTTTTTATTTTCCTCAAATACTAATTTTGCGGCTAACTTTGCTATTGTAGTTGTCTTACCTACTCCTGGTGGTCCAACTAGAGCGATTTTCCCATTTATCGTTGGATTTTCTATTTTAATCTTTTTCTTTAGACTTTCCACTAAATTTTTACTTGTATCAATTCCATTGAACTTCATCTCTTGTAAGTCAGTTCTTATGGACTCTACAATTTCTTCATTTAACTCTAGATTTAGTAGGTTCTTACATATTTTATCTATATCATTGTCATTCTTATTATCAAACCCCATATTACTTATAATTGACTTTAATTGTTCTACCTCTCGTTTCAAGTCATTTTGTTCTACATTATCTCTCTTTTCCCATCCGACAGTTAATTCGATATCTCTCTTTGAAAAAATACCTCGTATTCCAGATTTTCTTACTTCTTTTTTATCTATTAATGTAATATTGTCACCCAATTCCATTTTGGCTAGATTCATAGCATCCTGAATTGTATTAGCTGTATACTTTTTCGTCATCATATATGCTCACCACACCTTCTGCTTTGATTTTAACATCATTAGGTATTTCATTTAATGATAGTACAGTCAAATTAGGATATACAATCTCAACTAGTTTTCTAAATGGTGCTCTTATCTTTGGTGATACTACTATTACTGGTATATTATGATTGAAATATACATTACCTATTACATCTTGTATACTCTCAAATATTTTGTTTGTGTTTTCTGGGTCAACAGCTGGATAAGTTCCATTTACAGACCTTTGTAAATTATTAGATACCAATTCCTCTGTTTCTGGAGATAATGTAGCCACTACAATTGACTTATCTTCATCCACCAAATTCGTACAAATACTTCTAGCTAAAGCTATTCTCACATATTCAGTAAGAAGCTCTATGTCTTTTGTGTTTCTGGACTGGTCTGCAAGTGTTTCAAGGATTGTAACCCTATCCTTTATATTTACTTTTTCTCTCAACAGATTTTTAAGTACTTTTTGAACTTCACCAAGTGTCATTAAGTCTGGTATCAACTCATCAACTACAGCACTATAATTTTCTCTTGCTGCATCTATAATAGTCTTAACTTCTTGTCTTCCCAGTAACTCATGTGCATTGGATTTTATTATATCTAGTAAATGGGTTATAAGTATTGTGGATGAATCTACAACTGTATAACCTTTTAACTCTGCATCTTCTACCTTATCACTTTCTATCCAAAGTGCCTCTATTCCAAAAGTAGGCTCAATTGTCTTTATTCCAAATATATTAAAACCTTGATTCATAGGGTCCATACATAAAACCATATTAGGCATTATCTCATATCCACCAACTACATTACCTTTTATCTTTATGTTATATTGGTTTGGATTTAGTTGTAAATTATCTCTTATTCTTATAGGTTGTACAACTATACCCATGTCTATGGCACATTGTCTTCTTATTGATGCTATTCTCTGAAGTAAATCTCCTCCTGCTGATTCATCAGCTAAAGATATTAAGCCATATCCAATTTCTACTTCTATAGCTTCTACATTTATTAAGTTTGTTACATCTTCTACTTCGTTTTTGTCTGGATTTACCATATCAGGTTTTTCAAAATCTAAATCTTCTAAGGTATCCTTCTTTTCTCTTCCTAAGAAGTAACCTGCTGCTATTGCACCTATTCCCAGTGAAAAAAACGCTGGCTTGGGTAATCCAGGCATCATACCAAGTATAATTAAAACACAACCAGTCATCATTACTGCTTTTGGTATTGCTGTTAATTGCTTACCTACTAAGTCACCAAAGTTTTCATCAGTCGAAGCTCTTGTTACGATTATACCAGCTGATGTGGATATTAGTAGAGCTGGTATCTGGCTTACAAGTCCATCACCTATAGTAAGTCTTACATAAGTCTGAGCTGCACCCATAAGAGTCATGTTTAGCATTACAGCTCCTATTACAATTCCTCCTATTATATTTATTGCTGTTACTATAAGACCTGCTATAGCATCTCCTTTTACAAACTTATTTGCACCATCCATAGAACCATAAAAATCAGCTTCTTGTTGGAGTTCTTTTCTTCTTTTTCTAGCAGTTTTGTCATCTATAACTCCTGCATTTAAATCTGCATCTATACTCATCTGCTTCCCTGGCATGGCATCTAACGTAAATCTAGCTGTTACTTCAGATACTCTTCCAGAACCATTAGTTATAACGACAAATTGAACAATTAATATAATTAGGAATATAATTATCCCTACTACGTAATTTCCACCTACAACAAAACTTCCAAATGCCTCTATAACTTCACCTGCGTATCCTTGAGTTAAAATTAATCTAGTTGATGAAAGATTTAATCCCAATCTAAATAGTGTTGTAACAAGTAACACTGTTGGAAATATAGATAAATCAAGTACATTTGTTGTAAATAATGTCATTAATAAAATTAGCACAGATAAACTTATGTTAATTGCCAGTAAAATATCTAATATAAATGTAGGTAATGGCACTATCATCATAAGAACAATTCCTACAACACCAAAAGCCACTATTACGTCCATATGTTCTTTTAGATTAAACTTATTCATTACTTATCCTACCTTTTTGGGACTTTGTATCTATTTTTGATTTTATATACTGCTACTAAGATCTCTGCAAAAGCTTGATACATGTCCTCTGGAATTTCTTGGTCTATTTCTACTTGCTTATATAACAACCTAGCAATGGGTTTATTTTCTATTATTGGGATGTCATTTCCCTTTGCGATTTCCCTTATTTTAAAAGCTAAATAATCTGCACCTTTTGCCACTACTACTGGAGCTTGGTCCTTCCCTTTTTCATATCTCACTGCTATAGATAAGTGAGTTGGATTGGTTACTATTACAGTAGCGCTTGGTACTGCTTGCATAGTCCTTTGAGATGAGATTTGTCTTTGTTTTTGTTTTATCTTAGCTTTTATTTCTGGGTCTCCTTCTGAGTTTTTATATTCATCTTTAACTTCTTGTTTTGTCATTCTTAGTTGTTTTTTATGACTATACCTTTGATAAAAATAATCTGCAACTGCTATAACTATCATAGCTATACAAATTTTACTTAATATGGAATATACTAAGTCTTTAACTGTATACATTAAAGTTGGTAAGTATATATTCCCTAGTTTTAAGATATCTAAATAATTATCTTGAAAAAATTTATATCCTATGTAAGCTAAGACAGATATAATTGCTGTATCCTTTATTAAAGTTGATAAACTTCTCATAGAAAACATGTTTTTGAATCCACTAATTGGATTTAATTTTGATAAATTTGGTTTCAAAGTTTCCCCAGTAAATAATATTCCCACTTGAAATAGGTTAGCTACTACACCTAAGACCAAAAATGGAATAGCTATTGGCAAAAATATCTTGAAAAAATCCATTAATCCTACTATAATTAAGTTTTCTAGGTTTGAATAATTTATGTTCATATAAAAATTCACGCTTAAAAAATGATTGAGTGAAGATTTAAGTGTGTCCACTACATATGAAAATAATGTAGGGACTAACAAAGTGAATGCAAATAAGGTCATTGCAACAGGTAATTCTCTACTTTTTGCTATATTACCTTTTTTTCTTTGTTCTCCCCTTTTCTTTGGAGTAGCGTCTTCTGTTTTGTCTGTTGAACCCATAAAAAACATAGGGGCTAGTGCAAAAGTTCCCTCATACATCTTTGGTATTTGACTCAATAAATGACTTATTTGGTTGACAATTAAAGGTATTGATATGATAAATAATGCTATACCAACCAATATTTTTAATGGCATACCAACTATCATTACGTTTAGTTGAGGTACACTTCTTGATATAAGACCTAATATAAAATCTGCCATAAGCAGACAAAGTACAATAGGTATTGCTATTTTAAACCCAGTTATAAAGCACTGCACAAATATGTTTATTATATAATCTATATTATTATCTACAAATGATTTTCCTATTGGAATTAACTCAAAACTATACCTTATACCTCGAATTAAAATATGGTGACCATCCATGCTAAAAAATATCATAATTGCTGTCCAGTTCATAAGATTATCAATTAGAGTTGTTTGAGTCATTGAATTTGGGTCAAACATATTAATCATTGATAATCCCATCTGTTGGTCCATCATAGAACCTGCCATTCTGATACTGTAAAAACATAGATTCGTTATATATCCAAGAATAATCCCTGTTATAGTCTCATTTATACCATATAAAGTAAACATTACAATATTGTCTATATTTGTTACATATTCAATTTGCATAGTACTTGAAATCAATATTGATATAATGATTGCAAAGAGTGACTTAAATAAAGCAGGTGTACCAGCTGGAAATAGCATTCTCAATGTTCCAAAGAAGGCTACTATTCTAATAAATACAAAAATCATATGTATCCTACTTACTTAGTTATAAGAGACATCATATTGAATATCTCAGAAGTAAAACTAATAAGAGTATGTAACATCCAGCTTCCACCAATAGCTACTACCAAAAGAATTGCTATTAGTTTTGGTACAAATGTCAAAGTTTGCTCTTGGATTTGAGTTGTAGCTTGAAATACACTTATTAAAAGTCCAACTACAAGAGAAACAATAAGTACTGGAGCTGCAATCATAGCTCCTGTAAACATACCATTTTTAAGAACACTCATTATCATAAATTCACTCATATTATTTTTCTCCTATCCAAATCCCAATATCAATGTTTTTACTATCAAGTTCCATCCATCCACCATTACAAATAATAACAACTTAAATGGTAATGATATCATAACTGGAGGTAACATAAACATTCCCATAGACATTAAAACACTTGCTACAACAAGGTCTATTATCAAAAATGGTATGTATATTAAAAAACCTATTTGAAAAGCAGTTTTTAGTTCACTTATCGCAAAAGCTGGAACTACAACAGATAAGGGTATATTTTCACGAGTTAATTTTTTTTCTTTTAACCCTGCTTGTTCTACAAATAAATCTAAGTCAGTTTGTCTAGTTTGCTTTAGTAAAAACTCTTTAATAGGCACTTCTGCTTCTTTCATGGCTTTTTCCATAGTAATATCTTCTTTCATATATGGTTGTAATGCCTTTTCGTTTATTTCATTTAATACTGGTCTCATTATAAATATTGTCAATACTATCGCAAGCCCTACCAAAACTTGACTTGGAATTGCTTGTTGTGCTCCTAATGCTGATTTCAAAAATGATAAACTTATGACTATTCTAACAAAGCTTGTCATCATGAACATTACAAATGGCAAAAACATTAATGCCGTTAGAAATAAAAACAATTGCATTGAACTTGTATATGGTACGTCAGACAAAGGTAATTTTGATAATAGTTCCATTTACTTATCTTCCTTTTTTGTAAATTTTCCAATATATCTACTGAAATCATATTTTGCTTTGATTTTTTCCATTTTAAAATCTTGGATTTTAAAATTTCTCTCTTTAATGTCATCTTCTATTTTTGATATTTCTTCTTTGGTCAAATCTTTTATCTTATTCATACTAGCTGAAGAAGATGCAATAATACATCCTTCTTCACCTACTTTTAAAATTATTATGCTATTGTTTTTATTTATACTTACAATGTCTAGTATTTTTACATATTTGTCATTGTATTTTTTTAATAAAGTTCCCTGGCTAATTTTTAAAGATAAGACTATCAATATTAAAATTATTGGAATACATATTAATATCTTTAATAAATAAAGTATCATGTCTTACCATCCTTTTATTGTACTACTATATTTGTGAAATATATGTTTTGTATTACATTCCCACCTAAATTTGTATTTAAAGTATTTTTTATTTCATCTTTTATATTATTTAGATTTTCAGCAGAAAAATCATCTGCTCTTTTTGCCATAAGGCAATTTATAATATTATCTCTAATTAAAGGTGTATTTTTTTCTATATCTTTATATGAAGCATCATAAGATACAGTTATTGACACCTTTAAATATCTTACACCTTCATCAGCTAGCTTCAATACCATTTCTTCTAAATCAAGATTTTCTGTCTTTATTTCATCTTTAGCTTTTCCTGTTGGAATAAACAAACCTATAATCTTATCAATTTGTCCACTTCCACCTTTACCTAATATAAAAAACCCTGCTCCTGCTGAGAAAACAATCAGTATCAAAATAATTAGAATAATTTTTTTATTTTTGAACAAAACTCTTCCTCCTAGTCGATAGTTATAAGTATATTAACTCTTCTATTTTCAGCTCTTCCCTTTGCTGTATCATTTGAAACTAAAGGTTGATACTCTCCACATCCTGTTGCTGAAAACAATTTAGGGTCCATGCCCTTTTCTTCTACAAAGTATCTTACAACACTTACTGCTCTACTAGAAGATAAATCCCAATTGGACTCATGTGTACTTGATTTTACAGGTACATTATCAGTATGACCTTCTATAACTATCTTATTTTTCATCATTTTTATCATGTCATATACTTTATTTAGAGTAGCTTTACTATCAACTTTTAACTCCGAACTCCCAGAGTCAAATAATATTGAGTCATCTAACTCTAATAAAATCCCTCTACTATCATCCTTAACTGTTACACTATTTTGCAAGTTAGAATTATTAACCTTATCTTTTAAATCTTGTTCTAAATCTGACTTATCATTTTTATCCACTAAACCACTATCTATTGGAGACTTCGCACTTGTACTTGAACCTGTGTTAAACATACTTACTCCAGAAAACTGACCTTTTAATGCATCTGATATATTTTTAAATTTTTCCATATCTACAACTGATGTTGCATATAGAAGTACAAAAAATGTAAGAATTAGAGTTATTGTGTCTGCATAAGTGGCCAACCATGCATCTGGATTTATCTCATCTTTTTTTTTATTTTTTCTACGCGCCATTACTCATTGCTCTTTCTGTATTTTTATTGGATTTCATAAACTGTAATTTTTCAGTTTTTGAAAGGTATGTCGCTAAACGTTCCTCAACTACTATACTGCTTTCACCAGATTGTATGCTTATTATACCTTCCAGCATCATCTCTTTTATGTAAACTTCTTTTTCCGTTTTTTCATCTATGTTATATGCAATTGGATTTAAAGCAATATTTGCAAGTAGAGAACCATAAAATGTTGTAATTAACGCCTTTCCCATACCAGAAGCAATCAAATCTGGTGATGTAAGGTCAGATAGCATTTGTATAAGACCGATTAGAGTCCCCAACATTCCAAATGCAGGTGCGAATGTTCCCCAAGTTTTAAATATCTTTGAATATCTGTTATTTGTATCTTCAACAGAATCTATCTCTAATTCTAATATAGACCTTATTTCATTGACTTCCAGACCATCAATACATAACTCTAATCCTTTTTTCATAAATGGGTCTTGTATTTTCATTACATCACTTTCTATTGACAAAAGACCTTCTCTTCTTGCTTTTTTTGAAAGTGCTTTAAATTGATTCAATAAGTCTAATCTTGATATACTCGTTGTTTTAAATGAGTATTGTAATGCATTTTTTATAAGTTTCATGTCATCAATAGTAAATGTAATCATCAACGCTCCAAATGACCCAAATACTGTTATTAATATTGATGAAAAATCAAAGAAACTTTTTAATCCTGAACTACTTCCTTTTACTGCTCCAAATAAAACTAATACTGTAGATAATATTAGTCCAATGAATGTCAGTGAATCTGTTTTTTTCATTACTTTTCGCTCCTAATATAACCTACATTTATTTTCCTTTTATACTTTATCACTTTATCTACTATCTCATCTACAGACTCTTTTACAAGATTTTTTTCTCCTGTTGTAAGTAATATTCTACTTTCTGGAACGGAGTCAATTCTTACTATAAGGTCTGAGTTTAATATGTAGCTTCTTCCGTTTAAGTCTGTTACTCTTATCATACTATGTACCTACTATCTCTTAAGACTTATTATTTCTTGAAGTATCTCATCTGATGTAGATATTATTTTACTGTTTGCTTGGAAAGACCTACTTGCTATTATCATTTCTGTAAATTCTTCTGCTATGTCTACATTGGAAGCTTCTATTGCTCCTTGTATTATTGTTCCTGTAGCTCCTGCTATTTGTGGGTCTCCTGAGTTTGCTGATGGCTTGTACAAGTTTCCTCCTTCTGCATCTAGTCCTGCTGGATTTTGAAATGCATATGTTTGTACTTTTTGAATCCTTCCATCAGCATCAGTTAAGCCAGATGCATCTCCTACTTTTTTACCATCAGGTATAGGATATACAAACTGAGTTCTTTGACCATCACTTAATAAAAATTCTACTGTTCCATCCTTAGAGATATTGTATTCTAATACATTTTGAACAGTTCCATCCTTAGGACTTACGCTTTGAAGAGGTATTACAAGAGGTTCTTTTCCTTCTGCAGTAGCATTTTTAGTAAATTCACCAGTAGTAGCATTATATGTACCCTTATAAACCTCTCCTTGTAACATATACCCATCTCCATTTACAAGTCTTCCACCTTTGACACCGTTCAGAGGTCCAGCTGTTGCTTTAAATCCTGTATCTAAGTTAAAAGAACCATCTCTTGTATACATAACTGTACCTTGCCTTACTACTGGAAGATACCCATCTCCATCTATCATTAAATCTGATGGTCTATTAGTTGGCTGTACATTTCCTTGTGTCATATCTTTATTTATACTTGATATCTTACTACCTACACCTACTTGTCCTAAGTTTGTTCCCCCTAATGCAGCTGTTGGAGCACTTGCATATAGTACAGTTTGATAAAATGAATCTGTTATTCTAGCTGAACTTTTCTTAAAAGCAGTAGTCCCAGCATTTGCTACATTGTTACCTATTACATCTAGTTTAGTTTGATTTGCTTTCATTCCACTTACACCTGAATACATCGCTTTTATCATGAATTTACCTCTTTTCTAATTTAATATTATTCTTGTTCAGGAGATTCTTGCTCTGGTGGGTTATTTTCTTCTCCTGAAGTTGTATCTACTTCTCCTATTTTAAGTAATTTTTCATATTTAACATCTACAGTTTTATCACTACCATCTACTTTCAGTTCTAAGTGTACCTCTCCATCTTTTATATATGTAGACTTTACTACACCTACAATGTTTTCATCTTCCTTCTCTTCTCCGGATACTTCTACTTCTTTACCAATTAATGACGTTGCCATACTCAAAGCAGAGTTTATTAGAGTAGAGTTACTTAAAGCTAAGAGTATATCTAGCTTGTCGTTCATAGCTGACATCTTTTCTAAAGTTGCAAACTGAGCTAATTGTGATACATACTCTGTTGGGTCTTGTGGATTCATTGGGTCTTGATTACCCATTTGTGCTACAAGTATTTTCATAAACAAGTCTTTATCAGCATCATCACCCTGTCCTATAATTGGAGTTCCATTATCTGTTACTGTCTGATTTCCTTTACTTCTAACTTGTTTATTAGCAATATCATTAATATTTCTTTCAAGTTGGCTCAAGTTATTTGACCTATAGTTTCCTTGAGCCCCTGCTAAAGCTGTTGCCACTCCATACATACAGTATTTCCCCCTTATTAAGCTAATAAATCTACTCTATCATCATCAATATTTTCTTTAATTTCATCTTCTATGACCATATTGCTACGCTTATTATTTGTATCCTGCTTATTCATATTTTCTTGGTTATTTTGTCTATTTTGTTGTTCAAATGCTTTATCAAAAGTATCTGATGTACTTCTATTATCACTATGCATTTGCACGGATACATCTTTTATATTTACATTTGTAAGTTCAAGATGTTGCTTTAAATCTGTTATATTTTTATTTATAGAGTCAAAAACATCTTTATTAAAAACAGTCACAACAGCTTTCATACTTTCGTTATCTTTCAATAATTGTATGTTCATATCTCCCAATTCTTTTGGCCTTAATCTAATTGTTAATTCTTGGATGTCATTTGTTTTCATATGTTTAATAGCTTTGATAGAATCGTCCATAACATTTGATTCTATATATTTTAAGTCAACATTATCATTTTTAACTTTGTTTATATCCATGCTTTTATTTATTACTTGACCAAAGTTTCCACTTTTATTTTCATTAATACCTGCTAGTTTTTCCAAAATATCAGAGTTATCATCTCTTTTCTTATTTGAATTAAGGTTATCCATTCTATTACTATCAAAATTATATAAATCTATGCTTTTATTATCATCCTCTGTAGTTTTACTAATTACTTCAAAGTTTTCATTAACATTATTATCTAAAAACTCTCTTAACTTCATCATGTCTAAATTTTGCATATCATTAGAGTTATTCATGTCAGCCTTATTTAACTCTGCATTTTGCTTTACAATATTATTCAATATATTTTTATTAAGTTTAAGCTCTTGTTTCAACTCATCCGATATATTTAGTTTTTCCATACCATTCAATATAGAATTTATATCTTTATCTTTTTCAGTATTATTTTTTAAAAGATTCAATAATTGTTGTAAAATCTCATTATTCTTACTACAATCTTTTTCATATGTACTTTCATCCTCTAAGTGATTACTTTTATCTACATCTGAATGACACTCATTATCACTATCTTCTGATTTATTTGAACTGATATTTTGATCACTTGTTTCTTTTTTGTCTTTAACTTGTCCATTATCTGTTGCCTTATATAGATTATCCTCAAATTTATTATTTTTCACATCTTTATTCTTAGATGAACTCTTTTTATTCCCAATATCTTTAATAACATTATAAGAATCTGCTTGTATCTTCATACAATAATATCCTCACTTCCTACTCTTCTTATAGAACTTGTCTTTTTCTCAAATAACTCATGCTTGCAAACTCATCATTAGTTTTTTGTTCTTTTAAATTTTCTTCTTTATAATATTGACCATATTTTTTTTCTTTTAGTTTTTCTAATGATTTTCTTTCTATCTGCTTATCTATGAGTTGTTTTCTAGCCTTTTCAAGTTCATTTGTTGACTTGTCCAATTCCTCTGATAAATCTTTTATAGAGTTATTTAAAGCTAACAAATAGTTAATAGTTATTTTTTGATTTTGAATACTATCATTATTTTTACTTATTGAATACTTGTTATAATTACTTTCCAGGTTTTCTAAATTATTTTCTATATCTATTTTTTTTTGTTGAATCTTAGCAAATTCCATTTTTATCTTCTCTTCATCTTTCATTTTTAAGTCTAAAACCTTCTGTAATCTAAACTTAAAGTTCTTATCCAACTCTATCACAACCTATTCAAATATTTTTTTAATTATTTATTCAAATATTCTTTTCAAACTACTTATAGTTTCGTTAAAAGAACTCTTTTCATTTATCCCTTGTTTTAAAAAATTGATAATATGCTCATGATAATAGATTGCTTCATCTATTTTTTTATTGGTCCCTGAAGCATATGCACCTATATTTATCAAATCTTCTGCCTCCCTATATTCAGAGAGCATATCTCTTGCAAAAGATGCTACTTTTATATCTTCTTTTGAAGCAATTTCATTCATAAGTCTACTTAAACTATTTAAAACATCTATAGAAGGATAATGATTCTTGTTAGCTAAATCTCTAGATAGAACTATATGACCATCAAGTATTCCTCTTGTAGTATCTGCTATTGGCTCATTAAAATCATCTCCATCAACTAATACTGTATAAAAAGCGGTTATAGAGCCTTTATCTGATGTCCCTGTTCTCTCCATGAGTTTTGGTAAAATTGCAAATACAGATGGTGTGTATCCTTTTTGTGCTGGTGGCTCTCCTATAGCTATTCCAACTTCTCTTTGCGCCATAGCAAATCTAGTCACAGAATCCATCATAAGTATTACCTTTTTCCCTTGGTCTCTAAAGTATTCGGCTATTGCAGTGGCTGTAAGGGCACCTTTAAGTCTAACTAATGGTGCTTTATCTGATGTTGCGCATACAACAACAGATTTTTTCATTCCCTCTTCACCTAAGTCTTTATCAATAAAGTCTAATACTTCTCTTCCTCTTTCTCCAACAAGGGCAATTACATTTACATCTGCTTTTGCATTTCTAGCAATCATACCTAGCGTTGTACTCTTACCTACTCCACTTCCTGCAAATATTCCTATTCTCTGTCCTTCACCACAAGTAGTAAATGCGTCTATTGCTCTTACACCTGTTTCCATTATATTTCGTATCTTTTTTCTCTTCATTGGGTCAGGAGGTTCATTATTCAAGTTGTATCTATCTCCTAAAACAATTTCTGAGTTATCTATAGGATTTCCAAGACCATCAAGTACTTTACCTAGTAAATTATCACTACACATAACACTTAGAGGTATCCCCTTAGAAATAACTTTACAACCAGGTGATATTAATGTTAACTCTCCTAATGCCATTAATATTACTTCTTTATCTTTAAATCCTACTACCTCACAATTCACTGGCTTATTGACTTGATTATATATAACACATAACTCGCCAACAAAAGCTTTTATTCCTTCAACTTCTACAGTAAGTCCTATTATCTTTTTAACTCTACCTTCTGATATAGTGAGTTCTAAATTTTCTATTTTCTTATTTATTTTGTCAAAATCTATAGAGATATCAGTTTTATACATATTTTATTCACCAAGCAATTCTTCTTTTAGTTTTTCCATAGCACAATCAATACCAACTATTATTCTTCCATTTTCCTTTTGTATAATAGCATTTCCTTTATCTATACTATCATCTGCGATAACAAATACACTTGATTTTAATGATGTTTCTTCTTTAAATAATTCAAACTCTTTCTCTATATTGTCTTTATAGAAAGAATTACATCTTACTATGAATGAACTACTTCCTTCATAATCTTGAATAATTTGTTTTAACAAATCGCTCATAGAGTCTTCATCTTCAAAGTGATTTTTTAGCACAGAACTAGCCATATTAATAGCAAGTCTTATAATCTCTTTATTTTTTTCTTTTATGTACTCAGTCATTTTCTCATTAGCTTGTAATAAGATTAAATTTGCCTGATTTCTTATAGAATCTGCTTCATCTTTAGCTTTTTGGGTATACTCATTATACGACTCTTTATATCCATCCTCATATCCATTTTTCTGGCCTTGACTATATCCTTTTTCATATGCTTGCTTTTCTATATTTTGTGCGTTTATTTTTGCTTCTTCCAATATCTCATTCTTTTTTATCTCAGCAGATTCTATAGCTTCTTTTATTACTTCATCTCTAAATCTACAATCATTATCCTCGTTTATATTTGATTCTCCCAATCTAGCTTTATCTATTATAGATAAGTCCAGAACTCCTTTATATGATGCTTTTTTACTTTTAATAATTTTATTATTCAACAAAGTCATCACCAAAATTCCTTACAATAGTTATGGCACCTTCTCTTTCAAGTTTCCTTACAATACTTACTATTTTTTGTTGAGCACCTTCAACCTGAGTAACCTTTATGACACCAACCATTTCCATTTCTTCTTTAAGTGCTTCTGCTGCTCTAGAAGATTGGTTTCTATATATAGCATCTGATATTTCATCATCCACACCTTTTAAAGCATATACTAAATCCTTCATAGTTACTTCTTTCAGTACTTTCTGTATGCTTATATCATCTAACTTGACAATATCTTCAAATACAAATATATTAGATTTAATTTGAGCTGCTAAGGCTGGGTCTTTTTCTTCAATAGTATTCAAAATATTCTTTTCTGTTTTTCTATCAGAATTAAGTAATATTTGAACTAAGGTAGCTATTCCTCCATAGTCTTTAAAATCTTCACCACTTATTGAATGCAATTTATCCTCTAATGAGCTTTCAATTACACTTATAACATCTGGAGATATTGAACCCATTGAACTTATTCTCATAGCTACTTCATTTTGTAAATCAAAATCTAAATAAGCTAAAACTTCTGCACCATTTTCAGGTTCCATATGTGCAAGTAAAATGGCTATAGTCTGTGCACTTTCATTTCTAAGTATTTCTAATATCTTCTTTACATCTAGTTTTATAATATGTTTAAAAGGTTTTGTACTTGTATCTATTGATATACCTTCAAGTAATTTACTTGCTTTGGCATTTCCCAGAGCATTACTTAACAATTCTTTGGCATATTCAAGCCCGCCTTCTATAACATAATCTTTCGCTTTATTTATTTCTACAAACTCTTTTAATATTTCTCTTCTTTCTTTTGAAGCTATTGAAGAAATATTTGCAATTTCCAAACCTATTTTTTGAACTTGTTTATCTGGTAGACTTTTTATTATATCACTAGCCACAGTTGGACCTAATGTCATTAACAGTACAGCGGCTTTTTTTAAACCTTCACCTTCTACCTTCTCTTTCTTATCATTTTCACTTATATCACTTAAATCAAACGCATTAACATTTGTAATTTCCGCGGACACTTTCTATCCCCCTTACTCATTTAACCAAGTTTTTATTATCTCTGTGACTTGGTCTGGTTTTTCTTCTGCATACATTTTAACAGCTTCCTCTAATGTCAATTCTGGGTCATCCCCTAATAGAGGATTGTCTTTCTTATCAATAGAATTAGAATTAGTACTATAAACTTCATCTTCATAATCCATATCTTCTTGTTCACTTCTCTTTTTATATATTAAGTATCCAATAACACCTACTGCAACAACTGCTACTACTCCAACAACCGCTTTTATTATATTGTTTTTGAATCCTTCTTTTTCAATATCTTCCATTTCTTGTTTAGCTTCTGCCTTACCTTTAGGGTCAAATACCATTGAAACAACGCTAAGAGTATCTCCCCTAGCTCCATCCATGCCTATAGCATTATTAACAATATCTTCCACATCAGCTTGAACACCTTTAGCTATTTTTCCATCTATAGCAACAGAAGCTGTCAATCTTTTAAGTTCTCCAGGCGCAACTATAGTGTGAGTTTCAATCTTACCTGTTTCATATTCAAAACTCTCATCTAAACTATCTTCTGTATTAGTACCATTTTTATTTCCTTGGTTATTCATATTAGCATCTACACCTTGGACATTATTTGTTGCAGATTTAGATGAATTTTTTGACCTTGTTTCCTTTATAGCAACTTTATCAGGGTCAATTTTTATTTCAGTTTTTTCAGCTGTATCAAAACTCAAATCAGCATTTACTGTAGCTTTTACTTTTCCTGTACCAAATATTGGTTCTAACATATCTAAAATAGATTTTTCTAATTGTTTATTCAACGCCTGCTCAGATGCCTTATTTTTATCAATACTAATAGCACCATTTATCGGTTGATTGTTTTCATCAACTTCTTCATCATCTAAGATGCCTTCAGATAATAAGTTCATTTTGTTATCAATAACTTGAACATTTTTCTCTGGTATATTTGTAACACTTCCTGATACAAGTGCCATAACAGATTTTATTTGATTTTTCTCTAAAGTAGTTCCTGGCTTTAGCATCAAATAAACTGCTGCACTTCCTGGAACAGCTTCCTTCTCAAATACAGAAGACTCACCAAATGTTATATGTACTCTAGTATCTTCCACCTGAGGAAAACTCTTGATTGTTTTTTCTATTTCTCCTTGTATCATTCGTTGCTTCTTAATTTGAAACTCTTCATCAGTAAGACCTATTGATGAACTATCATCCATAAGTGCAAATCCTTTAGAACCACTTGTCAAACTTGGAGCTAACTCTAATCTCAACTTATCAACTTCTGTTCTAGGAACATAAATTGTACTTCCTTTTACCTTGGTATCTATCTTTCTAGACTCTAATTCTGCTGATATATCTGCAGCATCTTGAACATCTAGTTCTGAAAATAAGACTGCATACTTATTTTTGCTTGCAGATATTGCTGTAAATACTAGCGCTAAACATATAGCAACAATCCCTATACCTAATGCTATCTTAGTTCCCTTTTTTAGAGAACTTATTTTTGTCCTAGATTTAGCAACTTGCTCCTTAATCTTATTTTTAAAACTGGCTATCATTGATTATTACTCCTGTTCAAAAGGCTAAATTTGTACTTTATTCATTTCTTGATATGCATCATGAATCTTATTTCTAACTTCTATTAAATATTGCATAGATAGTTGTGCTTCTTGACCTTTTAACATAACTTCATGCATAGAAACATCTTCGCCTTTTATAAATTTTTCTTTCATATTATCTGCTGTAACTTGCTGAAAATTGACTTTATCTATAGTATCCATTATTACATCTTCGAAATTCTTTTTTTCTTCTTTATTATTAAAATTTAATGGTTTTGTTTCTCCAATTAAATTATCTAACTTTGCACCTTGCATTAAATTGTTAATTTGTGTAATTGGCATAATTTATCCCTACTTTCCTATTTCCAGTGCTTTTGCTATCATAGACTTCTGAGCATTTAATGTATCTATATTAGACTCATATGCTCGTGAAGCTGTTATTAAATCTGTCATTTCAACCAATATATTTACATTTGGATATTCTACGTATCCATTTGGCTTTGCATCTGGATGAGATGGGTCATATACTTCTTTAAGAGGTGATTTATCATCTTCAACAGATGTGACTTTTACTCCTAGCATACCTAATTTGTTATCATAGTTTTCTTCAAAGGAAACAATTTTTCTTCTGTATGCTTCTCCATTTGGACCTCTTGTAGCGTTTATGTTAGCTACATTAGATGATATGATATCCATTTTCAAGCTTTCTGCTGTTAAACCACTAGCAGAGATCTCCATTCCACTGAACACACTCATCTTCTAATTACCTCCCACTTATTATTGATTTAGTCATTGCTATTTTACCATTTGCAAAACCTATCAAAGCATTGTATTGTAACGTTGTCATTGCTTGATTTACCTTTTCTTCTTCTATATCTACATTATTACCATCCACTCTTAATCCCTTGGAATTGTCTGTTTTTTCTTCTATTTTAGGCATGGCATCATTTAATGTTTCTTCAAAAGTTACATAGTGTTTCTTATAGCCCTCAGTATTTATATTTGCTATATTATTTGCTATTGTCTGACTTCTTAAATTAGTTGCATCTAATCCCATTTTTATAATGTCATATGTATTCATACTCACTCCTCCTTAAAATATTTTCATCTACTCTATTTATTAATTAAAAACAGAGTTGCTATATTACAAAAAAATGACTTCTTTATTTATTCAAATTAATTACATTTCTATTACATTAATATAATAATGTATCATTTTAGTAAGAAAACAAATTTTTTCTCAGTAAACTCCAGTGAAAATAAAAAAAAAATTTAATATATATTTAATTTTTTCTACGCAAAGTTGCCTTTTTTTGTAAAATAGTCACTTTTTTATACGCTTTATCTTTATTTTAAATTATAAATCGGTAAAATTTGTTATTATATATACTTTCTACTGTAATAAAGTAATATTTTCATAATAAAATGACCGCCAAAAAGGCAGTCAATTCGACTAATCCTACGCATACAGTATACTTAGGACTCTTTTTGGCAACTGGCTAGCATAGTTTGTTATACAAACCTTAGCCCCTATAGCTTTGCGTCGCTAGATTTCTCTAGTTTTGCCTATTTAGTTTTAACTTAAGTATACAATAAATAACAATTTTTTTAAACATTTTTTACTTATATTTTTAATATTTCAATTAATATTCGATATTTATAGCTAAATATCCAGCATAAATTAAGAATTTGTTATTACAAAAAATAAAACAGCTTAAAATATTCATTCTAAGCTGTTTTTATTTTTTATATAAATATCTATAATGTAACTAGATGAGATTCTTCTTTATCCCATTCAGGAGAAAACTTATTTCCTATTTGTATGAAAGAAGACTTTTTATTCCAATTAGCAAATGAAGATTGATAGCACACCTTACATGAATCATTCATATTTACAGTATTAATATTTTTTCTAAACTTTTTATATTCCAAAGAATTCCACATTTCTTCAAAAGTTTTATATTTGTCAATATGAAACAACTTTATAGGTGTAGACATACATGAACGTACAAATCCATCTGACCCTAAAAAAAAGTCTCTCCATGCTGTAAAACAATCCTTATGTAGTTTTTCACATGCACTATCTTCACCTTGTATATGAGGTAACTTAAGAATAATATTTAACTCATCTGCTAAAACCTCTGCTTCCTCAAATACTTTTTTAACCTCATCTTGGCAATCATATAAACTTTCATCATGCATATTTTCATCAAATACAGTTAGATACACTACCTTAAGCTCTTGTAAACCTATTTTTTCAGCTAATCTAACCATTTTTGGTATCTCATACAAATTAGACTTCATTGCTGTGAAAACAAAATTCATATATGGCCAATTTATACCTCTTTTACTCTTTTCATCTGCTATATGTTTAATGTTTTTTATGATATGATTAAAATCAGCTCCTGATCTTATATTATCATTAATCTCTTTAGATGCCCCATCTAAACTTATAGCTATAATGTCAGTTTCTGTATTGAAGATATCATCAAATAATTTATCCAATTTCATACCGTTTGTACAAAAATATTTTCTAAGACCATTTTTTTTTGCCCAATATAAGAAATCAACAAAATTTGGATGTACTGTTGGTTCTCCCCAGCCCATTAAGGTTACTTCTTCTACTTCATTTAATATATTCTCAAATTTTTCAGTCCATTTAAAATCAAAAATTGTTGCTTTGAATTCTGCTGAATTTCTTCCACACATAATGCAATTTAAATTGCAAGCATTCGTAAGTTCAAATACTAATCTTCTGGGTTTCGCTTCTAGAATGATAGTCTGATTATATGACTCACTTTCATTCAAATTGCTATTCTTTTGTTGTAACTCTGTCAAAGAGTTAGTTTGTTTTAAATCAATTGTTTTAGCTCTCAATATACTCATATTGATATCCCTCTTATTTCTATGTATTTTACCATATTTTCCAAAAAGCTTTATTTTCTTTCCAAAGAGAATTAAGATTGTTCATATCTCTTTCATTGTCCATACATGCCCATAAACCTTCATGCTTATATACTGCTATTTCTCCTTTTTTAGCTAGATTTTCAAATAGACCATATTCCAAATCACACTCATTATCTTCTGTGAGATATCTTAATAGTTTTTTATTAAATACCATATACCCACCATTTATTAACCCCTTTGATGTTTGTGATTTTTCTTCAAATGATTTAAGTACCTCACCATCTGCAATAAGTTCTCCAAATCTAGCAGGAGGTCTTACACCAGATATTGTAAGTAACTTACCAACTTTATTATGAAAGTGTATTAATTTATTTATATTTATATTTGCTAATCCGTCTCCATATGTTAATAAATTTATATCTTCTTCAAGATATTTCTCTATTTTCTTTAATCGCGCTCCTTTTTGAGACTCTATACCTGTATCAACTAATGTTACTTTCCATTCACTTTCATCATGATTATTATGAAATTCTATTGAATTACTTCCTATATTAATCGTAAAATCATTATTTTTACTATCGTAATGCAGAAAATAATCTTTTATAACATTTGCTTTGTATCCAAGGCATATGATAAATTCTTTTACTCCATAATAAGAATATATTTTCATTATATGCCATAATATTGGCTTCCCTCCTATTTCAACCATAGGCTTGGGAACTATACTAGTAATATCTCCAAGTCTACTTCCATATCCTCCTGCTAAAATCACTACTTTCATATTAAAATGCCTCACTTAATTATAGTATATAAAAATTTAAGAATAGAATTTTTTATCAAAGATAGATATCATAGATAAGTAGAATTTCTCTATGATAATGTTAAAACTTGTATTTTTGTTCTCCATTTATTAGACTTACTTTAATCTTATGTTTGTCCAACAAATCCTTTATTTCATCCTCATAGTTCCAATTCATTACTATAATCTTATCGATTCCTCTCATACATATATCTTTAAAAGAAACTATCTCATGTCCAGTTCCTGGTATAAATTTATTTTGTTTATTTTCATTTATATCAATCACACAATCAATAAATTTATGTTGTGGATCTATATTATTCAAAAATGTAACTCCCTTAGCTCCTGCACCCCATATTGCTATCTTACTCTTTTCTGATTCTAAGTAATGTTTCCATCTTTCTGCCTGTATTCTTATATTTTCAGCATAATCAATAACTATATTTAAAATACTTTTTTTTATATTCTCGCCATTTACCTTGCATATAGCATATAAATATTGTCCTTTAAAGGTATGGTTTATCTCTAATATATCAAATCCACATTCCTGTAATAACAAATTTAGTGACTTTTTATTAAAATATGAGCAATGCTCATAAAAAAAGTCATACATTATATTATTCTTTAGTATCCACTCTACACATGGTGTTTCAATATAAAGTATAGAGTTTGGAGAGTTTACTAGCGCCTTCTTTATTGATTTCATTATATCTTTAGGGTTTTGCATATGCTCTATGACATGTCTTATAAAAACGCAATCTGCAGATATATCTGTACATGTATCATCATAGTATTTTTTTTCAAATAGTAAGCTTCCATCTAACATGACAGTTTCTCCTACATAACTTGGGTCAAATCCATATCCTTTTCCTTTGGACCTTTGTATGAAAGTTTTGAGAAACTCTCCTTTCCCACATCCAACTTCTACAACGACTTTTTTACTTAAATTATATTCTTTAATTAAATATGATATTATTTCATTAATATGACTTTGAAATCTAAATGAATGATTCTGTGTATTATCATAAAAATCATCATATTGTATTTTACTTGTGTCAAAACTAGTATTAAAAATAAACTCACAATGACTACATAAACCTACTATTAAATCACCCTTTACATCATTTATAGCAACTTCTCTGTTACTAAATATAAAATTTTGATGTATAGGAACATTTTTTCTACTAAGAAAAATATTAATATTTTCTGATCCACATATAGGACATCTCATAACAATTTACCCCACTAAAGTTTTGTATACTACCTAGATTATTATACTTATTTATACTTATTTTTCATATTCATATAAAATTACATTACTCATTAATTGGATAATGCAATATATTCATCAAATGTTTGAAGTTCATTATCTTTGCTGGATATAATTGGACTAATTTTATTCCAATTTATATCCATAGAGTCCCATTTTATTCCACCTTCATTATTTGGAGAATACGGAGATGATAATTTATAAATAACTATTGTATTCTCTTCTAGAGCTTGATATCCATGAGCAAACCCATTAGGTATATATGCTATATTTCTTTTTCTAGAATCTATATTAAAACAAACATGTTCACCATAGGTAGGAGAATCTTTTCTGATATCAACTGCTACATCTAAGATACTTCCTGAAACACAATAGATAAGTTTGCTCTGTACAAAAGGTTCTTTTTGAAAGTGTAACCCTCTTATAGTACCTTTCTTGGATGTTACAAATAAATCTTCATTAAAGAATTCATCTATCCCTAGTTTTTTAAAAGTTGGATAATGATATGGTTTTATTGTTATCCCCCTACTATCTTCAAATATATTTGGTACTATTTCAACACAATCCTTTAGTTTAGTTTTTATGATGTTATACATAATTAAACCTCCTAATAATCAGTTCTTTCTACTTCTAACATACTCTTTATTCCTTCATATAATCCTATTATATCTTCATTTTCTAAAATATTTTCATCATTAATATGAACTTTCATCATCTCTCGTTTTCTATATGGTCTTTTTCCCCAATTTATATCCAATTTTTCACCCACAACACACTGAAATATGTCCACAACTTCTCTTAATGAATATATCTCTTTTGGTAGTGCAAAAAAAGTTCTACATTCTTTGGGACTCATCTTTTGTATTTTTTCCATTGCAATTAGATATGCTTTTATAACATCTTCTATGTAAAGTAAACCCAATTCTTGCTCTCCATTAGACATATCTAGTGTTTTGTTATTGAAGTATATATCCTTTAGTAAATTCATAATTTTAGGTCTTGGATCATAAGGTCCATATGTGTCAATCAATTTTATTGTTATAATACTCATGTTCGTTGCCTCAGCATAATACTTGCATATATCTTGAAAGGCTTCTTTAGTTGCTGCATATAAATTTACAGGATTATAATTTTCCCCATTATAATTTTGCCAGTGTGTTCCTGTGTTTATAAAATACTTCACATTTGCTTTTGAAGCTACATCCAATACTTGAGTGGAAAATAGAATATTACTATTTATAATTTCATCTAATTGTGAAGGTAAGTGCTCACCTAAGAATAATGATGCTAGATGTATAACTATATCCGGTTTTATATTATTTATAATTTCAGATAAATTGGATATTCCTCCCTTGAATCTATATATATTTATATAATCGTTAAATTCATCTATCAAATTTAGATCAGAATCTACTCTTACTATAACATGAACATCATACCCTAATTCATATAGTTTTTTTGCTAGACAGGACCCAATATATCCACTAGCACCTGTCAAAAAAATTTTCTTCAATTCGTTGCTCATAACTGACTATATCCTTTTTCAAATTTATTAATATCAATAATAAGTTAAATAAAGTATAAATTTTTATTTAATATTATTTTATTTAGATATCTTTTTTATCTTTAATATATATTCACTAATATATAGTTTATCTCTTTGGTCTGTTGAGATATTACTGTCATCTAGTAATTCTTTAACTTTTTCTTCTATATCATTATTAAAATTATATGAGTTAAAGTTTATACTTTCTATATACAGACCACAATTATTTAATTTATTATTAAATATTTCTATATTAATATTTTTCATATCCTCATTCCATGAGTTAGAAATGACATTTTTAATTCTTAAAAATTCATTTATATCACAATTATTCTTTAACTTCAGAATAATCGTTCCTTTATCATTTAATACTTCATACAGGTTATTAAGCAAGTCATACATATCTTTGTATGAGTTTAATACTTTTCCTACTACAATATAATCAAAATTTTTACGTCTATAGTGTTTATGAAAATATTCTATACGATCAACAACTACATTTTCACATATAGTTTTTAAATCTAGCCAATACTTCGCCTCTTCTGAAAAAGCTGCTAGACTTACATTAGAAGCTCCTTTTTCCAATAATTTATTCTTTATTTGTAATATAGTTACTCCACAACTCGTATCTATCCCTAAAACACTATATTTTTTATTGACTATTGTATCTGATTTAACCATTGAAACCATTGCATAATCAAAGCTAATAGCATCTACTATATCAATGTGATATTTCTCCTTAAAAAACTTTGGACCTTTTATTCTAGATATATTATCAAAATCACTACCTTTATCTGCTTTTTCCCCAATATTGCATACAAATGTATCTGTGCAAGCAATTACTTTATAACCACCTCTTCTTGCCCTAAATGAAATATCAACATCTGATGTGTGATGAACATATCCATAATCATATATACCAATAATATCCAAGCATTCTCTTTTAAATAATGTTGCTACTGTATATAAATCAAATATTTCATACCATTTCCTAGGATTAGAAATATTATATAACTCTGCTTTACTTTGCATATCATCCAAGTCTTTATACTCTACTTCCATTTTATACTCTAAAGGTGCATGATTACAAGCAGGATGAACTATTCCTATTTTAGAATCCGATTCTGCACATTTTATCATATTTGAAAGCCAATTTGTTGTGACAACTACATCATTACACACAAAAACAATATATCTGCCATTCATCTCTCTAAATGCTGTTGAAAAAGAATATCCAACTCCAAAATTCTTAATGACCTTAATTATTTTTTTTCTAGGATAATTTATTGACTTAAAATATTCATATGTTCCATCGCTAGAACCATTATCAAACAATATTAGTTCATAATCTATATCATTAGTATATTTCAAAATGCTTTCAACACATCTTTTAGTATATTTTTCTAGATTATTATATCCCAATACCCATATACTTACTAGTGGGTTATCTCCTTCCTTTAATTTGTTTATATTTTCTCTAACTTCATACATACTATCAAAATCTTCTAATTTTTTTGGTAGTTTTTTATGAAAATTATCATCCAATATTACTTTTCCATATTTATCTTCAATAAATATGTTATCTTTTTTATAGCTTTTTTCAAATTCTATATTTCTGGAATTATATACTTCAGTTATTAAATCTTTTATATGTGACTCTTCATCTCTATCAATAATGTCCAAAAGATGATTGTACTCATCAATTGATTTGTCCCAATCATGATTTTTATAATATGCATATGCTAAATTATAATATATGTCTATATTATCTTCTTTTACCATTGATTTTGCATATTCTAATAAATTTATAGCTATATTGTATTCATTCATTTGCATAGCCAGTATAGACTTCATATTAATAAACTCTATATTATTACAAAATCTATCATTATAATAATATAGTAAATCTAATGCTTCTTCCAGCGAATTATTTTCTATTAATTCCTCTATACTACTTAGTACATCTACATCACTCTTAGAATATTTTATTAACATATTTCTAATGTCAAGCATAAAATTTTCGATATCTATTTTTGATTTATTTATAATATTTATAGTTAATTCATTTTCTCCATACTCATATGTAAAGTTATTTATTTTTTCTTCCAAAGTACTATTATAATCATAACTTTGAAGACTCCTCTCAAATATAGAAACAATTATAGTTTTTTTTATTTCTAACTCTGAAATTAGTAGTTTTGATAACACCTTTAAATTTTCGTCTTTTACTATGAACAAAATATCTGCAAACCCAATACTATTTATTATGTTTTTATACTCTCTAATTAAATCAAGCTTGCTATTTAATAAATAATGCTCAGCTTCTAAAAACTCTTCCTTACAACTCAAACTTGTATTATCACAAACTTGTAAAATACGAATATTATTACCACTTGTTTTTAAATCTCTATTAATTTGTTTTACAATATCATTAAAAATATCATTTTTAGATAATTCTCCTATTACTATATCTATAACCATATAGTTTAATTCTCCTAACATTATAATTTAATCAAGTATTTTTATTATATCTCCCAAATTAGATGTATATTTTTAGAGATTCTATTTAAAGTAATGTCTCTAAGGAATGATAAAGTAATAATCTATACCAATTGTAAAGTATATTTTTATCTTCCTTTATTATATACTCATATTTATTAGTCATTATTATAAATGCTTGTATAGCTTTTTGAGGTTGTTTTGAAATGCTGTCATTTTGAACATATGTTTTAACTAAAATTTTATCTACAAATGACACTTTATAATTTATAGCCATTCTTATCATTAAATCCCAATCTTGAAATCTAGGCAAATGTTCATCAAATTTTTGTCTTTCAAAACACTCTCTTCTTCCAAATATTGTAGATGTGCCAATAAAATTACCACACATAAGTTCATATAACATCATGTCTTTATTTATATCTCTTCCAGGAAATACGCCTGATAACTCATTATTATCAATATAGGAAGAACATCCTATTATATCCACACCTAAGTTCTCTAGATACTTAATTTGTGTTTCAAGTTTATCCAGCATCCATTCGTCATCACTATCCTGGAATGCAATATATTTACCCATACTATTTGAAATACCTGTGTTCCTAGCTATATTGGCGCCTAAATTTTTATTATGTTTTATGTATCTTATCCTTTTATCATCTATATATTCTATTATTTTTTGTGTATTGTCCGAAGAATTATCATCAACTATAATTACTTCTATATTTTTATATGTCTGATTCAAAACACTATTTACAGAACGATAAATTGTTTGTTCTCTATTGTAAGTTGGTATTATTACTGAAATTAATGAATGATGATATTGTTCACTTTCAATAAAAACATCATCAGAATTATTATTTTTTTCTAATAATAGATTTATTTTATTTATCAATTCATCTTTTTCTCTATTACTTGAAAGATGTATGATTTTTTCATATATTTTTATAGCATTATCAATTCTATTAACTTGTTCATATACATATACTAAGTTATAGTATATATCTAAACTTTCTTCATCAGAAATCTGTAATGCATATTCCAAATTGCTTATTGCTATATCGTACTCTTTCATCTTAATAGCTAAAATTGATTTCAAATTTATAAATTCTATATCATTTTTAAATCTATCATCATAATACTGAATAACTTCAAGTGCATGTTCTATATTATCCTCATGTAATAAACTTTTTATTTTTTTCATTATTACACCTTTTTTATCAGAGAATTTTAGAACAATACTTTCAAACTTATCAACAACATTTTTTACTTTGAACTTATTAACTGAATTTACACATACATCCTTTGATGGTATCTTTATTCTTCCTTGTTGTAAGTCATTCAATATACTATATAGTTCACTATAATTATCTTTATCAAATAACCATCCATTAATTCCATCTTTAATTATATCTTTTGGACCATCACATTTACTAGAAATTACAGGTATGCCTCTTCCCAATGCCTCTACTAAGACTAAACCAAACCCTTCTTCATTTGATGTTAAAACCAATGCTGTCACTGAGTCTATATAATCCCAAGGCTTATCTAACCATCCGCACCATTCTATACAATCATCTATATTTAAATCTTTGCATAACTGTTTCAATTTCTTTTCATCTGGTCCATTTCCTATAATTTTCAGCGTCCATGACTTGTCTAACAATGAAAGAGCCCTAAATAATATATCAATTCTTTTTTGATTATTTTCAAGCCTACCTATATACACTAATTCTAATTTTTCTTTATTTGAGCTAATTACATTAAAAGTATCTATATTAACTGGATTTCCTACATAATACACTTGACCTGTAACATAATTTTTTATTTTCTCTTCTATGTATTCAGAAATGGCAAGATGAGC
The DNA here is from genome assembly GCA_020641055.1 of Clostridioides sp. ES-S-0010-02. NCBI lineage: Bacteria > Bacillati > Bacillota > Clostridia > Peptostreptococcales > Peptostreptococcaceae > Clostridioides > Clostridioides sp. ES-S-0010-02. Next base: position 4,051,824 of record CP067345.1, read on the forward strand.
ATTACTATAATTAAGATTTTCTCCTCCACCATAATATTCTGGTGCCCCATGAATCCAAGATATAATAGATGGTTTACTATCTCCCAAATGCATTACTGCTATATTACTTATTAAACTTAATACTGGAGCATGAGTTGCAATTATAACATCAGGAATTCCTATACTATCAATTATACGTCTATACCCTAATGCTAAACTAAATTCATCATCTTCTTCTATATTGTTATTAATACCATAAATATACATTTCTGGTATAGTCTTTTTCCATTCTATATATTTGGGTTCATAAGCTTGAAACACTCTTACTCTATATCCCTTATTTATTAACTCATTGCTGATAGATGTTATAACTTCTTCCAATCCACCTCTTCCATTTGCATAAGCTAAAACTATATCTATAATCATATTCTAGTACTCCTTATCAGGTTAATTATAAGTCAAAGGTTTCTTCCATTTTATCCAAAATAATATTTGTAGAATAGCAATAAACTGATTTTATAGCATTCTTTTGCATTTCACATAATTCATAATAAGATAAATTTAATAATTGTGTAATTTCTTTATAAAGTGACTCTGAGTTACACTCCCTTGCTAAATATCCATTGCATCCACATTCTATAATTTCTCCTATGCCTCCACAATCAGTGGCTACAACTGGTATCCCTCTATTTAATGCTTCTAAAATAACCATTGGAAATGCCTCGTATTCTGAACTAAGTAATAATGCTTTTTTATAATTTATATACTTCCATGGATTTCTTACATATCCTTTCATCTTCACTTTATCATTAAGGTTTAATTCGTTTATTATACATTCTATATATTTTTTATCTGGCCCATCTCCATAAACATCTAAAGTCCATTCAGCCCCTAATTTAGAAAGAGAAGTAAATAGTATGTCAAATCTCTTTGTATAATTTTCTAGCCTTCCGATATACACAAAATTATTTTCAAGTGATATATCAAGCATATCTACATTTATATCTATGGGATTTGGAATAGAATAAATATCTTTCTTGTTAATTAGTCTTTCTAATTCATATGTTAAATTAGTGGAAATAGACCAATGTATGTCTGCATACTTTAAATATTTAGAAGAATCTCCGAACAATTCCAAGGAACTATGCATCCAAGAAATTACTTTTATATCTTCATACCCAACAGTCAATCTAGAATATAAAACAGTTATTGGCATGTGAGTTCCTATTATTATATCTGGTTTACCTAAATCTATTAAGATTCTGTTTATTCCTTTTACTTTTGACAATATTAAATCAAAGCCATTCATACTCTTACAGTCTTCATAATTATTATAATAATAGACATTATGTAAATTAAGTTCCCATGTATAATCATCGCTTCTATTGGGTAGCAAAACTATTACGATATACCCTCTTTTTTCTAATTCATTCACAACTTTAGTTACTACTGTTTCAACTCCTCCTTGGCCACTTAAATGCTCAAGAACGAAAAATATTTTTTTTATCTTAGATAAACTATACATATTCCCTCCAAATACACTAAAATATATGCTTCTATTTTTATATATATTAATTTATAATTAACCTTATTAAAGTTAGAAAGTGCAATTAAATTTTTTAATACTTATAATGTAAATATTATTTTTCATAACTACTCACTTCTTTTAAATACTTTATATTATACATAATATCACCATTACTTATATCTAATGAAAGTGCTTTTTTCAAATAAAAATCTGCCTCTGCATACTCTCCAGACATTATATGTATTATTCCCTTTATATTTAATATTTCAGAGTCCTCTCTAAATGACTTCAAATACTTGTCAATTAAATCTCTCGCATCACTTATATTTCCTTTTTCTATAACTTGCTTTATACTATCTATAAAATTTACTCTTAGTACATTAAGTTCTATATTTTGATTCAATTCATATTCAAAATCTTTTATTATAAGTTTTATAATTCTATGGTAATATGGATATTCATTTAATAGTTCTTTTAACTTTCTTAAATAAATTATTTTATCGCTATCCTTATAGTCCATAATACTATTAAATTTTATAACAAATTTATCCATTTCATTAGACATATATGTTAATAAATCTGTATAGTCCAAATTTGCATATATATTTTTTATATATATACTAGAATACATAATATAGATATAAAACAACTCTTTATATTTATCATCATTTAAAATGTTATTTTCTAAAATTATTTTAGTAAATACTCTGTATACTTTTACCTCATGTATCTCAAAAGTATTCTTTTGTCTTAAAATATACTTATATAATTTCAAACTAAATTCTCTATCATACATAACACAGTATCTTACATATCTCTCAATCCATGAGTAATCCATATTCAAAAATATATCCAATAAATCTATATTATTTAAGTATGCAATATTTATAATAGGTGCATATATATCATTTTTTTCTTTTTTTAAAATATCTTTACATTCATCTGAAGATATTTGATTTAATAATCTTATATTATTAAATCTTCCATATACCCCTTTTATAGAACTTAGTATTTTATAAATATCACTTTTTTCATCTTCTCTTATATTATTCAAAAAAAGTTCTAAACTATTATAAAAACTATTTTTTTCAATTGCTGATTTTTTTAGCTTATCATGATACTCATTTATTAAACTAAATTTATTTAGTTTATACAATGACATAAACAAGCTAAAATAGACATCTTTCCTTTTTTCGTAATCTATAATATTTTCAAACTCTTTTATAACTAAATCATATTTCTCCAGCTTATAGTAGATTTTTATTAGGGTTACAGTTGCACTATCTTTCAAACTTACAGTATCTGTATCTGAGAATAGACTATTAGCTTGAGTGCTCATTTCATAATTGTCAATTAAGTAAATATATCTTTTATATGAATCTAAAGCATACTCATACTTCCCTAAACTAACTTGGGTTTGAGCTAAGTAGTAATATATATCTATATTATTTAAATCTTTCTCTATATATTTTAAACATAATTTTTCACACTTTTTATTCTTTCCCAAAAACAAATATACTTTTGCCAAATTGGTTATTAAATAACCTGGCATTAATCCTATTTTTTTATACAAAATAATACTTTTTTCCAAATAAAATAATGCATCCTGATACTTTTCCAATATAATAAAATTCTTACCAAGCTGATAATTAGTATATGGATTTTCATTATTTTCACTTAATTGTTGAAATAGAAGTTTTTCATTTCTTTTAACTTTATATAATCTAACTTCTTCATCTTCAAACATATACCCATAGTGATCAAATTGAGCTACATTATGAAATACAGGTTCTTTATATAATGGTTGTTCATGAACTTTACCAATAAATTTAAAACCATTATTTTTAAATAGCCTTAATACAGATCCATATCCATAAGAATCTTTTTCTATAGAGTATATATTTTTTAATTGTATTGATGCTGAATTAAAAGTTTTATGTAAATCACTATCAAAAAACTCAATTAGTTTTGTACAATCTGTTAGTATTTCATCAGCATCTAATACAAAGACCCAATCCCCTTTAGAATATGATATAGACTTATTCCTCATACTAGAAAAATCATCATCCCATTTGTGAAAATAAACATTTTTAGTATAATTTTTTGCTATATTGATAGTATTATCAGCTGACCCAGTATCTATTATTATAAGTTCACTATCTATTGAATCCATTAGTACTTTTAGAGATTCTAACATCTTTACTAATATCTTTTCTTCATTTTTGACAATCATTACTATACTCAACAACATAATTATTTTCCTTTCAGTATACCTTTATTATAAAATTATAAAAAGCAAAGCAGTGCTTTGCTCTTTATAATTAAAATATTTATAAACTTTATCCTAATAATTGTAATACTCCTTGTGGTTGCTGATTAGCTTGAGCAAGCATTGATTGTGATGCTTGTACCAATATATTCATTTTAGATAGTGTAACCATTTCTGAAGCAACATCTGTATCTCTTATTCTTGACTCTGCTGCTGTGACATTTTCTATAGTATTATTTAAGTTATTTTGAGTTGATTCTAATCTATTTTGTTGTGCTCCTAACTTTGCTCTTGATGTATTTACTTCTTTTAATGCTACATCTAAACTAGATGCCATTTGTTTAGCTGCATCTGTCCCTGATGAACCAGCAGTCTTCATGTTGCCAATTGTTGTACTTGTTATATTTGCCTTACTCATTACATTAGAAGTGTTGACTAACTCTACAGTTATTTCATTGTTATTGTTACTTGTTCCAGCTACATTTGTTCCATAATTAGCTCCAACTTGTAATCTTACGTTTGAAGAACTTCCATCTAATAATTTCTTTCCATTAAACTCAGTTGAACTTGAAATTCTTTCAATCTCATCTTTTAATTGAGATAACTCATCTGCTATCTTTTGTCTTTCTTCATTAGTGTTAGTTTCATTTGCAGATTGTATTGATAAAGTTCTCATTCTTTGTAATATATTTCCAGTTTCTTCTAGAGCACCTTCTGCTGTTTGTACAACAGATATACCATCTTGAACGTTTCTACCAGCTTGGTCTAAACCTTTAATTTGTGCTCTCATTTTTTCAGATATTGCAAGACCAGCAGCATCATCAGCAGCTCTCTTTATTCTAACCCCAGAAGATAACTTCTCCATAGATTTACTTTGAGCACTTACGTTTCTTCCCATTTGATTATTTGCTATTAAAGCACTTACATTTGTATTAACTCTCATTAATTTACCCTCCTTAGTATGGTTGACATCCTTGTCATTTCTACTTTTAATTTTTATATTAATCCTTCATCTATATAATCGGACAAGTTAATCTATAACTTTATACTTTTTTACTAAAAATATTTACTTTTTCTCTATTTAACTTAGAGTACATTGTATTTACTTGTTTTGTTAACTTATATTCGTGTAGCTCTTTTTTAACTTCTAATAAGTTTTTTTGTAAAGTATTTTGTATTTTACTATCAATATCAATTAACTTCATATCACTATAAATACTTATGAAACTTTCTTTATCTTTTTCATCTACGCTATTTATAATTTCTTGTCTATCATCTAGCTTATCGCTTATGTATTTATACTCTTCTTTATCAATAAGGTTTATAATCTGTAGAGATATCTCTTTATATAAATCTAATTTATCTTCTAATATTCCCATTATTAGTTACCTTGTGAAAAATAATTCATTTGAGAACTATATTGATTTAACAAAGATTCTAAAGCTGAATATTTTGCATAAAGTCTTTTCTCTTTATCATTCATTTTTTCAACCAATCTATTTATATTTTTTTCTTGCTCTGCAATTTGTTTAGAATATATATTTTCACTTGCAGAAGCTGTTTTTTCTATACCAGCCTTCTCTGCAAATTTAGAACCTGAACTCCCTGAATATTCATATATTATATCTTTTAGTTTTTCAAGCATACCTTTATCATCACTATTTGAAGAATATCCAGCTAAAATTTTATAAACTTTATCACTATCTTCTATAATAGCCTTTGAAAAAACATCTTCCTTAAATGCTATTTGTCCTTTTTTATTATAATTCTCAGATTCATTAATACCTAGCTTTTTTAAAGTCTCAATACTTTCTGCATCTCCAAAAAACATAGATTGAATATCTTCAACAAATGATCTTAATTCATCATCATTTCTAAGTATACCTTCTTTGGCTTTTTTATCCCATTTTTCTATTTCCTCAGTTGTCATATCTTCTTTTTGAGCTTCTGTAAGAGGTGGATAATCTTTTTGCTTTTTAGTAGTTACTAATCCGTAAACTTTATCCATCAATTTATTATAATCCTCTACAAATGCTTTCATATTTTTAGTAGCTTCTTCGGTATCAGTGACAGAAACTAATTTAGCTGTTCCCTTTGAATTAACATTATAGGAAATATTATCTATTACAAACGAGTTTGATTCTTTATTTATATGTACTGTTCTTCCATTTTCATCAGTTATATCAGCTTCTAAATTTTTCCCATGCGTTGATGCAACTTTATTACCAGCAGTATCAGTTGTAAATGTAATGCCATTATCATTAGCAATTTGCGCAGCTAAATTATCATTACCACTTACTTTTAAATTAAGTTCTGATGATGTTCCAGTTTGCTTTCTAGAAATCATTAATTCACCTGTTAGCTCACTATATGAAGCTCTTATATCCTTATCTTCACAAAGAGCATTTATTTTACTAACAATAGTACTTGTAGTATCCTGTTCAGAAATTGGTATGTTTACATCACCAATAGTCAATGAACTTGCACCACTAGCATTTGGTGGAAATTGTTTAACAATAGGAGTACTTGCATTTAACTTAATTGTTACTTTTGCTGGTTCTGCCATTTGTGATACAGCAAACTGATAGTTTATTTTATTTGCACCAGCTGATCCACTTGCAACTATAACACTCTCATCAGAACTTTTTATATTTAAAGATGAATATGCATTTTTACTTATTATATTGCTTTTAGAATCAAGTCCAAAATATTTATCATACATATCTTTTGATTCTTTAATAATATCTCTGTATATTTCTTGTTTCCATTTTACTATTTGTTGAGCTTGCTTAGCTTTGTCGACCTTTTCTTTGTCTTTGGTCATACTAGCCTCTATTATCCCTTCCATATCAAAATTTCCTGAAAGACCTGTAACTCTTATAGGACTTATATTTGACATAATCATTCCTCCTGTCTGTTATTTATTGATTTATTATTAGCTTCATACCACACGGTTCTAATTTGTTGTATTATTGGCAGTACTTCATCTATTATTTTTATATCATTTGTTATATTTGCTTTTGATAATTCATATCTTATAAAATCATAGACATTATACATATCTTTTGCCCATTTACCTGCATTTTGATCTAGTGTAAGCATTAATTCTGTAAATATATCTTGTACTCTTATAAGTTCTTTGTGCGATTTTTGCATATCTCCATCTATGATTGCTATTTTTGATATCTTCGTGGATTCTACAGCTCCATCCAAAAGTACCAACAACAATTCCTCTTGAGAAAGTTTATTTAATTCATCTAAATTTAATTTCATTGCTTATCCCCTATTTCTTTCTTCTTTACTTTTTTTATCAGCTTCATGCCATGTATCTTTAATTTGCTCTATTATAGGTAACACATTATCTATTATTTGTACATCTTTTCTTATATTTGCTCTTGATAATTCATATCTCACAAAATCATAAACTCTATACATATCTTTTGCCCATTGACCTGCATTTTGATCCAATGTGACCATCAATTCTGTAAATATATCTTGTACTCTTATAAGCTCTTTATGTGCTCTTTGCATATTCTTATCTATAATAGATAATCTAGCTATCTTTGTATATTTTACTGCTCCATCTACAAGCATTAATAACAATTGTTCTTTTGATGCCATAAATACTGAATTTTGCTTATAAGAATTATAAGGATTTTCTCCATACATCTATTGTTTCCTCCATACACTTTTATTTTAAATTACTCAAAATATCTATATTTTTATTTGTTGCTTTTATATTTTCTTCTTTTATCTTTTCATAAATTTCTTTTCTTAATATTCCTATATTATTTGGAGCTGACATAGCTAATTTAACATTATTTCCATCAACACCTACTACCTTGACTTCAATATTTTCTCCTATAAGTATTGACTCTCCCTTTTTTCTAGAAATAACTAACATCCATCATCACCTCTCAATAATGGATGTCTTATACTGTATTTTTCTTCTTGTAAGATTATTTGCATTCCATAATTATTTTTTATATTTATTACTATAGGAGCTTTCATGTTTACAGTTGATTCTTCTAAAGTTTGGCCAAGAGTTATTATATTAAATATCATAATATCATTAGGAGACTCTATTTCAAGATTTTCTATTATATCTTTATTCAGAACAATTTCATATTCCTTAATTATCTCAAATGGTGATACAATAATAAATCCTATACAATCCTCTTCAGTAGAATTAAATTCTTTTAAAGTATCATTATTTTCTATATCTAAAAGTTCATATTCTCTTAGATTTTCAAATCCTAGTATACCTTTTTTCAATGTAACCTTCATAATATGTGCGTTATTTTACTATATGTAATCTAATATAGATACATTAAATAACTTTCCTCCTGTTTGTAGAGAAGCTTGATAAGTTAATTCTGCAGCCTTTAATTGAACAAGTTTTTCTCCATAATCTATCTCTTCATTTTGTGATAGAACATCCTTTAACTGTATCAAACTATCATCGTTTTTTTCCTTCATAGCATCTACTGTATTTGCTTTTGTCCCATATATAGACCTAACATTTACTGTATTTTCTATTAGTTTATCCATATCTCCTAAGCAAGTTGTCGTCAATTCTTTTATAGCCGCATCAGTTGGATTTGCTAGTTTCTTTGATATATTATTTAGCTCCTCAAATGAATCAGTCTTTGTTGGGTCAAATCCAAGACTACTCAACTTAACATTATAATCTACACTTATTCCTTGAGCTACATCCATACTCAAAGAATCCTTTAATTTGTTAAGATTTAAACTAGAATTAAACTTTAAGCTTACTGAGCCATCAGCATTCTCTATACAATCAACAGGTGGTATACCTGTATTTGAACCTGAAAATATATACTTACCTTCATGCGTTGCATTTAAAGCATTTGCGATTTCTTTCATTTTTTCATTAGTTGAGTTGCTGAGAGTCTTTAGCTCATCCTCTGAATATGCTCCATCACCACTTGCCACTAAATTTTTCTTTATATCTGACAACAACTTTCCAAGCTGATCTAATGAAGTATCAGTAGTCTCTAACCAATTTGCTGTATCATTACAGTTTTCAATATAAGTCTCCATAGTTTTTATTTCACTTTTTGAATTCAATATCTTTATTGCTTTATATGGATTATCAGATAATTTATTTATTTCTTTCGTTGTATTAACTTGTCTATTAACCTTGTCTAATCTTTGTAGATTATCTTGCAATGAATTTAGATAACTACTAGACATCATGCCTGTACTAACTCTCATTATAAATTCCTCCTTCTGTTAAATTATTCCATTTATTACAACATCCAATAGTTGCACAGCTGTGGACATAACTTTTGCACTGGCTTGATATGAACGTTGTACTTTTATAAGCTCTGTCATTTCTTCATCTAAAGATACACCTGAAACACTCATTCGTGAACTATCAATATTATTTATAATTTTACGTTGATTCACTTCATCTTGATTTACCTTTTTAGAATCTAAACCTACTGCTTCTGCAAAAGCTTTATAGTGGTCACTTATTGTACTTACTTTTCCACCAACTGCTCCAATATCTATTTTTTCATCTTTTAGCTTAGCAATCTTCGAAGCCTCATCAGCAGTAAGCTTTAATTCATTTGGATTACTCTTTATAGCTGGATTTACCTTTATGATATCTTCACCATCTACATTTGAAGTTATAAAAAAATCTGTTACTGTTATTCCAGCAGATGTATTATAAACATCATTTATCTGTTTAGCTAATCCATCAGATACGTCTTTTAAATCGCTTTTATATGTATCAATCTTACCATGCATTTCAAACAGCCCTTGTAAAGTTCCTGATACACCTGTTTTCCAAGTCCCATCTGGATTTTTTAGTTCATTAAGTTCTAATTTACCATCTGCAAGCATATTTTTAACATCGCCATTTTCAAGGTCTAGCTTAAAACTTAAATCATCTAAGATTCTATCTCTTTCGTCAAGTAAATCATTTGGCGTCGAACCAGAGCCAGATATAACATCAATAGATTTATTCAAATCTTCAAGGCTCTTTAACATGTCATTTATCTGTTTTATCTCAGAATCTATATTATCATCTATATCTCCTTTTAACTTATCAAGTTTCTTATAACTCTCACTTATTAGAGTTGCTAAATTTGATGCATTTTCTACTACTAAACTTTTTTTGCTATCACTATTTATATCCTTTGCTAATGATTCCCATCCTTTGAAAAAATCATCTATCCCTGCAGATATACCATAGTCTGATGGTTCATTTATTATAGTTTCTATAGTATTATAATAATCATACTTTGAAACTGTATTACCATATTTATGAGCCTCTGCTCTAAATTGGTAATCATAAAAACTATTTCTAGCTCTTGTTACATCTGTTACATGTACACCAGTTCCTAATTGACCTCTTCCAATTGCATTGTTTAAGCTAGGCATATACATTGGGCTATTTGTAGCAAATTCTGTTCTCTGCCTAGAATAACCTTCTGTATCTAGATTACTTATATTATGAGAAATTGTCTGTATTGCTTTTTGATGTGCATTCATGCCTGAATTAGCTGTATTTAAAATGGAAAATAATCCTGCCATATTTCTCCTCCCAATATCTATTTTCTAATATTTCCATAAGAATTATAAGTTGTAGTTTGTTTATCCGCTGGTTTTATAAAATTAATCATTTTTTTCGTAAAAATAAGTTCTTTCTTTATTAGAGAATCATTTGATTCTTGTTGATTTTTAGCTAAAGCAATAATGTGCTTTAAGTCTGTATATATTTCTTTTAAATATTCATCATTACTATTTTCAACAACTTCACTCATTGAAATATCACCACTAAAAAGCTGTCTTCTCTTTATCTCTATAGATGCAAGTTCTCTACTAATATCTTCTAATTTAGGATTTAATCCATTTAAATTTTCTATATCTTTTACAACTATATAATCAAATTGTTCTTTTAATAATTCCATCATATTACTAAGTATCTTTTTTTCTTCATATATTATAACTTTTAAGTCTGTAATCATGACTTTATCCTCGCATATCCTCTATCATTTTTTTCGCAATTTCTTCTGGTTTTATTTTGTAAGTTCCACTTTCCAATGCATTTTTTATTTCATCGATTTTTTTATTTCTAATAGTCTCATCACTCATATTTGATACACTTGCCATTTCCTTTGCAAATTTAGATAGCTCTATCTTGTCTGTTTTACTAGTTTTTTGAACTTCTTCCACTTTTTTTACACCTGATGTATTCTTTAAATAATTATTCACTACAATATTTGAACTTACATTTTTAATATCCATAGTTTCACCTCCAAAATTACATACTTATAATTTAGTTATCGCTCAGAAAATAAAAACATTTATATGATTCAAACATATTTTAAATTTTTTATAAAAATATCCCCTTAGCTAAACTCATACGGAATAGCCTAAAGGGATACTATTTAAAATGCTAATTTATATCTGAATCTTCTATTTTAGATAATCTTACAGATAATTTCTCATTTGTAATAATACTTTCTCCATAAGCAAATAATCTATCATTTGCATATATATCTAATTTTTCATCCACATTCTTATTTAGTTTTATTATAGAGCCTTCTTTTAAATCTAATATATTTTTTATTGTTTCTGTTGTGTTTCCTATAGAAACAGCTACATTTACTTTTGCATTAAAAACATTTTGATTTTCTTCTATAACACCAGTCTTTTCTTCTATTAGTTGCCCAAAATTCAATTCATATATATCCTCTTTTTTGCTATTCATAAAACTTTTCTCCTTGTATAACCTTATCTATACATATCTATCAACAAGCCTTGTATCATATCAACAGTAGAAACAATATCTATGTTTTCTTTTTCTTCACTAAGTAACTTACTAGTCATATCCTCAAGTTTATTGTCAACAATCTTTACATTCTTATAATACTGATGCTCCCAAAAGCTACTATTTTTATCAAGTGAATACATGTTATCTACAACAGATTTTAGGTATTCTTTTACTGCATTTTTATATATACTAATATCGCCATAGTTTTGAGTAAGTACAAGCCTCTCTCCTGCCTTTTTTACACTTTCCAGATTTCGTTTTATATCTTCCATTGAAGAAGATTGTTTTACAGAGTTTAAGCTGTCAGAAAATTTATTATTTTCCTTTGTTTTTTTCACCTCTATATTTCTACTTGGACTTATGTTTAGCTTATCTATATTTATACCCATAATAAAGCCTACCCTCTATAATATTTCATAACCTTAGGAATATAATTTTGTGTTTCTTTTGGCATTTTATACAAGTCAGAAATTGATTCTACCCCTCTACTTTTCATCCTTCCAGGACCACCATTATATGCCATCAATCCCATTTCTATGCTCCCTCCAAACATATCAATGTATTCCTTAATGTGTCTAGTTCCAGCATCTATATTCTGCTCTATATTAAAAGGGTCTGCGACACCCAAATCTCTGCAATTTTCTGGCATAAGTTGCATAAGGCCTTTAGCCCCAGCAGAAGATACAGTATTTGGATTAAAATCCGATTCAACTTTAATTATTGCTTTTATAAGATTCGCATCTACATTATATTGTTTTGATGCTTGCTCTACAGCATTTTCAATTCTTGACTTTACATTTTTATCTTTTGTATCAACTTCTATAAATTTACCAACTGTATTATTTGCTACACTATCAAGTTCATTAAATAGTTGTTCAGAATTAGACGATAAATTATATCCATTAGAAGTTTGTTGATTGTTTTGTGATAATGCTTTTAATAAGGTCATCATAATCATATCAAATCCAGATGAATTATTATATCCACAATTACACTGATTTGTAGAATTACTGCCAGATAATTGCGTCAATGCTAATATATTAATTAGTGAACCTATTTCATTCAATATAAGACTCCCCTTTCAAAATTTTATAAACTTTAAAGTTAACCCTCATAGAACTCTAAGTACCTGAGTTCCTATAATATGTAAAATCCTCCTTCTTATAGTTTTCTATAAAGAATCTTTTGTTATAGATATTATAAGTATATACCTATCAACATAAGAATCGACATAGAATGATATATTATTAATTTATTATATATTGCAAATATTTACTTTGATATACATTTTGTCATATAATATAGTCTTATCATAAACCATTTTACTAAAATAATCCCTTTCAAATTTATTAAATCTTTAAATTTGATTTTGCCATATTATGATTATCGGATAAATAAAAAAAATATTTATACTCAAATTATTTACTAATTATTTTTTTAATTGACTACTATACCTTGTTATTAATATTTTCATTGATTGTTTTTACCCTCCAATAAATATTCAATTCTGCTTAATAATTAATTATAACATAGCTTATATTTTGACTTGAGTAGAATATATTATTTTTATATAAATAAAAAAGAGATGTAATATTAAATGATTATCATCACATTATTACATCCCTTTAAATCTAAATATATAAAATATATTGTAATTACCAATTAATTACCAGAATCCTATCTAAAATACTTAACTCCAGATTCAAATATCTTTTGGTCTTTTTCACCTATGATATTCTTAAATACTTCCTCACCAATTCTCTCAGAATGTCCCATTTTACCAAACACTCTACCATCAGCACTAGTTATACCTTCAACAGCATAGAATGAACCATTTGGATTAAATTCAATATCATAAGTAGCTTCATTATTAAAATCAACATATTGAGTTGCTACTTGTCCATTAGCAATTAATTCTCTCATAACATCTTCACTAGCAACAAATTTACCTTCTCCATGAGAAATAGCTATATTGTGAATATCTCCAACATTAGTTTGAGCTAACCAAGGAGATTTATTAGATGAAATTCTAGTTCTAGCAATCTTAGCTTGATGACGTCCAATATTATTGTAAGTAAGTGTTGGTGCACTTTCACTTGGAACTCTTATTTCTCCATATGGAACTAAACCTAACTTAATTAATACTTGGAATCCATTACAGATACCTAACATCAAACCATCTTTTTGAGTTAAAAACTCATTTATAGCTTCTTGAACTCTAGGGTTTCTAAATACAGTAGCTATAAATTTACCAGAACCATCTGGCTCATCACCAGCACTAAATCCTCCTGGTAACATTATTATTTGAGAAGATTTTATTTCATTCACTATTGTATCTATAGAATCTTCTATGTCTTTATAAGTTAAATTCTTAAATACTCTTATATTTGCATTAGCCCCTGCTCTTTCAAATGCTCTTGCAGAGTCATATTCACAGTTTGTTCCAGGGAATGCTGGTATAAATACTCTTGGAGTAGCTATACTTAATGATGATTTTTTAGCCTCTCCTTGTGATATATAGCTTATAGTCTCTATTTTTGATTTTACTTCTTCTGTTTTAGTTGGGAATATAGGCTCTAAAGTACTACAATGCGCTTTATATAATTCATCTAATGAAAGTTCTTCACCTTTAATGAATATACTAGCATCTTTAACTGTACTTCCAAGCACTATGTAATTATATCCATCTAACATGCTTAAATCATCATTTGCTAATTCAAGTACTATATTTCCATAACTAGCTTCAAATAATTTATCATCTGTATATACTTTTTCAGCTTCTTCATTAAACTTAAATCCTATTTTGTTACCAAAAGCCATTTTACTTATTGCTTCACCTACACCTGCAAATCCCAATGCATATGTTGATAAAACTTTATTTTCATGTATAAGTTCTCTTACTTTATCTAAGTTTTTCTTTAGTTCTTCAAAGTCTATAACATTATTTTCTGCTTTATTTACACATAACATTACTACTTTTGAATCTGCTTTTTTAAATTCTGGAGATACTACTTTTCTAGCATCTACTGTATCAACAGCAAATGAAACTAATGTTGGTGGAACTTCAATATCTTTAAATGTACCAGACATACTGTCTTTTCCACCTATAGCAGGTATTTCAAACTTACTTTGTGCATAAAATGCTCCTAAAAGTGCTGAGAATGGTTTGCCCCATTTTTCTGGATTGTTACCAAGTTTTTCAAAGTACTCTTGGAATGTAAGTCTTGTTGTACTGTAATTTCCTCCAATAGCAACTAATTTACATACAGATTCTACTACTGCATATAAAGCTCCATGGAATGGACTCCATTTCCCTACTTTTGGATTATATCCATAAGTCATTATTGTAGAAGTATTAGTTTCTCCACCAAGAACTGGTATCTTAGCAACCATACCTTGAGTTGGAGTGGCTTGATACTTTCCACCAAATGGCATAAGTACTGTATTTCCACCAATTGTATTATCAAACATCTCTACTAATCCTTTTTGAGAACAAACATTAAGGTCAGATAATACTTTTGTAAATTTATCTTTCATACTTGCACACTTAACATCTTTTACTATTTCATTAGAGCTAAAGAATGTGTTTTCTTCATCTACTTTAGTAACATGGACATCAGTAGTTTGTTTCACTCCATTTGTATCTAAAAACTCTCTATTTATATCTACAATTGCTTTTCCATTCCAGAACATTCTTAAATATCCTGTATCAGTTACTGTAGCTACATGTGTAGCTTCTAAGTTTTCTTCTACTGCTAATTGTATAAATTTATCTTTATTTTCTTTTTTTATAGCTACTGCCATACGCTCTTGTGATTCTGAAATTGAAAGTTCAGTTCCATCAAGCCCATCGTATTTTTTAGGCACTAAATCTAAGTTTATGTCCAAACTATCAGCAATCTCACCTATAGCAACACAAACTCCACCTGCTCCAAAGTCATTACATCTTTTTATCATTTGAGCAACTTCTTTATTTCTAAAGAATCTTTGTATTTTTCTTTCGTTAGGAGCATCTCCTTTTTGAACTTCTGCACTACAAGTTAATATTGATTCTTCACTATGTTCTTTAGATGAACCAGTTGCTCCTCCACAACCATCTCTTCCTGTTTTTCCTCCAAGAAGAACTATTACATCTCCTACTTCTGGTCTTTCTCTTACTACATTTTCTTTTGGTGCTGCTGCTATAACTGCACCTATTTCCATTCTTTTTGCAACAAAGTTTTCGTCATATACTTCTGCAACTTGTCCAGTTGTAAGACCTATTTGGTTCCCATATGAGCTATATCCATGAGCTGCTTCTGTAGTTATTTTTCTTTGCATAAGCTTTCCAGGTAAAGTGTCCTCTAAAGTGGTTCTTGGGTCAGCACTTCCTGTAACACGCATTGCTTGGTAAACATAACTTCTTCCTGATAATGGGTCTCTTATAGCTCCACCTAAACAAGTAGCTGCTCCACCAAACGGCTCTATTTCAGTTGGATGGTTATGAGTTTCATTTTTAAACATTACTAAATATTTTTCCATCTTTCCATCAACTTCAACATCCACATTTATACTACATGCATTTATTTCTTCACTTTCATCTAGGTCATTTAACTTACCATTTTTCTTTAATTCTTTTACTGCAACTGTAGCTATATCCATTAAGCATATATCTTTATGTCTATTTACATATACATTGTCTCTTGAGTTAAGATACATTTGATATGCTTCTTTTACTATATCATTAAATTTACCATCTTCTATTTTCACATTTTCTATTTCAGTCATAAAAGTAGTATGTCTACAATGATCAGACCAATAAGTATCTAGAACTTTTATTTCTGTTATAGTTGGGTTTCTCTTTTCTGTATCTTTGAAATATTTTTGAACATGTTGTAAGTCTCCTAAAGTCATTGCTAATCCTTTGTCACTTACAAATGATTTTAATCCGTCTTCATTTAAATCTATAAATCCATCTAATATTTCAACTGCTGTTGGTATCTCAGTTTCCATTTTTAATGTTTCTGGTTTTTCTAAAGATGCTTCTCTACTATCCACTGGATTTATGCAGTAATCCTTTATTTTGCTAAATTCTTCATCAGTTATTTTACCTGATAATATATAAACCTTTGCTGTATTAATAGCAGGTCTTATACCTTGATTTACTATTTGGACACATTGAGCTGCCCAGTCACCCCTTTGGTCATATTGACCAGGTAGGAACTCTATTGCAAATACTTTTTCTCCATTTAATTCTGGTATTTCCTCATAGTATACTACATCTAGATTTGGCTCAGAAAAGATTGTCTTTGCTGCATTTTCATAAACATCTTCTGATATTCCTTCTACATCATATCTATTTAATATTCTTAAATCTTCTATACTACTTATGTGCAAACTTTCCACTAAATCCTTTTTTAAAGCTTTAGCCTCAAGGTCAAAACCTTCTCTTTTTTCAACTAGTACTCTTCTAACCATTGAGTCTTTATTTCCAGTATTCAACATACCTTATCCTCCATTTTAGAAAAATTATCTACCTATGTCTGTTCTATAATGCATTCCTTCAAAATTTATTTTTTTTATATTTTCATAAACTTTTTCTGCTGCATCTTTAACTGTATCTGATTTTGTAGTTATACCAATTACTCTTCCCCCATTAGTAACTAAATTGCCGTCAAGAATCTTAGTACCACTGTGGAATACTACTATATCATCATCTAAATTTTCAAGACCAGTTATAACTTTTCCTTTTTCATAACTGTCTGGATACCCTCCTGATGTAAGCATAACACATACAGCTTCATCATCACTATAATTTATTTCTATGTCTTTTAACTTATTGTCAAGTATAGCTTCCATTATTTCATGTAAATCTGTTTCTAATCTAAATAAAACAGATTGTGTTTCAGGGTCTCCAAATCTTACATTATATTCAAGTACTTTCTCTCCATCATCAGTTATCATAAGACCAACAAATAAAATACCTTTAAAGTTAAGTCCATCTTTTTTGAATCCTTCTAATGTTTTTTCTAGTACTGTTTCTTTTACTTTATTTGCTAATTCTTCTGTATAGATTTCACTAGGTGAAAAAGTTCCCATTCCACCTGTATTCGGTCCTTGTTCATAATTGTTTACCTTTTTATGGTCTTTTGCACTTGCCATAGGAACTATTGTATTATTGTCTACAAATGCCAAGATAGAAGTTTCTATACCTTTTAAAAATTCTTCAATTACTATTTTATCTCCAGCAGTTCCAAATTTCTTATCTGACATCATTTCTTTTAAAGTTGCTATAGCATCTTCTCTATTTTCAGGTATTACAACACCTTTTCCAGCAGCTAATCCGTCCGCTTTTATTACTACTGGATACCCAAAGCTATCTATTTCTGATATAGCTTCTTCTAAGTTTGTATATTCTTTATATTTTGCAGTAGGTATGTTATGCTTTATCATAAAATCTTTTGAAAAAGCTTTACTTCCTTCAAGTTGAGCACATTTTTTATTAGGTCCAAATACTCTTAAACCTTCTTTTTCAAATTCATCTACTATTCCCATAACTAGTGGTACTTCTGGACCTACTATTGTTAGACCTATTTTGTTATCCTTGGCAAATTTTAAAAGCCCTTCTACATCAGTATCACCTATATTTACACATTCTGCTACATTTGCGATTCCTGCATTACCTGGCGCACAATAAACTTTTTCTACATTTTTTTCATTGCTTAATTTCCAGCATATAGCATGTTCTCTTCCGCCACCGCCTACAACCAATATCTTCATAATATCCTCCTTAGTGTTTGAAGTGTCTTATTCCTGTAAATACCATAACCATATCATACTTATCACAAGCTTCTATTGAATCTTTATCTTTTATAGAACCACCTGGCTGAACTACTGCTGATATTCCATATTCATGAGCTAATGTTACACAATCATCAAATGGGAAAAATGCATCTGATGCTAAAACAGCTCCTGTAAAATCTTTATCTTTATTATTTTCAAGAGCATTTTTTAATGCCCAAATTCTTGATGTTTGTCCACAACCTAGAGCTAGAGTTTGACCATTTTTTACTATTGCAATTGCATTTGACTTCATATTTTTTACCACTCTCATACCAAATTCCATGTCTTTAAGTTGCTCATCTGTTGGTTTTGCTTTTGTTACATTTTCACTTTTTTCTGCTAATGTATTGTTTCTATCTTGTATCAATAATTTTCCATCTAAGTATTTCATTTCATATGGTTGTAAACTATTTTCTATCTTAGCTAATTTTAAGATTCTTAGATTTTTCTTTTGTTTAAGTATCTCTAATGCTTCTGGTTCAAAATCGTATGCTACTACTATTTCTAAGAATATTTCATTTAATTTCTCTGCTGTAGCTTTGTCTACAGTAGAAGTTATTCCTACTATTCCACCAAAGATTGATACTTTATCTGCTTCATAACATTTTGTATATGCTTCAAAAGCATCTTTTCCTAATCCTACACCACATGAATTAGCATGTTTTATAGCTACTGAAACTACTTCTTCACTGTCTTTAAATTCTCTCATAACTTCTAAGCAACCATGTAAATCATTTAAGTTGTTGAAAGAAAGTTCTTTACCACCTAGTTGTTCATAATTTAAGATTGGATTTTTTGCATTTGATTGTGAATATAAGAAACCATTTTGATGTGGATTTTCTCCATATCTTAAAGTTTGTTCTTTTTGGAAAGTTAAATTTAATATGTCAGGATATGTATCTCCTACTTCTCCAGCAAAATAGCTAGATATTAAAGCATCATATCTTCCTGTAGTTGAGAAAGCTTTATATGATAATTTTTTTCTATCTTCTAATGTCATTGTGTCTGTTTTTAATTTTTCTATTATAGAATCATAATCTTTTATATCTACTACTACTATTACATCTTTATAGTTTTTAGCAGCAGAACGTATCATAGATGGTCCACCGATATCTATATTTTCTATCATTTCATCGTGGCTTTTTCCAGCTTTTAAAGTTCCTTCAAAATCGTATAGATTTACAGCTACTAAATCTATTGAATGTATTTTATGTTCATTCACAGTTTCTACATGAGATTCTTTGTCTCTTTTATAAAGTATTCCACCATGTATATATGGATTTAATGTTTTTACTCTTCCATCCAATATTTCTGGGAAGTTTGTAACATCTTCAACTTGCATTACATTAACTCCATTTTCTTTTAATGTCTTAAAAGTATTTCCTGTAGATATAATTTCATAGTCTAACTTATTTAATTCTTTAGCAAATTCAACTACACCTGTTTTGTCAGTTACACTTATTAAAGCTCTCTTACTCATTTATAAACACTCTCCTACCTTGAAGTTTTAATTTATTTTCACAAAAAAGACTTAAACTCTCTTCCAAAATCCTATGTTCAACTTCTAACACTCTTTTTGCAAGTGTTTTTGCATCATCATCTTGATTTACCTTAACTACATCTTGCATTATTATTGGTCCAGTATCAGCACCTTCATCCACAAAATGAACTGTAGCACCAGTTACTTTAGCCCCATAATCTATTACTCCCTGATGGACTCTTTCTCCATAGAATCCAGCCCCACAAAATGAAGGAATTAATGATGGATGTATGTTTATCATTTTGTTTCTAAACTCATTAACCAGCTTTGGGCTGATTATTTTTAAATAACCAGCCAAAACTACTAAATCTATTTTATTTTCTTTAAGAATTTCTATTATCTTGTCTTCATTAGTTTCACAAATTGCCTTTATGTTATGATTTTTAGCTCTCTCTAAACCATAAGCATCTTGCTTACTTGAGATAACTACTTTAACCTGACCTTTTATTTTTCCAGACTCAGTACCATCTATAACTGCTTGTAAATTTGTTCCTCCGCCAGATATCAAAACTCCTATATTTAGCATAATTCTACACCTTCATGACTATCTACTACTTCACCAATTATATATGCTTTATCTTCTAATAATTCGCTATACTTTTTATCTACATAAGCAGCATTGTCATTTTCTCTATTATTTATAAAGTTTACAACATCATTGGCATTTTCTTTATCTACTATTAAAACTAGTCCAATACCCATGTTAAAACTCTTATGAAGTTCTCTCTCATCTACAGCATTAAAACCTTCTATCATTTTAAATATAGGAGGCTTCTCCCAAGATTTTTTATTGATGTCTAATCCTAATCCTTTAGGTATAACTCTTGTTATATTTTCTATAAGCCCTCCACCAGTTATGTGAGCTATAGCTTTTATATCATGTTTAGCTAATACATCTAAAGCTAACTTAACATATATTTTAGTTGGTGTTAAAAGTGCTTCCCCAACTGTCATTCCTAGTTCTTCTACATATTGTTCCATCTTATAATCATACGTTTCTAAAAATATCTTTCTTATAAAAGAAAATCCATTACTGTGTACTCCACTTGAAGATATTCCAACTAATACATCTCCTGATTTAACATCATTTCCAGAAACAATCTTTTCTTTGTCTGCTATACCTACAGAGAATCCTGCTAAATCATAATCATCATCTCCATACATTCCAGGCATTTCAGCAGTTTCTCCACCAATTAGTGCACAACCAGACATCTTACAGCCATCTGCTATTCCGCCAACTACTTTTTCTATATGCTCAGGAACTAATTTTCCAAGAGCTATATAATCAAGGAAAAATAATGGCTTAGCACCTTGACATATTAAATCATTTACGCACATTGCAACTAAATCTATTCCAACAGTATCATGCTTGTCCATCATTTGAGCTATTTTTAACTTAGTCCCAACACCATCTGTAGATGCAAGCAAAACTGGTTCTTTCATTCCTACAAAATCTTTTAAACTGTATAATCCACTAAAGTTTCCTAAATCTCCAACTACATTTCCATCATAAGTTCCTTTAATTTTCCCTTTTATAAGGTCTACTGCTCTATTTCCTTCATCTATATCTACACCTGATTCTTTATATGTTAACATGAAAGTAGTTCCTCCTTATCAATTTTTTTAACTGGGTATTCTCCATCAAAACAAGCTTTACAGAAAGTAGACTTATGTTCTGCTGCATCTAACATTCCTTCTATATCTAGGAATTTTAAACTATCACATCCAATATATTCTCTCATTTCTTCTACGTTGTTACTTGATGCAATTAACTTAGAGCGATTTGGAGTATCTATTCCATAATAACAAGAGTAAGCTACTGGAGGAGATGTTATTCTAAGATGAATTTCTTTTGCTCCTGCTTCTCTTAAAGATTTTACTAACTGTTTAGATGTAGTTCCTCTTACTATTGAATCATCTACTAAAATTATAGATTTTCCTTTTATTACTGTTGAAAGAGGATTTAATTTTATTTTTACAGCTATTTCTCTTTCCTCTTGTGTAGGTTTTATAAATGTTCTTCCTACATATCTATTTTTAACTAGACCTTCACTTATTTTTAATCCACTAGCATTTGCATAACCAATAGCTCCTGGCCAACCTGAATCAGGAACTGGAACTACTACATCTGCTTTTACATTTTCATCTTGAGCTAATCTTTCCCCACATTTAATTCTGAACTCATATGCATTTACATTATCTATAGTTGCATCATTTCTTGCAAAGTATATGTGTTCAAATATACAACTTTTCTTAACTGGTTTATAATTTTCTGAATAAAAATATGATTTTAATTCACCATCTTTAACTACTATTATTTCTCCTGGCTCTACATCTCTTATAACTTCTCCGCCAAGTATGTCTATTGCACAATTTTCTGATGCAAATATATATTCATCACCCTTTTTACCAAGTACAAGAGGTCTGAATCCATGTGGATCTCTAACTGCAACCAATTCATCTTGACTCATTATTACAAGGGCATATGCACCTTTGATATAGTCCATTGTTACTTTTAAACTTTCTACTATATCACCTTTGTAATATCTTGCAAGTATATATAAAATTACTTCTGTATCTGAATTAGTTTGGAACATATATCCATCTTCTTCTAGCATATCTTTTAAATAATTTGCATTTACTAGATTTCCATTATGAGCTATAGCTAATTGTCTTTTTCTGCAACTTCCAACTAAAGGCTGACAGTTAGAAACATGACTTCCTCCAGCTGTTGAATATCTAACATGTCCAATACCTATATTTCCTTTTAACTTAGATAATTCACTTTCCTTAAAAACATCTCCAACTAATCCCATATCTTTTTTGTACTTAATTTCTCCATCATCTAAAAGAGCTAAACCACAGCTTTCCTGCCCTCTGTGTTGCATAGAATATAAAGAATAATATAGTTCTTTAGTTACATCTTTATTAGAGTAAATCCCTAAAACTCCACACATACATTTGCCTCCTATTTATTATTCATTCTCGAAAGTACTTCCATATAACCTTCTACAAGATCTCCAAGGTCTCTTCTAAATCTGTCTTTGTCTAATTTTTCATTTGTGTTTACATCCCAAAGTCTACAAGTGTCTGGTGATACTTCATCTGCCAATATTATGTTTCCTTCTGAATCTTTACCAAATTCTATTTTAAAGTCAACTAACTTTAGGTTTAATTTTAAGAAGAATGTTTTTAGCAATTCATTTATTTTTAGAGTTTCTTCTCTTAAGAATTTCAATTCTTCTCTAGTTGCTAATTTCATTGCCACTGCATAATCGTCATTTAGCATTGGGTCACCATAATCATCGTTTTTATAGCTTATTTCAAAGATTGGCTCATCGAAAACTACACCTTCTTCAAGACCAACTCTTTTGCAGATAGAACCAGCAGCAATATTTCTTACTATCACTTCTAATGGTAAAATTTCTACTTTCTTAACTAGCATTTCTCTGTCTGATAAACTTTTTATAAAGTGTGTATTTATATTATTTTCTTTTAACATTTCAAAGATTATTGTTGATATTTTATTATTTAGTATACCTTTTGAAGATATTTCTGCTTTTTTTTCTCCATTAAATGCTGTTGCATCATCTTTATAATAAACAACATATTCGTTTTCATTATCTGTAGAATATACTTGTTTTGCTTTTCCTTCATATAATAACATTTCTGTTACCCCCTTAAGTTCTTGTCGTCTTCTAGCACCTTTTGTGCCATTTCTTCTCTATATGATTTCAAATCTTCTTTTAATTTTGGGTATTTTAGAGTCATTATTTGTAATGCCAATAAAGCTGCATTTAAACCTAAATCTATTGTAACTGTTGCAACTGGTATTCCTTTTGGCATTTGAACTATTGATAAAAGTGAGTCTAATCCATCCATAGTTGATGATTTAATAGGCAATCCTATTACTGGAATTAGAGTTTGTGAAGCTATTACACCTGGTAGATGTGCTGCTTTTCCTGCTGCTGCTATTATTACATCTGTATCATCTTCTATTTCTTTTAGGAATGTTGAAAGTTGTTCTGGTGTTCTATGAGCAGATAATGCTCTTGCTACAACTTCTATTCCATATTTTTCAAGCAGTTTTATCCCTTCTTCTAATTTTGGATAATCTGATTTTGAACCCATAACTACTGCTACTTTCATTAGACTTCCCCTCTCCGTTTATAAGTTATTTTACATTTTAAATCATTCGTATCATTATACGAATTATACACCTTAAATTTTATATTAATATACATATATTATCAACTCTTTTTTGAAATTTTTTAAAAAAAATATTACTTGTATTTTTTTTATTCTCCCCATATCGAACTTTATTCGCTTTTTTTGATACCTAATAAAATTACTTTTCATTTATTTATTATTTTTTGATAAATAAATATATTTTATATAATTTTAAAGTAAACTTGCATAGTATTTTTTAAATTATAAGATTTATAATTCAGTAAGATACTCATTTCTATACATACTTGTATCAGAGTCTATACTAAAAAAGGAAGTTAATTATTATAAATCATCTTCCTTTTCATTAGTGTATAATTTTATAGTTGTTAATTTAAAAATATAAAGTGCCGTTTTTAATTCTGTATTTTATCAATAAATTCATATCTTGCCAATAGTTAATCATCCTTAAATAATCTTTTATATAACAATTTCATTTCTTGATAATCTAAAATTACAAAATCAGGCTCATAAATCAAATCTTCTAAACTATTCCCCCTATGATTCATCCAGATACTCTTCCATCCAGCTTTTTTAGCACCTACTACATCATTTTTATAAGAGTCACCTATATAATATGTATTTGCCCTATCTAAACCCATAAATTTCTCAGCTAATCTAAAAATATTAATGTCTGGCTTAGAAAAGCCAACTTCACTAGAAATAAAAATATTCTCTTCA
This sequence comes from Clostridioides sp. ES-S-0010-02, assembly GCA_020641055.1. Taxonomy (NCBI): domain Bacteria; kingdom Bacillati; phylum Bacillota; class Clostridia; order Peptostreptococcales; family Peptostreptococcaceae; genus Clostridioides; species Clostridioides sp. ES-S-0010-02. The sequence goes on from CP067345.1 coordinate 4,076,680, forward strand.
TCAACCCACTTTTCAATATTTAATTGCTTTAATTTCATTCTTTGATGAGAAGATGGTCCATTAGTTATAATTCCAATATTAATATTTTTTTCTTTAGCAAAATTCAAAACTTGCTCCATCTCTGGTATTAGAGTTATTTGTGATTGTTGATATATATACTCATCTTGAAAATTTTGAGCATCTTTTTCTGTAATGGGGTTTCCTAACTCTTCAAAAGCTTTCATTATTCTATACACATGCATTTTTTCAATTGGCATCTCTCCACTCTCAGTCAAATGAAATACCTCATCACTATACTTTCTGCTACTGATATATAAATCTTTAACAGAAATATTCTTTATTGAAGAAAATACTTTATCATATGCGATATAAAAAGGTGTTAACTGATTGTATAAAGTATCATCTACATCAAAAATTAAATTAATCAAAATATTAGTCCTCCAAAATTTAATAGTGGTAAATATAATTATAACTATAAATACCTAGTATAACAATACCTACCACTATAAGTCCTATTATTTATTTAAAATTCTAGTAGTTACACCTTTTAGATTATAACATTCTGCATAATCACGTAAAGGACGCTTAATATGGTCTACAACAAATCTTTGACCATTGATGTTATTTTTTCTTAAATTACTATAAAGCATTTCTATCTCTCTTTTAACATCATCATTATTGAATGTATAGTGACCTGCAATATCTAATATTTCATTAGATAAAACTTCATCCTTAAAGATTTCTTCAGTAGTTAGATTTTTCTGTTCTCCTATCACCCATTTTCTCCAACGTCCACATTCAATAGCATCTACAAGAAGAACATGTCTAATATTTGAAGTCTTTTCAATTAATCCTTCTTCCTTTAGTTTTCTTTCAACTTCTGCTAGCTTTAAGTATGCTCTAGTCTCTTCAGTACCATATTGAGGAGCAACATTTGTCGCAATAATTTGAGATGGTATATGTTCTAATAAAGTCACATCATCCAAATAATCTCCATTATGTTCCTTTAACCCAACTCCATACTTTTTAGCCATTTGAGCTAAATCATAAGCATTCTTAAAGTTAAAAGTGCCTACCTGTTCTGTTTTTCTAGTTAGAGTACCTGTCTGACCAACTATAAATGTCGGCATTGGCAAATCTCTCTTTTCAAGTTCAACTTTTAATCTAGTTATAAATGTTTCATATGTCTCAGTTGAAGTTAAGCCTCCATTTGTTTCCTCTGTCCCAACTTCATATCCTATCTCTGGCAAATTAAGTCTTTTTCTTTCTTTTTCGCAATATTCAATTAATTCTACAGTTCGTTCTAACACTATATCCAATGGAATCACTTTTCCCATTTCAAATGGGTCTTTTGTAGGGTCAATCATTAATAAATCAAAACCTGCCTCAATATCAGCTAAATAAGATTTTTTTCCTAATTCCATAGCTTTGTCAACAGGTAAATGGTCATTTCTCTCTTTATCTCTTTGCCATGGTCCTCCATGGTCTCTGCATAAGTAATATAAACCATCAAATCCCACTTCATCAGCTATTTTCTTAATATCTCTTGTAAATGTTTCTTGATTCCAACCATTTACATAACCTCCTCCTAGCTCATCTGCATCTACTTGATTTCTACTTGCAATAAACATTAAAGGAAAATCATCATCCTTTGCTAATTCAAAACTCGCTTGTAACAAATTAGGTGACATAGGACCAATCCCTAAAAGTGTTGCACTTTTCCCCTCTTTTTGTAAGTCTAGTAATCGTTGTACGACAGTTTTTATTGGTAATTTTTTCATTACTATATCTCCTTTTATTCTATTTTTTAAGATGTTTTCAAAGATGCTTTTAATAAAATCTTCAATAAAAACATCTTTATGTTATATGTAAAATAAATCAAACTTTATTGAAAAGTATCTTTTATTTTCTTAATTAATGCATCAGATTTTTTAATAATATCAGACACACTCATTCTTACTACTTTCTTGCCTTTAAAACGCTCCATATTTCTAATCTCAACATCATTAGTTAATATTACACAAGTTGCTTCTTCAATTTCTTTAATTGACAACTCATTATCTATTCCAGAGCTTCCTTGAGTTTCAACCTTTATTTCTATACCAAATTTTTTTGCTGATAATTCAAGTGATTCAGCTGACATATAAGTATGGGCCACTCCACTAGGACAAGATGTTACTGCTACAATTTTCATATCTTTATCTCCTTTAAATTTATAGTTCTATATAATTTTCTTACAATTTTATATAAATTAATTTATTATTTTATATATCTATAATTCTTCAAATATTAGTTCAATAGAATCATCTATATCTTCTTCAATTTCTTCATCTTCTTTTACATCTTTCTTTACTAATTTCATCAATATTGCGACAACAACTGCTCCAGTTAGTACAGATGCTATATAACCCAACCTGTTATCAACAACTGGAAGTACTATCAATCCTCCCCAAGGAGCATGATTCAAACATCCCAGTAAAAAAGCCATAATATTTCCAATAATTGAACCAGCCATAATACAAGGAATTACTCTAACAGGGTCCGCTGTTGCAAATGGAATAGCTCCTTCCGTGATTCCAACACATCCCATTAGAAGTGATGCTTTTCCTGAATCTCTTTCTTCTTTACTAAATTTTTTTGGGAATAATAATGTTGCTAACCCTAATCCAATTGGAGGTATACAAATCGCAACTCCAACCCCTCCCATTAAGTATGGAAGTGTATCAACTTGTGTTTGAGCAAAAGTCGCAGCAACTTTATTTATAGGACCACCCATATCAGAAGCTATCATTCCTCCCAAAATACCCCCTAAAGGAATCTTTGAAACACCAGACATTCCATTTAACCAGTTCGTCATCCATGCCATAAAAGAAGCTATAGGTTCTCCAATTAAAAATACAATTATACCACCTGTAATCAATGTACCAAGCAAAGGATAAATAAATATGGAACCTAGAGTTCTCATTGTAGGAGCTAATTTTATTTTCTTCAGTTGTAATACAACAAATCCTGCTATGAACCCTGCTATAATACCACCTATAAAACCAGCATTTACTTCTTTTGCTAAATATGCACCTATCATACCTGGTGCTAGCCCTGGCTTATCTGCCATACTAAATGCTATATATCCGCCTAATATTGGAATGAATAAAGCTAGACCTGCAGCACCAATTTGATTTAGTTTAGCTAACCATCCAGTTTCAGGAACAGCAGCTTGTCCACTTAATGTTACTGATAAAGCAAATAATATTCCCCCAGCAACTACAAATGGAATCATATATGATGTTGCTGTCATAAGATGTTTTTGTAAAAACTTTAAAATCCTCATTTTAATCTTCCTCCCCTATCTTTCCTTTTATAAGATTATAAACTGTTTGTTCATCTGCCCCTCTAATTTGATTTCTAAAACTCTCATGCATCAATAAACGTGCTAGTTTTGATAAAATCTTTAAATGAAGATTATTTTCATTATCTTTTGTTACTGATATTAAAAATATCAAGTCTACTTTTTCACCTTCTTCTGTCCATTCAATAGGAACATCAAGCTTTCCAATTGTAATACAAGAATCTTTGACCCCTATACTTTGACTATGAGGTAGACCTATACCATGCCCAATATATGTTGATAATGTCTCCTCTCTCTTTAAAACATCTTCTAAAAATTGATTTTTATCTCTTAAATACCCCTCTTTTGATACTACATCCACTAATGATGTAATAGCTTCTTCTTTTGAATCTGCTTTCATTTTGAATGAGCATTTTACATTGACTAATTTACTCATACAGTGACCTCCTCCTCATATTTATGAATTAAACCTTCTGCTTCTTCTTTTGTCCTTGCACTTTCTAACATACTAATAAAATTAGTCTTATAAACCATTTTAGTTAAATTAATTATTGCTGGAATTTGCTCTTTCTTATCTCTACTTGCTAAACAAAATATAACTTTAACCTTTTTATCACCAAAACTAATTGGCTCTTTACATATTAGTAAGCTTATTGAACTTACTTTAACTAATGAACTGTCATTTCCATGCAATAAAGCAAACTCTTCATCTTTTACAGCATAGAAACCTACATTATTTAAAATATCTATAATATTCTCAGCATATTGTGTTGATACAAAATCACAATTAGCAAGTATATTTGAACTAATTTTAACAGCATCTTCCCACTTAACTTCTCTATCAATTATACTAATAGTATCAGCACCTATTAAATCACTTAATTTAAGCTGTCTAGATAATATTCTCTCATCACTATATCCAAGCTCCTGCCATATGATACTCAATACTCTTTTTTGAGCATCTTCTTCTAAGAAATCCAGCCTTTTTTTGATTGATATATAGTTAGTCAAGACATTCTTTCTTTTTATTCCTTTTTCTTCGAGTTTTAAATAATCGTTTTCCTGCAAAAATGGATTAATCTCAATAACTACTTTAGGCAAAGTTACAACTATCTTTGATGTTGTTATAATAAAATCTATATTTTCCCATTCCTTATAATCTTGTAATTTATATGCTGGAATACTATCCACTATATTTATTTGATAATCATTTATTAGAGTATCTTTTAACATAGCAATTACACCATATCCAAATCCACAAACTAATAATATGTTTTTATAATTATTTCTCTCATTTCTTTGTACACTTCCTAAAAAGTGTATTGCTAAAAGTATTATTTCATTTTCATTTTTTATTTGATTTAACATCCTATTTTTTTGTATAGAAACCTTAGTAGCTTCAAGTACATATTGATACTTATCTGGTATTACATGAAATAGTTCTTCATAAATCTGTATGTTTTGCTTGATTCTTTCTATTAATGGGGCAATATGATTAAGCAATCCTTTATAAAGAATCATATCTTCTTTAAAATCAACACTCAATATTTCTGACATATTGTAAATTAAATCTTGAACTATTATTTCTGTACTAATCAAATCCATATCTTCATTTAAACTTGCATATTTATTTGTAAAAAACACAAAACTTTTTAGCAATAAAATTTGTTCTTTAGTCAATTTCTTTTGAATGATTTGTTCAAATTCTTGGTCAAATTTATTTTCAAAATATGGTTCACTTAATGAGGAAGATTCCAAAGGATGTTTTTCATCTGAATGTATGTACCATGTAAAAAGAAAAATATTTGAAACATACCATGTGAAAGATTCATCATTTAAAATCCAATCCATTTTGGAAAGTAAATCTATTGACCAATTATATATATTATTCAAGGAAATCCCCTTGAATATTTGTTCAATAATTTTCACTAAGTACTGCTCAAACACACTTAAATCAGACTTTTCTTTACCAAATAGGTAAGAATATAATTTTAATATACTTAGTCTTTGTTTATATATAGTGTTTTCATCTCCACTTATTTTGAAAGTCTTATCATATGTAATAGTTATTTGGTTTCTTTCTAATTCACTTGATAAAACATTAAGGTCGTTTTTAATTGAACTTCTAGAAACCTGGAATTCTTTGCTCAACTTTTCTAAATTTAGCTTATCTATTTTAAACATTGATATAATCTTCATAATAGATACTCTCTCAGTTAAAGAAAATACATATTCATTATTATCTATATATACTACTTGGAAATTCTTAGGAATAATTAGTACACCTTTATTTATTTTTTGTATTAATGGTTTATTTAATGACTGTAAAACTATATTTAAATTATTTATGTCATATCTAACTTTTCTTTCTTCTATACTTAATTGTTGGCTAATTTCCTTATAACTTGTCTTCTCTTTTCCTTTTAGAAAATTCATAATGAGTAACATTCTTCCACTTATCATATTTTCCCTCCTTTCAAAATAATTAGAGTTATTAATACTGCAAATTTTATGTTATTCTGTATATTTAAGTTTTTTTATGTCTAAAAATAGTAACTATCTTTCTATATTCAGAATAATACAATAAAGCTTTAACTACAACTTACAATATTTGAAAATTGTTTTTACAAAATCTGTAGACATATTTTTATTAAAAAATATAATATTTATATTTAAAACTTTATATCACCTACTAATTACAATATATTTTAACATTACATAGTATTTTCAACGCTTTACTAATAACTGCTACATATCTTTAACTATATGGGTAACAACAAAATAGTTAAAAGTTTTACTTAAAAGTAAAACTATATCTGTAGATTTAAACATACAAATAAAAAAAGCAAGCTATATATTTAAATTATATAACTTGCCTAAATATTTAATTTTATAAACCTAATCATTAGGTATTGTTAAATTTTTTACTTTATCACCATTATATGCGAATTCTTCAAATTCATGTATTGATAATGGTTTAGAAAAAACATAACCTTGAATATAATCACATCCAATACTTTTTAAGAAATATACTTGTTCAACTTCTTCAATACCTTCAGCAATTACTTTCATACCAAGTCTCCTGCTAAGTTCAATAATAGATTCCACAACAACTTTACCACGTTCTATATTATTTTTACTAACAAAAAATGAACGATCTAATTTAATTATATCGACTTTAAACTCCTTTAATATCCCTAATGATGAATATCCAAATCCAAAATCATCTATAGAACATTTAAAGCCTTTACTGTGGATATCATCTATTACACAAATTGCTTCTGGATTTTCTAAAAAAATAGATTCTGTAAGTTCTAAGTCTATTAAAGATGTAGGTACATTATATTTAATACATATCATCTCATATTTTTCTAAGAATGATTTATCCTTTAAATGTTGTCTTGATACATTAACAGAAATTATTAATAACTCCTTACATTCTTTTATCCATTTAGAAATCAATTTACATGTTTCTTCAAGAACATATAGGTCTAACTCACATATAAATCCACTTTTTTCAAAAATTGGAACAAAATCACTAGGATAAATCATCCCCTTCTCTGGGCTATTCCAACGAACAAGAGATTCTGCACCACTAACCTTTCCAGTTTTTATATCAATCTTTGGTTGTAAGCATATAAAAAATTCTTTATCATCAAGAGCTTTTTCCATTAAATTTGACAATTCCTTTTCAAATATCAATCGTTTTTTTTCTATATCACTATAAAAATTAAAATCACTTTTATGTGCTTTATTAAAACTTTTTCTTGCTGTATTCACATGGTCTTGTATTGTAATTAAATCTTCGTCATGATTTTCAATTGCGTAAATACCTACTGATATTCTTAAAAAGTATGGGTTTTCTTTTCCTTTGTTAAAATAATTAATCTCATCTTCTATTTTATACAGTAATTCTAAAACTTCTAATACTGGTCTATTCTTCATAAATAGATAGAACAGGTCTGCATCATGCCGACATACAAACTCCTCATCATTAGCAATATTTTTTTCTAAAACATTATAAATATATTTAAGTGTATTATTTCCTTTTTCACTACCAAAACAGTCATTTATTAGCTTAAAATCCTTTATATTTATTGCTATCATCATATAAGTATTATCAGGAGATTTTGAAATTAAAGGTTTTATTAACATACTAAATTTTGTTGAATTAATACCATTTGTTATATTATCTAAATAAGCAATATCTTCAATTTGTTTTATGTATTTTCTTCTAATAGTATATAAAATCCATGTTATAATTCCAATAATAAAAATAATTATAAAGGTCATTATTATTGTAAAAATGTTTAATTTATTCAATTCACCTAAAACAGCTTCTTCAGGCACTATAAGAATGAAATACCAATCATTTAAATCTTTTGTTACTGGATGATACGTTAGCAGACACTTTACATTTTTTGACGAAGTTATTGTAATTTCTCCTGATTCTTCATTCTTAAAGTCATCCATTATTTTGGGAACCCAATGCTCATTTGTAGCACCTTTATATTTATGACTAAGGTCCTTTATCAACTCACTATTTTTACCTATAAAGAGAGGTTTCCCCTTAGTATTAACAATTTCAATAGTTCCTTCTCCATTAAAACTGTCAATACTAAGAATATTATTCACACTTTCTTTTTGAGAAACACCTACTAAAATACTAGATACCTCATGTTTATAATCAAATATAGGTACACTGTAGAGTACAACATCTATTGACTCTATAAGTTCTGTGTATTCCTTTCCTTCTATCCCCTTTTTATATGAAATAGTATTCTTTAAATCCGCTTCTTTTCCACTTAAAAACTTTGTTTTACCTTTTAAATCTATTATTCCAATATCAGAATATTTATAACTAGTTTTTCTTTTTGCTAAGTAATCATATCGACTATCACCTTCATATTGTTTAATAAAATCTGCCATTAGCCTTAAATCAGATAAAATAAACTTAATTTGATTATCAACATTTGTTACAACTTGTGTAGATACATCATTTAGATAGTTTTTAGTTTGCTTATTAGATATGTTGTACAGTTTTACAGTAGTAAAAACAGTAATTACAAGAATTGAAATAATAAGTGCACATAAAACCACAGACAAAACCATATTGTTTTTTTCGTACCTTGATAATTTCATTTTTTGTCCTCCAAACTATAAGTCCATTTTTAGCATAAATACTAACTCTACAAATTTCATTACCAAAAAACTATTCACACTATATTATAATATTCTACTTATCAATATTCAACAAAACTCCTTTATATTTCAATAATAATTCATTAATAAGCATTTTATTGATTTTATTTATGTAATATTTTTCCTTAAACTGCTGTAGAATATTGTTTAAAAACAAATTCCATAATCTAAGTTTATGTTTCTATTTATTCAAGACTAACAAATTCTATATACTTATATCAAAAAAGCTATCCCATATTTTAAGATAGCTCTTTATTTTAATGAGACACTTAATATCTCTAATATCTCATAACTAAATATATTATTAAACATTCACTTATTTTCTTTAATAACACAACAAGGATTCCCATAAGCTATAGTATTAGATGGAATTGACTTTGTTACAACACTACCTGCACCAATAGTTACATTGTCTCCTATTGTTACTCCTGGTAAAATAATACTCCCTCCACCAATCCAAACATCATTACCAATTTTCACTGGTGCAGTTATAGTTTTGCAAAAACTAAATCCATCATCAGTTCTTTCCTCAAATCTATCTTTAGCATTAGTTGGATGAAATGCTGTATATATTTGTACATTAGGGGCAATCAATGCATTGTCACCTATTATGATTTCATTATCATCTAAAAATGTACAATTCATATTTACTTCGCAATTATTACCAAAATAAATATTATTTCCATAATCAACATAAAAAGGTGCAGTAATCCATATATTTTTTCCCTTTCCACCTAAGAGTTCTGTTAAGATACGTTCCTTGTTAATACTATCATCTGATTTCAAACTATTATACTCTTTTGTTAAATCCTTGGCTTTGTGCCATTGACATAATAATTCCTTATCTCCACAGTCATACAATTCTCCTGCCAACATCTTTTCACGTTCTGTCATCCCAACCTCCTAAAATATATTAGTATATTAACTAAAAATAATATTTGTTATTAATATTGTTCCATATTTATATTGTAATATAAAAAATTAAATACTCAATGAAACTATCTTATTGAATATTTAATTTACTTACATCTTGCAAATACAAAGTTAGTATATAATTATAGGTTCTACTTAAATTAAATCTAGACTATAGATATTTTCATTATTCATTGAATCAAAAATGCTAAATTTAAAATCTACTTTTTTCAATAAATTATTTGAAGCCAGATTATCTGATAAAACACTTGCTAATACTTGTATAAACTTTTGTTCATTATTTCAGTAAGACATAAAAGAATCAATATAGCTTTCTTGAAATCTTCTGATTTTATATCTTTCAGTTGGCATATGCAGTCTCTTTTTATAATGATTTTTTTTAACAAGTATGTAGTTACTATATCTTCAATACACCAAGCATAACACAAACCATATTTGTATGACAATTCATAATTATATTATTTATTTAGTCATTTTTAAATAATTGATATGAATTTGTATCATATGAATTTAAAAATCATTATTTGATAGAATCGCTGTAACTCTTTTTTTATTTAACTTATCAAAATAAATAGAGATTATAGCAAGTGTACTACCTAAATAATGAATGTAATACATCTGGTAACCATGCAATAATATTTGAAGCACCTGCTAATATCAAAAATACTAATTCTATCTTTCTTAAATAGAAAGAACAGTTATAGCAAAATGATATTCCATAAAGCTCTAGCAGTAAAGTAAATAGGGTGAAAAATGAAATTGAAGTTAACAAAATATATACTAGTTGTAATTGATTATGTGCAACTCCAAATGAAATACTAAAAGCATAATACAAAATGATACCTAGAATTGTTAGAAAATTTGTTTTTTGTTCTACTGTATCTATATCACGAAATATGTATGAACCAATGACTGGAACGATAATTAAAAGCATTGTTAAGTCTGAACCTATCAATATAGGTGCCTTGAAATATGAGTCATATTGATAAATACCTGTACCATACATCTCAATAACCTGCCCCTATAGGTTTATTGCTTCATATTTATTATCTATAGAAAATGAAAATATTCCACAAACTGTAATGATTAGCAATAATATGAATATAATGGTTACTGAAATATTTAGCCAGGTCATTTGTTTTTTCTTTATCATTTAATTTCCTCCCTAAGGTAAAGTGTTTAAAGACTCTAAATGTTATCAGTTAGTATAACTGAAAAATCTTTTGTATAAATCCATAGTAATAAGTTACTATTTACACTATAGCAACTTATTACTATAATGTAAATAGTAGATTTCACATGAAAGGAGTATCTTATGCAAATTAAAAACATGATTAGAAATTTTAGTGGTGAAAGAAATAATGAAGTTCGTGGTATTTTTGCAAGCATATTTATTTTACAAAACCGATTACAAACTATTTTTGATAAAGCAGATGAACATCTTACTTTAAAACAATTTATGCTTCTTACAATGGTAAAGCATGCTGATGAAAAAACTACTTTTACTTATCTTGGGAAACTCTTAGGGTCTTCACGTCAAAATATAAAAAAACTAGCTGTTTCTCTTGAAAACAAAGGTTTTATAACTATTGAACATGAACCCAATAATAAAAGAAATACTTCTATTGTACTAACAAAAAAAGCAGATGAATATTCACAAAAAGTACAGGAACTCCATACTGAGAAATTAAACAATATATTTCAGGATTATTCAAATGAAGAAATCAGCCTGTTTTATCAAATGATTACAAAACTATATACAGGAGTTGAAAGAGAAGAAAAATACTATGAGTAAAATAATTATTTATAGCACAAAATTTAACTCAACTAATATGTATTATGACTTTGAATTTTATGCATTCCATTGAAAACATAAATATAGTCCAAAAGAATAGTTACACAGCACGATATGTATTAAAACAAGTAAAAAATAGACCGAAAAAGAGCTAGAAATACCCTATTTAAAGGCTTTCTAGCTCATTATTAATTATTCCCATTCTATTGGGTAAGTTTTGTCTCTAGTGTTTCCAAGTGTTTCATATTATCTGTATTATTTGTATTCTCTCTATTCTCAATTTCATTTTTAATTTTTTCAACAAAAATAGTATCATTTTAGTATCATAAATTAATTTTATTTATCATCTTCCCAAGATTTAATCCAATCGTCTAAATCTTTTATTTTATCTTCTGGCAAATCTTCTTCTTCATGTAATGCTGTTAATAAACTTTTTAAAGAATTATTATGTAAAAAGCTAAAGAATTTTTTTGTTTCAAATTTTAAATAATCTTTTTCTTTAACAGCTATCATATAATAAGTACATTTATTTGTTTTTTGTGCATATAAAAAATTTTTTTTAACTAGTTTTGATAAAACTGTTAGTGTTGTATTTTTATTCCAATCATATATTTGTTTCATAGCTTCTACAACTTCTCCAGAAGCTATCTTTTCTTCTTCTAATCCCCAAATAAATTTCATGACTTTCAACTCTGATTCAGGAAGTTTTTTAATTAACATAATATGCACCCCCTTTTTTATCAATTTTTGCATATTAAATCATATGTAATATTATAACAAATATTTTTTATAATAAATTAGAAAATCTAAATTATATTTTTCCAATTTATTCCATATAATTTATAACTATATTCTATTGTCAGTGTTGTCAATATTGTCAATTTAATATATAATAAAGATGTAAAATCGTATCAAAAACAAAAAAAGAAACTACAATCTATTAGCCTAGAGCGAAGTTTCAAATTCAAAATAATTTAAGTAATGATTTATTCATTGAAATCGTCTTGATTGCCGTCAGGACGATTTCTTAGTTTATGTAAAGATTCTTTTAATTTACTTATAGAATCTAATAATCTTGTTATAGACTTTACTATTGTTGTAATAGATTTTATTATAATAGTAATATAATACGCTATAACAAGTATAAACATAAGTGTTTTCATATACTCACCCCCTTTCATACGAAGGTGATTTCTGAAAACTTTCGCCCTTAGATTGTAGCCTCTTGCATTTTAATTATAACATAATTTTACAACTATCAAATATCTATTCTATGTCTTTTTTTATTTCTATAATATCGTTTGGAGTACATTCAAAAGCTAAACATATTTTTTCAATCACTGCTAATGCAACATATTCATTCTTACTTAATTTTGAAAGAGTTCCATTACTTATATTTGCTCTTTCTTTAAATTCCATTTTTTTAATATTTTTATCAAACATCATTCTCCATAAAGGTTTATATGAAATCATTTTATCACCTCTCTTGAGTAAATGATAACATCAATTTTCTATAATATCAAAATAAACTTCTATTTTATTAGAATTTTATATTGACATACACTTTAAGACATATTATATTTATAATAAGTTAGAAATTATTTCTATAAAATTAGAAATAATTCTAACAATAAAATTAAAGGAGTAATATAAATGTGTTTCAATACTTACATACTTATAAGACTTGTAAATAACAAGCAACTAGAATTAACTCGTAGTTTTGACTTAGATAATCTAATTTGTACTGCAACAGAAATATTGAAAGATAATAAGATTGATTTGATAATTATTGATGAAGTAAACAACATTGTTTGGAGAAATGAAAAAAGCACTCCCCCTCAAGAGAATGCTTAGTTACAGATATAGAAGTGTATTGGTAGTACACTTCTATTTTTTTATTATATTATATGATTTAGGTTGTTAAAAAGACCTATTTAAATCAATTTTAAGGTGTGTCGAGTAATGTTCTTGATGTTTTATTTGAATACTCAGAATATCTGTTTTTTATTTCATTAAATCCATCTTCAATGCTTATTTTTCCATTAATAATATTTGGGACAACTTCCCTTTGTGATTGTTGATAATTAACATAATCATTAAATAATATAAATTCGTTTTTGTTTGCATATCCTGATTTATCTGGATATAAGACATTTGGATTTTTTAAGTTATAAAAATCTCTACACTTATCAAGAATCTCCTTATCAACATAACTAACAAATGGATACATCCCAAATAGTCTACCATCAGCACCTTTATTAGCAAATTCCTTACTAAAAAAATGATTTAATATTTTTAGTGCATTCTCTTTATTAGGAGCATTAGCAGGTATTGATATATCTGTAGTATTTAGATAAATTTTATCTTCAAACCCTTTATAAGAAGGAGTTTCAAAAACTTTATAGTTACCCATAGAATCTTTATAGTTCATTATTTCAATTCCTTGAATAAATTTCATAGCTATCTTGTCATCAATAAACATATCAGATGTATTTATTGTTTTATGTACACCATAATCTTTATACAAATTCATAAAAAATGAAAATACATTCATCCATTTATCATCACCATAAATAGTTCCTTCTGATTTTACAGATAAATTAAATGGTGTTGTTAGAACTTCAAAATCCTGAAAAAAGCTTTCTGTACCATTCATACCTAATGACAAAGGATAAATATCACTAATATTATTATCTTTTATTGAACTTTTAATATCCTTTAATATTTTTAAAACATCTTGCCAAGATTTTATTTCGTTTGGAATAGGTATATTTAATTTTTCAAAGAGATTTTCATTTATCATAATAAAATTTGATGAAAAATATGGTGAAATAAAATACATACTACCATTACCTATTTCCTTGGATTTTTCTATTATTGCAGGATAAATGTTGCGTGTATCTATATAATTATCTAACTTTAATAATTTTTCATCTTTCATAGAATCTCTTAAATATTCATTTGGAATATCTAATAGTAGATCAATGTTATTATTATTTAATTTGTTTATTAATTGAACTTTAGGATATTCCCAAAAATCATGTTCTTCTGAAATTTCATTATCATCTACAACATAGTCTACTTGTAGATTTATATTTAATTCTTTTTTTAAATAATTTTTTAAAGTATCATAACTAGAAACTTCACTTTTATACAAAACTAATCCATTTATACTTTCTCTATTTTGAGAAAATATTAATACTGAACATATGAGTAATGCTCCCAATAATATAGTCAATTTTTTCATATTCATGCCCCTATTTTAAAAAATAATCCTTAATTTAAGCATATATATTTTTCTGAATTTTATAAATTAGTATATATTCAGTACAAATAATATCAATAATTATGCATATAACACTTATCCCAATACTTAGTGACACTATTAAAAGTGTTTACATTAATAATTTATCTCAGCTTCAATATACTTATTATTAATTTGTTTAGATAATAAATTTTAAATAAATAATAATGCTATACTTCGAATAAAGAGGCTTCCTTATATTTGGATAAGCCTCTTTATTATTAAATATTTTATTGTATTTTAGTAAAGATAGTTAAATTGACCTGATGCAGATTGTACTGGTGCATTTGGATCATCAAATGATAAATTATAATAGTTAGCTAATCTAAGTCTACGATCAGAACCAATTGTATTATTGTGAGTTAAATCTACAGAAAGATTTCCATTATAAACTCCTGTTCTACTTACATATTTTAGTTTCGAACCTTGTTTTGTTACTATTTGATATTGTACTCCTGTTGCAGCTGTAGCTGTCTTTGTACGTTGATAGCCATCTATTATTTTTTGGCGTCCTGTTGATACAAATACACCTGATTGAGTATAATTCTTAAATTCCCCTGAATACTTATAAGTATATGTTCTAGATTCTGCGCTACGTGATGTTGGGCTTACATTTAATTCTAAACCTTGATAAGGTAATTCTCCCGTTTCTGGAGAGTATGTATTTGCTTCATCTGCATGCCCAATTAAAATACTTCCCCCAACCATTGATATCATTGCTGCTAATGTAATTATCTTTTTTGCTTTTTTAAACATAATAATATGTCCCCTTTCTCCTCTTTTAATTATAATCTTCTTCATTATATCATTTAATTTCTTTTTTTCAAATTCTATATTTAGACATATTTTTATCTTTTTTTCATTCTATAACAATAAAATAAATTAACAAAATATCTATATTATAAATACTACAATTGTACAGTCTAAAAACATATTTTATCAATGAAACTGTATTCTACTTGCGTAAAATATAATTTTTTTTTACAATTTTTAATAAATAAAATAATTTATAAATTATTTTATTTAAAATATTTATTCATGTTAATAATCCTTATCTTCAAATTCATTTTTCATATTTTTCAACAATGATTTTTTCTCAGTTTTTTATTTCTGATTTCTTATTTGATAAAATCTAATACTTTGTAAAGTGTATCAAATCTATCGTTACCCTTTATCATAGTATATTTTTCTTTAGTAATAGAACTTATCTTTTCACATGCTCCACCACCAATAACATATAAATTCTCCGTCTGACCTGGTACATAATCTTTTATATCACATATTAATATTTTTCCATCATTATAGCCCCAGCCGACTACTGTTGCAGGTATCTTGTCAACTTCTCCATCATAAACTATTGTGTGTTTATACATTTTACCCACCTCTACATTATTTATAGTTTTATTCAATACGCCTTCTACAATTAATTTGGCCATACCTTCATATCCAAGTTTCTTAGCCTTCTCATAATCTTCTTTATTATCACAAAAGAAACTTTCAATTAATATGGCTGTAGGCTTTGAACTATTTAAGATATACAAACTTTTATCTAATTTAGCACCTCTATTTTTAAATACTGTGCCTAGTTTCTTACATATTCTAGTTGCATACTCTAGACCTTTATTACTATAATATAGCACCTCTGAGCCTTTTCCTTGACCATCACTTGCATTTAAATGTAACTCTATGAGTAAGTCATATCCTCCGCCGTTAACTCTAGGTATTTTATATGACTTTTCTTCTGTTTTAGTTTTAAACTGCTTTTCGGGGCATATTATTACATCTACCTTATGACCTTCTTTTCTGAATGTATCTGCTAATACTGGTGCAAGAGATTTATTATATTTATACTCGTTAACCACTCCATCAGCAGAAGTACATGCACCACTTTTTAAAATACTGTGTCCTACTGTAATACATATTTTCATTACTTTTCACCATCCTTTAGCTGTTTATAAGTTTGATTTATACCTATTGATATACCCCAACAAATTACACCTTGTAAGACTGCACTAGGATTTAACCCTAACATCCATACTGAAAAACCTATCCCAAGTGCTAGTAACACTACTGGAATATATTTATTATCTAATTGTTTATATTTCTTACAACCTGCTCCTATAACATAAAGAGCAGCAACTAAAATTAGTAACTGCTCTGGTATAAAACTTATTAAATTATCCATTTATTTTCCTCCTAATTTAAAATATTCCTCTCTGAATAGCAAATATAAAGAATCCTACTAGTGTTGTAATCATTGTTCCAATCAACCACTTGAGCATACTTGTAAGTGAGTTTAAGTTCTCGCATAGTGCTTTTAATTCTGCTTTAGATTCTATATTTGCTACTTTTAATTCATCTATTTCATCATTATGTTTATTTATTGTTGCTTCATGTCGTTTCAAATTGTCTTTGAAAAGTTCTTCATTCATGAAAACCTCCTAATTAATTGAAATAAAAAAGAACCTTCTATATCGTTGGTTCTGTTCCTTCTACTACTCCACTATGTTCAATTATATAATCCTCTACTGCTTTTCTGTACTCTGTATTAGTTACGTCATCTAATTGAAATTCTCGATTTTTTAAAGGATTTAATCCTCTATTTAAAATTCTTTCTGCTAATATTCTTACTACAATGTTATTTATATTCATTATAATAATCCTCCTACTTTTTCATTTTCTGCAATTAGTAATTGATTTTCTAACTCTTGTATTCTCTTTTCTTCTTCTGTTAACTCTACTTTTATTTCTTCCAAAATTGGTTCTTTTGTTTCTACATTTATACCTATTAGCCTATTTCTAGTATAATCTATACTTCCATATGGGACATCAGTATAAAACAATTCAGTTATTTCATCATGTTCTAATACATCCCCTGTAGCTTCTCCTGTCTGCAACAATATTTTACCTGTTTGGTTATATATTATTCTATTTGCTCTATCCATTTTTTTGTCACCTCAATCACATATATTTAAATAAATTTGACAGCACACCATCTATATTGAATGTCAGCATTAATCGCAGGCAAAACAGGTAGTTGAACACCATTACTGTTAATAAATGAGCTTTCAACATTAACATTATAAATTTTACCATTAGCACTCCACGAAGCATAATTGTCAATATTTTCATAAATAGCATTAATTACAAAATCTTTGCTTTCACTGAAAATAGATATATTATTACATGCAAAAGTAATATTTTTACAGGTTCTTGTATGACTTAAATCATAATATTCACACTCTGCAACGAAGATATTAGGGACAAAATTAAGCCCTTCAACTAATAGCCACCATTCCGGGTAATTTTTAGTATTGTTTTTATAGATAGTAGTAAATTGAGAACCGTTGTTTTGTCTAGCAACAGTAAAACCATCAGCGTATTTATATCTTGTATTTAATTGACTTATTATGTTATCCTTTTCTGTTAATACAGTTGTTATCCTAGATGGAATTATACTTAATTTATCATTTACATCTGCTGTGTTCCCTATTGCATTTATTATATTATTTTTACTCGTTTGAAAATCAGTTTGAATACCTTGTAATGCTGTCATAAGTTCTCTTAAACTAGCATTATCATTCAACTTAGTTGTCATATTTTCACCTCGCTTATATCATATCTATCAAACTATTTGCTATTGAAATACCCTTAGCTCTCTGTCCATTTACTTCTGTTTCTAAATTATTCTGTTTTTCTGATAATGTATTATAATTTTTTGCTAGTTGATTTAATGCTTCCTCTACATTGTCACTTTCAAATAAGTTATCTGTATCTTTTATACTTGTTTTATCTGCTGTTGTTTCTATACTATCTACACTAGTTTTTACCTCATTTAATGCACTAACTATATTTGTTTTATCTGTTGTTTCAAGTAGTGTTGTATCCCCTATTTTTCCATTTAAATCTGTCTTAGTAGTTTCTATGTTGCTTGTTAACTCTGTTTTAGTTGTATCTATTTTTGTATCAACGGTATCTATTTTAGCCTCTAAATCTTGTAAATCTTTTAATGTAGCAAAAATTATCGTAGGGTCAATTTTAAGCTCTATATTATTAACATTAGATACAACAAAAATAGTTTTTACCTTCATGTCAATAACTGCTCCATCTTCCACTTTAGGTTTATATGCTGACCTATACTTTGATATAGCAAGTAAATTACCTTCGGTATCTAAATAACCTATCTCTCTAACTACAAATCCACCAGCGCTAGCAGGTATTAGACTCTCTAAAATCAAGCAATTTGTCATGCTTTCATCAGTCTTGACATTCCCTACTTTACCTTCCCAAACTACATTTTTTAATACTGTTTGTTCCTCTGTAGGATTATACTCATTTCCTCCGCCATCTCCAAGTTGAATCTTGACAAAATCAACTTTTTCTCCTACTAAACTTGCATTTGCTATTTTAGCCTTACCTATGTTTGTTAATATCGTGTAATAACTTTTATCTGTAGCCAAACTACCACCTCCTATCTAATAAATTGTAATCTCTTGGTATCCAAATCCATTGCCACTAAGTATATTAATCTCTCCTTGTGTTTCAATATCACTAGGTGACCAAGGGTAAATTGTAATCTCATGTCCTGTTATTGTAGTTGCACCAAAATACATACCATTATCTTTGCTAACTAAAACTCTAGTATAATCTAAAGTTAGGTTACAAGGTTTAATGTTACTTACAAATGAATGAACTTCCTCAAACCAGTCTTGATTCCTCGCATCACTCTCTAAATGAATGTTATAAGTAGCATTATTTATAGTTAATTCATAGTTTCCTTCTCCAACTATACTATCTAGCCAGTTTCTTAAAAATCGTTCTGAGTAAGGTAATTTACTTATATATTTACTAAAAATCCTAAATCTTCTATCTTCTAGACTCTCATTTGATTTAGGAACTATAGACATTATTTTTTCCCATCTTTTAACTCCACTTATAGTCAAATCCTCTAAAAACTGGTCATTTAAGACATCATCTAATTTATCATGTAGTGTTTTAATTTCTTTGTTGTCTGCATTAAATGCTTTTATATATTCTTCTTTATCTTGCAGAATTTGTGGTAAGTAACTTATTAGATTTATCTCTTTATCCAACTACCTCACCTCTTACTACTATACTATTACTATCTATTGTTAGATTAGATTTGGCATCATTTATCATTGTGTTTGCAATGTCTAATACTCCATCTATACTAAGTAATCTTGTTTCTATCTGAGATATGCGAACAATTAAATTTTCTTCGTCTTCCCAGCTCATATTGAGTTCATTCAAATAGTCGTCAACTGTTTCCTCTGCTACAGACTTTATATTCTCCCATGTGTATCCGTTTTTGTATGTTATCTCTGCTGATATGTTTATAGTTGTACTCACGACTCCTGTAACAGTAACTTTATGTCCTATAGGTGCTAATCCAATACCTTCTCCTTGATTTTGTATAGGGTCAATTTCTTCTTGTACTAGATTAACTAAATCACTAGATGGTACTTTAAAATTAGAGTTAATTATTACTAACTTAACAGTTCCTCCACCATTCCAGACAGGATAAACCTTAACTCCTCCGACATCTTGTATCTTATTAACTTCATCCTTATAGTTTTGTATATTACCACCAAAACTTTGTGAGTTTAAACTATCATAGTATCTTTGTCTCAAACTATCTTCACTTTCTTCATCTTCTCCATTAATTAGTATTTCTGTTAACTCAGCAGTTTCAAGACCATCTATATATTCAATTGGAATCAACTGACCAAGTTCAAAAATAGGTCCAGCAGTTTCACATTTCATTTTATATGTTTTTTCAGATATTCTCTCAATTGCAATATAATTGTGTTCTCCTAAGTTGAATCTTGAATCAAGAGGAATATCTATGTTGAAAACTCCTTTTGCAATGGTATTAGTGGCTTCAAGCGGTGTAATTCCTCGCTCTTTGCATCTTTTCTCTAAATAATAATAACTGGCAGTATCAACAAATGTTTGGTCTAACATTTCATCCATGGCAATGTATGTTTCTGTAAGTTCTATAGCGACTGGTGCCAAGGCATTGTATATTATAGAACCTTCTCGTTTGTCAAACGTGTCAGGTACACTATCTAACATTCTTTTAATTATATTTTCAAATGTCATTAATTCAAACAATTATACACTCACCACCTTCTCTGCATTTAAATTCCCATACTTTGTATGAACTATAAACTTACAATGTACTTTACCTTTTATATTTTCAAACTGAAAATTGTCTGCATTTTCAATCCTATCATCCTGTACCAACGCTTCTGTTATTCTTCTCTCTAACTCGGGTATTACATATGAGACAGGTTCTCCAATAAGGTCGTTCAACTCGACTCCATAATTCCAACTATATATTAGATGTTGGTATCTCTCTGTGTTTAGAATCAAAAAGATGGTCTGTTTTAATGCCTCAACATCATCACAAATACTATCTACTTTATTTTTTTCTATATTTAATTTAAAAGTCTTACTAGGTTCTTGTCTTACATCAAAATTTATAATTGATACATCTTCTATATCATAGTCAATATTATCTGTTGGTAACACTTTATCACATCCTATCTAAAATTAAATACTGTTGTCCTCCTTGCATACGAATTAAAACTAATTTATCTCCTATCTTTTTATCTGTACATCTTTTAAATGTATCTGTTTGTATTAAAAAAAATTCACCAATAGATAGTTTCTGTTCTATCTTAACTTTTAGAGGATTAATGCTTTCTATTGTTCCAAATACAACCCTAATTGGATTACTTGTTTCTACTGCATCCATTGCTGCTTTCTTGATTATTTGTAATAAATCTTGTGACACTTTATCACCTCACTTATATAAATCTTCTCACATGTGTGTATGCTTTTCCTTTTCTATATGAATCAACTGACTGTATTTTTACTACATCACCAGTCTGTGGTGAATGAATCATTTGACCATTTCCAAGATATATCATTACGTGATTGCTACTTCCTCCGCCAACTCTACACAATAAGTCTCCTGCTTGCCACTTGTTTCTATCTTTTAAATCCACAGCCTTTCCTGCTTTACTTTGTGTTGCAACTGTTCTAGGGATGCTTATTCCTATTTGTTTATAACACCATTGAGTAAACCCAGAACAATCAAAAGTGTTAGGTCCTTCTGCTCCTCGAGCATATTTACAACCTAATTTACTTTTTGCTACACTAATTAGTTTATCTGCTTTAGAGCTATTGTTTGTAGATGTATTAGCATTGTTATTATTTTGAACTTGATAAGTTGTATCTTTTAAATTCTTTTCTGCTTCTTCATTACTTCCAACTCCTGTACCTGAATTATTAGGACTATAGCTACTTCCTGCTATTTGTTTATAGAACTTGCTTACCCCTGGTACCCAATCTTTATTAAGAGGGCTATCATAAAGAGGTGCATATTTGTCTCTAATACGCTCTAATGTTTTTCTTCCAATATGAATATAATTTCTTGATAAATTGCTAATACCTCTTTTTATCCCATCATCTACAGAACTAAAAGACATACCTTTCATTCCAAAGAAATTGTTTTTATTTTTACAAAGCGAGGAACTACCATTACCAGTTTCATGTATAGAAATAGCAGCCATTAAAGCTGCATTGACTTTGTAAGCATTAGAATATTTAACAAATATATTTCCTGTATTTGATAATTTTCCTTTAAATACTTTATTCAATTTATTTATCATGTCATTATCTTCTTTACTTGTAGTACTTTGTGCAGGACCATTTTTCTTTTCATCTTTATTATTTGTGTTTCCACTTGAATAGGAACTTGAAGAATAAGAAGCAAATTCGTCTCCATCAACTAAAGTTAGGTCCATGAAATGCGAATTGTTTTCAAAATTATGCTTTACTTTCTCAACTAGCATATAATTTTGAACTTCTATATCTCCTAAATCTAAAAAAACAGGTACTAAACAACCTGCTCTCACCCTCACATCACCAAGCACATTTTTTAAACTTAATGACTTAGTTTTCTTATTATATAGTTTTAAAAGTATATCACATTTTTGTTTTATTTCTGCTTCACTCATGTTCTTGTCCACAGTATCAAACATTTGAAGTATTCCCCAACTCCTCATATGCGTAGAATCTTGTGCAATATAAACATCTCTTTTACCTGACTCCTCATTGTCTTTGACAAGTTTAATTTTTGTATAAGTATCACTATCTATTGATGAATTATAGTCAAAGTCTTCTATTACATCATTATTCATAACAGTATCTAGTTTCATAGAAGCAACATTTTTTAATGTTATCCTTCCAAAATCATCATACAAGGTAAACATTTCTTTTTTTTCTCTTAAAGTATCATCAAGTGCAGTTAAAACCATATCAAAGAGTGTTTTATTTTCTTCAACTCTAGATATTTTATATTTTGTATCTTCTATGACATTGTATTTCAGCTTAAAATCTTTAGCGAGCATTTTTATAAGTTCGCTTGCTGTTTTATTACTATATACATAAGTATCTTTATTTTTAAAATATCTTAACTGGTCATATGCAATAATTTTAATATGATTTTCTTTGTCTCTTTTCTTTTGAAAAATATATCCATAGAAGATACCTATTCCTTTATAATACAGCCTTACAGAATTTCCTTCGCAAAATTGCAGTATATCATCCATAACTATTGTAAATTCTAACTTGCTTGGTGTTCCTCGCCTTTCAATTTCCCATGTAATTCCATCTAAAACGGCAGGTTCATAGAAATCTTCCCAATGTGCAATAACCAATCTTACATCTCTATCATTCGCCAAAACTAAATCATCAGCCAAGCCTCAACACCTGCCCTTTGTAAATAGTATACTTAGATAGATTCTTACCTTTATTTGCTTTATCCATCATAGATTTATTTAGTTCATATACTTTTTTATATAATGACCCATTTCCTAACTGCTTTTGACAGATTGACCAAAGAGAATCACCCGATTTGACTGTGTATGTTTTACCACTTGGGGCATTAACAGAATCGACCCTCTTAGGTTCTATCTTTACGTTCGGTCTCCCAGTATCACTAGTATTTTTAGGTGTAGCAGGAACTAATTTTTTAGTTGAATAATCTCTATATTGTTTTAATTTAATAGAAACTTTTGTATCTGAGCCATTGTCTGCATCTTCCAAAATTGTGTATTCTTCTAATGACACTTTTATATTAGTGTTAAATAAGACCTTGTTACCTAACTCACGAGATACAATAAATTGAAATGGCTTACAATCGGTTTTTAGTAGTTCTAGTTTACTTAAAAAGAATTGAACATCTTTAAATTGACCGTGATAAAAAGGTAGTTTATTGTGTGTAAATTCTGCTTCAAAACTTATTTCAGATAGCCCTTCCTTTTTTAATATGTTTACTTCTCCAGTATTTATTAGGTCTACTGTCTTATTCTTATTTGTTACTTTAATCTCTAACTTTGGAGGAGGTATTGGTAATTGTACTCCATCTAAATAAAAGTTATAAGCCATTTTCTCACTCTCCTTCCTAAACTATTCCCTCAGCAGATACAATCATGGCATCGTTTAATTTTTCTGTTAGTACATTAACTATTCCATCTACATCTGCATCTTTACTTATGTTGTTTGTATTATTCATGTCAATTTTAATGTTTACTCCTGTAAAACGATTGATAGTCTCTTGTTCTGCAATGTCTCTAAGATATTTAAGGTCTTCTTGACTTTTATCCATTGTTTTAGCCATCTTTGCAGTATTTCCCGCAGTATCTTTTGCACTTTTCCCTAAATCACTTGAACCTATGCCATTATCTAACCCATACTTATTTTTATCCCATAAGTCTTTTAATCCCAGCTTATCTTTTGCATCTTCTAGCATCTTGTTAATGTCAAAAGTATCTTTTAATTTATTAGATATAGCATTTTGCCACTTAGTTCCTAGAGCATTTCCCTTTTGAAATTCCGCTCCAATATCTTTGTATCCCATTCTATCCAGTTTTATTTTTTCTGGTGCATCTCCTACCCATTTATTTAAATCTGCAATTTGTTTTTTAATTGTGCTATTATCTGCCTTGACTGGTGTAAATGTTGCTTCTCCAACTTTTCCAATATCTACTCCAGGTATTTTATTTAACAAGTCAACAAGCTTATTCACACCTCGTATTGCGATATTTGCCCCATCAACAAAAGCTTTCCCAAGTGCATTCCCTGCTGAATTTACAGAATCATTTAGAGATGCCATTTTTTCTATTATAAAGATTACACCTTTTGCAATAGCCTGTTTCATTAGATATACACATTGATTCCAACCATTTATAATTCCTTCATTTACAGTTATGCAACCATTTAATAACCAAATCATAACATTTTGTATTGCTGCAACTGCTGCAAATACTGCACCTACTATTACCCCTAATGCGGTTAAACTCGTTCCTGCAAACTTGTTTACTGCTGCTACTGCAACAAAAATTACTACTACAAATGCTAGAATGCCTAATACTACCCATGTGATTGGACAAGCTAATAAAGCTGCATTTAGACCCCAAGTAGCTATTGTTGCTGACAAAGTAGCTCCATTCGAACGCATTAATGCTGCTGCTTGTATATTAGTCATAAACGCTGATAGTGAAGATGAAGCCGCATGAGCAATATTCGCAATTACATTACCTATTGTAGCTATTTTAGTTGCCAACAAAATCCCTCTGAACAATATAAAAACAGAAGCTGCCCCAAGCAAAATAGGTTTTATTATACTCCAGTTCTGTGCAAAAACATTAACAACACTAAGTGCAGCATTAGTAATTCCTCCAAGCCCTTGTATTATTAATACTGCACTTAGTGTAATTCCTTGAACAAAATCTGAAAAAAAATCACTATTTAATATATTTTTTATAATATTTAATGTATCGTAAATATTTGAAGATATTGCAATCATAACATTCCGCATAGATACAACAATCTCACTAAATCTAACGCTTTGCAAAGCCCTGCTTATCTTTCCGAGTGTCTGACCAAAAATCATGTAGGCGTCATTTTTCATCATAGTAAGTGCTTGACTAAAAGTGATTGGCATACTTGCGAATTTCTTTTCTATCTCATCAGAAGCTTTAAATAGTGCATTTCTTATAACATCTGCTGTTATTGCTCCACTACTTGACAATTCCTTTAATTGTTCTTTAGTTTTCCCCATTGCATCAGCTATTTTAGCAGCTAGCAATGGTGCATTTTCCATTATAGAACGAAATTCATCACCTTGAAGTTTCCCTGCACCCATAGCTTGAGTAAGCTGATACATAGCCGCACTAGCTTCGTTTGCTGATGTTCCTCCAATTACAAAAGCTTTATTCATAAGTTCTGTAAACTTTATCACCTCTGCCGAACTTCCAAAAGCATCTCCTGCTAATATTCCAAGTTTAGCGACTTGTGCTGCCGTATCTGCATAACTCGCTCTTGCGCTTTGAGCAGACAAATAAATCATCTTGTTTAATTGTTCTGTTGTCTGTAATCCGTCGTTCATTAGATTTAAACGTGCCTTTGTACTTGCAATTGTATCTGCCGCTTTTGTAATGCTTTCTATTCCTTTTATTCCAATGTATATCCCAGCGATACTTTTTAATTTAGACACTAATAGAGAGCCTGCTTCACTTCCTTGTCTTATTTTATTATTAAAGTTTTCTTGCTCATTTGTGTTTCTTCCAATTTTCTGTTCTATCCTTGTGAGAATACTTTCTATATTATTTAAACTTTGTTGAGATGCTTGTATTCCGCCAGCATTTATAGGGTTGTGTAATCTTTGTTGCAATCTTTCTAAGCTATTAATTGTTGTATTAATAGATGTAGTCATGTTGCGAAATGCAGGTGTCATTCCATCGAAAATCTTTATTGAAGTTTGTATCGTTGCCATTTTTTCACTCTCCTTTCTTTTTAGGAATAATAAAAGCACTTACTTAAAAATAAGTAAGTGCTTATGTATTATAAATTCAATAGTTCCTTTTTCTTAGTGTCAAATTCTTCTTGTGTGATAGCTTCATTATCCAAAAGATTTTTATATTTTAATATTTCATCAGCTACAGAACTAGAATTTATATTATCTGCAACTTTAATACTTTGTGTAATAGCAGATAATGTTGATAAGATTTTATGTGCATCTTTGTATGCTTTCTCATAAACGCTAGAATTGGTTTTAGTCTTTTTATTAATCAATTCAATATACTCAACAGGATTATCAATATTGTTAATTGTTATTTTAATTTTAAATGAATTAACAACCTTTCTTGCCGTTTTTTTGCCTGTTACTCCACCAACTATAGCTCCAGTAGCACCAAACAAAGCTCCTCCAACTATAGCTCTTCCTAATCCTCCACTAACTATAGAGTCACCATCTTCTAAAAGTTCAAATTCCACAATATTTTCATAAGAATGAATTATAGGAGCTTTTTTATCGTTTACACTTCTTTTAGGTACAAGCCATTTTTTATTATCTTCGTCAAATTCTATATAGTTTTCTATATTATTAGTTGGATTAAATATTTTTTGGAGTTCATTATTTTTTTTAGTTGATGATATAGTTTTTTCAATATCTAATTTTCTTAAAATTTTAGGTGCTTTAGTCATAGAAAGTGAATCACAGTATTCTTTAAAACAAGAATTGCATATCCAACCATCTTCAATATTTAGTACACCCATCTCATCATTACAAATACAACATATGTCAGCTTTTTTCTTTCCAAATAACCCCATAACATTACCCCCATATGATTTTATAAGATTATTATACTATACCAGTAATTTTTTTACATTAGATATTATCTCCTTCTACTTCTTCTAGCTTCTTTAGCATTCTTTTTTTCTTCTTTTATTTCTTCTTCTACTTTAATATCTATAGAAGCAGCAACAAATGCTCTCTCGTAGTCTGGCAAATCCGTATATTCATGTGGTTTCCATTTGAATTTATGAAGGCAATAATGAGCTGCACTAGCATCATAATCGCCTTCTTCAATTAGTTTTTTGCTTCTTCTACTTTATCCTCAAAAGTCCTATCAAAACCATTTACCTCTCCTACTTCACTTGAAAGGTCTGTATATTCGCCAGGAGTTAACATTGTTGTTAACAGTTCCTCTGCTCCCATTACACCATAGCTATTTTGAAGTTCTGCATCATGTAAATCTGGAAATACTACAGTTTCTACACACAATTTCAAAGTATAAGTATTAAAATCTGTTTCACTAGTGTATTGCCCTGTTGCTTTTCCTTTTTTCCCTATAACAGGAACTCTTATGGCTGAATTTTTTCTCAACTGTCTATCTCTATCTGAATCTATTGCTTTTAATTCCCACTCTATTGGTTTCCCTTCACCATCTATAAACCTTTCACTTGCCACATACTTTCTATTCTCTACTTTTATTGCATTTTGACTTAAAAAAGCATTTAAATCTCCCATATTATTCTACCTCCATAATTAAGTATTTTGTTTCTTTTTCTATTGTTATAAGCTTATCTTCATCTAATTTAATCTTCAATGTCAAAGGTGCTAATGATGAACCTTCAATTGTATCGCTTGCTAGTTTATCTGAAATATCTATAAGAAATTTTCCTGCTTTCTTATACACCTCACTTACACGTTCCTCCAAAGGTATCTTTTCATTGTAATTAAAAGAAATTGAATCTTTCATCTCATATTTATTTTTAATTTTAATCATCTCCTATTCTTATAAATAAAAAATACACATCTATAAATTATAAATGTGTATCTTATTCCATACCATTTGCTATATTGAATTTCTCAACTATTCTCCAATTCTCAAAAGTAAAATCTACATCCTCATCCAAATACTCACCATCAGCATCAAATTTAGCAATTATTCCACTATCAAGGTTGCAATCTTCAAGTATTATAGTTTGGCGACCTACTGAGCTTGTTGGGTCTTCGTTAGTAATTTGCATATCAAAGTAAACGTCCTCACCAGTCTCTTTGTATTCATATAACAACTCTCTAAATATAGAAGTATTATAATAAAATGTTGCACTCCCTGAAAATTTACTTCCTGTACTTTTATTTCCTTTTGTAATGCTACCTAGTATTGGCATCTCACTTTTATTTTTTTCCATTTTTGCTTCTAAATTAATAGCTTGCATAAAATTATATCTTTTACCTTTTATTGTTACAAAACATTCAGCTTTAGAACCACTTATTGCATCTCTAACATTCATAGTAATATTTTTAGACACCTACATCACTCTCCTTTTTAGCTTACTGAAACAGTCATATAAAGTTTACTCATGGCATTAATGACTTTTACAGCATCACTTACTACAACAGTTTTTTTGTCGTTCCCAGGTTCTACAGAAACGTCATCAGCTTTAAAATCTTCTATTGCTCTTATATTCTGTAGTTGTTCATGATGCTTTACTACATCATTCCAAAATGAAATACGACCAGATTTATCGTTTGGCACTGCACCTTGATATTTTGTATTAAATAAAGTTGCAATATCATTAGCAATTTGGTCTAATACTCTAACACTTTGATTACTTGAGAAATCATCATTCTTATCATCTGTAAAACTAACAAAAGTGTTTATATCCTCTAATACATGAACTTCATCACCAACTTTATGAAATATAAACTTACCAGTTTTTAAAGCTTCCTCTAACTGTATTTGAGTATAATTAACATCAACATCAAACTCACCAGCATACTTTTTGTTAGTATTAGATTTATTTATGTCACATCCAGCTATAGCTCCAGTAGTCCAATAAATTAAACTAGACTCTAATAGTCCAGCATCTTTTATTTTATTTTCTACAGATACTACACCTTCGTAATCTGAATCACTTTTCTTATATAATACAGTTTGAAACTTAGCTCCTACCTTATCTCTCATTCTTTTTGTAAACTCTACAAATAAACTTTTAATCTCTGTTGTTGTTGCCAAGCATCCTAAAGCATTAAAACTATAACTTTCTATTTTATCTAAGAAAGCTTGATATTCTGTCCCTGTAATTGCTTCTCCATTAGTTCCGTTACTAAATACCAAACCTGCACTTGCTTCTAGTGTTGCATCCTTCTTCCAAGTGATATAGTCATTGTCAATTAAATCTGTAATGACTTTAACTATTTGTGTATCTACATTCTTATTATCTAAAAGTGTTACAACCTCAAACTTAGTGTTATCATCTATATTTGTTGTAACTATTACTTTTAAGTCATTACCTCTTATTCCGCTATATTTAGCTATAGCAATAGTGCAACTAGCTTTAACACCTTTATTTAATTTATAGAAGTATCCTAATCTTATATTCTTAAATAAATCTCTCAAGCCTTTTAACTTTTCATGAGTGTAATCATATCCAAAATACTTAGTTGAATATTTCTCAAAATCATCGCTAGTCACTTGAAATACTTCTTCATCAATACCCCAATCAAGTTCAAGTGGCATTGCTACAATACCTCTATCACTAAGAGAACTTGTTGCCCTCTTAGCTGAAATAAAGTTTATATAAGCACCAGGTAGTACCTTATTTTGTGTTATAAATGTTCCTCCACCTAAAGCCAAATTAACTCACTCCTTTCATAAATTTATCTATTCTATTGTCTACCTCTGAGAAGGAATACAATCCATCTTCTTTTAAAATTGCATTTAATAAATCTTTTCTATTTACATACTTTTTAGAATTAACTATCTGCTCTTTGCTAAATTTGTAGTTATCTTCTTTACTTAATGTTTTACTCAAGCTTATCACCTCTCTTTAATCCACCAAACAATTCAACATCACTCATTTTTTCTGTATTATTACTTTTCATAGTGAAATAGTTATAATCAACAAAGAAATGAAGTACATTATCTATAATTTCAAAGTTCATATTCGTACCTCTAACTAAATCTCCATCAATTTCTATATACTCTAATTCCTCCAACAACATTTCAGCTATCTCATTTATCTCAAATGATTTATCATTGCTTTTCGGAAAATAATGTACATCAAATGAGTTCTTATTTAATGTCCTGCCACTTGGATATGGTATCTTGCTTGGATTTAAAGGAACAATAAAAAAACAAGGTTCATTTATACCTTGCTCCACATCTTCACTATAAATTGTAAAATTTTCTCCAAATGTGCCATCTAATTTCACTGATATTCCATCTATAATATTATTAAGCATCAAACACTCCTTTCAACAAGATTAATAACTTTTTCTCTATAATCTTATCAACTTGACTTTGTAGTTCCATTTCTGAAATAGTTAAGAAATGTTGTCCTTTAACCCATCCCTTACCATCTTTAGTTCTATGCCCGAAATTTACATAACTTGCATATTCAGTTGGATTAACAACTTCTATAATATAATTATTACCTTGTTTGTAAACAGGAAGCGACCTAGCGTAAGCTACTCCACTCCAGCCTTCTCTTAGAAATCCTGTATCAACTGGTGTTCTTCTAATTACTTTTCCTAGTAACCTTGTTGCTAATTCTCTTGCTGCATCTTTACAAAATTTATCTAAATCAATCTTTGTAAATTTCTCCATCCTTTTACAAGCTCTTTTAAACTCTCTAAAATCAACACTACCCCATCTAGCCATTATGCTTTATCCTTAAACATTTCCAATATTACCTCTTGATGATTTGGATATATCGCAGATTCACCACTTCTTACATACTCTTTTGTAACATTATTTTGATTAGTTATAATAAGCTTAGAACCTGCTTTAATGCTTATATTTGGAGATATAAAGAGTTTAATTGTTTGCTCTAGCTTAGCTACTTTCCCTTCTGTAGCAGAAACTATATTTTTATATGAAAGCTTACATGGTTGATTTTCTAATGCAACTACTTCTTTATTATTAGTTCGTTTTGTAATAGGGTCTTTAATTGATTGATATTCTACTATAGTGCATTTATCTCTATATAACATTTCTATTACTTTCCTTGATTTGTTTACCATCTCAAACACCTAAAGGTTAATATTTTATCTTTACCATAAGTAGTAAGGTATGCTATAAGACTGTCAAATCGTTGTTCGGGTGTTTGTGAGCCACTCCCTATAGCAAAATCTACCTTTGTATCACCTTCTGATATAGACTTTTCTACAGCTTCAAAATTAAGGTTTTCTATATCTAGTTGCCCCATATTCTTCTTAGTAAATAGAAATTCTCCAACTATCATATCTACTTCAATTTCTTTTAATTCAACAGGAATAACATTTATATTACAATCTAGTTTAATGATATTCTCTATCTTTTCTTTAACAAAATCTATTAACCACTTGTCTCCATCTTTTAATACATATCCAAAACCTTCAAGTCTTTTTTCTATATTGTCAATCATGTTATCAGCTTCTTTTTTCATAACATACACCTACTTTTTGTTAGACTTATTTTTTTCTGTAGGTTCTGCTTTTTCTATAGATTGGATATCTTTTTCCTCTAAAGTTTTTACTTTATCTTTAAGCTGCTTATTTTCTTCTTCTAAAGATTCTACTTTATTTCTTAAAATATTATTTTCAGCTACCAAATCTTTTATATTTAATGACTTACCATACTTTATTGCCTTACCAGTTTCATCTATTAAGTCATATCCAATCTCCAAGAAATCATCTATTCTACATTCTTCTATAGTTAGTATTCTATTTAGTTTTTTTACTTGTGGCACTATATATCACTCCTTTTCTACGCTTCAACAACAAATTGTATTGCATCAGCTTTTTTATTTAATATAAATACATCCTCAAAGCTTTCTTCAAAGTACAAGTATTTTCCTTCTGTAACTGCTCTTGGTTCGTCTAAAGTAGCGAACTGATAAGAAACTGGTGTAATTACTGCGGATGGATGTATTAAAGACATATTTATTTGTTTAGCTCCTGCTCCTGCTTTCCATCCAGTTGTAAAATCATATGCAGTTTTCATAAGTGCTGATGGAATTTTAATTATCTTTACTGTATCTATATCAGTTGTTTGACGATTAAGAGAAGTCCCTCCATCTTTTATATTTACTGTTCTTTGTATCTCTTTAGCATTTTTAATAAGAGTGTTTATTACTGGTGTAACATACAATATTCTTCCATTTTCCGGAACCCTAGCTTCTGTCATTCTTTCCATCATCATATCAAATACTTCTAAAACATTTGCAGTTGTAATAACTGTTGTATCTGCTACTTTGCCTAGTGATGTCCAATCAGCATATATTTTAGATATACAATAAGCGTCCATTTCAGGGAACTTTTGTTCTTCATTATATACTTGAGTTATATTACCTATTGAAGCTACATGGTTAGTTTGGTCAATATCTGCTGGATGAACTAAAGTTGACCATTTCCTTTGGTTAGTTAATACTTTAGGTTCCCAAGCATTATCATAGTTTCTTTGAGCTACTGCTATTGTATCCCTATTTGAATCAACTCTCCCAGTTGTAGATATAGTTGGTATTTCTATTGTTTTAGAACCAGTCCATCTATATCTTCCATTATTTTCTGTAGCATACAAATCCCCAAAATTTAAAGTATAAGGATATGCTTGTGCTAAAACATTTGAATATTCTTTTGCATAATTTAGTGCTGCCATTTTATTTCCTCCTATTTATTATTATTTTCATGAGGTCTTACCCCAGTAAAATTAAAACCAAAATCAGTTATTTTAGGTTCTTGACCTGGTGTTATAGTATTTATTTTAGGTTCTTCTCCTTCTAGTGTTGCATTAAATAAATAATCTTTATCCACTTTTAAAGGGTTTATTTGCTCTTCAAAAGCTTTTTGTCTATCTTTACTATTTCTTAGTGCTTCCATGTCTAAATGAGCTTTTAATGCTATTTCATCTCTACATTTAACAGATTTAAAAGCATCACCTAACCAGTAATTAAAGTCTTTTTCTTCAATTTCTTTTTTGTAAGTTTCTTCTAAAGTTTTCTTATCAGTTTCATAAGTTGTTTTTAGACTCTCTACATCTTCTTTTGTCATACCTCCTTCAAACTTTTTAATAGTTTCATTAGCTGTATTAAGTTGTGTTTTAAGATTTACATAATCTTCTTTAGTAGCTGTAGTCTCTTTTATTTTTTCTTCTATAGATTTTTGAAGAGAAGCTACATCAATCTTGTTATCCTCTATTTTTATTCCTTCTAGTAATTCTTTTATCCAATCCATTTTTAATATCTCCTTTCGTTTTTACAAAATAAAAAAGCCCTATCTAGGACTTACTAAAACCAATATTATTATTCTCATCACAATTATTTATTGATATAGCTTCTATTTGTGATAAATCTATTATTGTTGTTCCATCTTCATCTAAATACCCTTTCAAATCCCTACCTGAGTCAGCTTCAATAAAATCTTGCATTAACTTATCAGCAACATCTTCATCTACTATTCCAGATATGCTATTACCACTTTTAAACCAAATTATATATTCTTTCAATAATACACCCTCCTTCTATTTCTTACAAAATAAAAAAACTCTTAAAGACTTTCATCTAATGATTTATTTAATTCTTCTCTTACTCTCTTTAAAATTTCATCAGAAATTTTATTTATATTAGACTCATATTCTTTTCTTAAACTTTTAAGATAGATTTTAAAGACTATATTGCCTGTAACATACATAAATACTGTAATACTTAAACATATACTTATTATTTGCAACAACAGATAAAGCATTTATTCATCCTCCTTAATTCCTATAAGTTCAAATGTAAATTTTGCGTTCTTTAATGGTATTCTTCTCAAATATTCAAATTCTTCATTATGAATCTTTGTCATTAATCTTAGTTTTTCATCCTCTAAATCCTCATAATACTTTTCAAATTCACCACACGTACAAGAATAAATTTTGCCTTCACTATCTTTTATAATAAAATCTCCATTAGTTGCCCTAATAACTCCATTTCTATATTTTATACAGATAGTTTTCTTTACTTCACCTTTACGATTCATAGAATTTAAAGATTCATCAAGCCATATAGTTCCTTTTTCAAAAGCTTGATAAAACCATCTGGGAGTGTTTGTACTTCCTAATATCCATTTGAAGGCTTCTACTTCCTCGGATTTCCTTTTAAATTTAGACATATTATTTATCACCCTCTCAATAAATTTTCACATAATAAAAGCACCTACTAATTTACCATTTAAGTAAGTGCTTTTACATATTTACTATTTGTATATCTTTCCATAAATCCTTTAGTAATTTACCATCAATATTACAATTATCAACCATATCTTTACCATTTTTATAATACTTTGTATCTCCATCAGGACAAAGAGTAATAAATCTTGTATCATCATCTCCAATAGATATATTATATGGTTTACTATATAAGTCAAATTCTATATCTAATCCTAAATCAATAGAATTAATTAAATGTTGTAAATTCTTAAATTTATTATCCATTTCATTCTCCTTTCAAAATATCTTTGTTAGCTATTTTGTGAGCCTTTGTAAGCTCCATATCCTTCTCTCTTTTTACCTTATCATGGTTATTTTCATCAGATAACCAATCATGTTTATGAGGTACAATTTTGTGTTGCTTTGGGTTTCTATGGTCAGTTAAATCTAAATCAAGTCTAGGTTTTCCTGTATTACCATAGTATCTCCTTTGAATTAATTTACCATCTTTATAATTATCAAATACACTATTTGGTTTTGATTCAAATGGCACTGAATGAACACTTCCACTAGTTAAATTCCTCTGATTTTTAACTTGCCAATTTACATCTTTATAAAGCTTTTTAACTTCTTCATACCTTGTAATATCATTATACTTCATATGTTGGTATTCATCAAATTTAGAAGGTATTTCATTTCCTAATACTTTTTTATATTCCTTAAATTGTTTTCTATCTTTACTCTCATTTAGTTGCATTTTTCTAAGAGTATCAGCTTTTTCTTTTCCAAGTCTATCCTCAATATGTTTCTTATACCATTCTTTGTACTTCATATCTGATGGAACATAATAAGTTTTACCATCTTCTCCTCTTGCTGCTCTATAACCTTCTTCATCACTAAAAAATGGAGCTGTTGTTGTCCGACAATGACAATGAAACGGTGGAGCTGTAACTCCAACTTGATAATCTTTCATATTAAATATTTTACCATCTAATTCTCTACATATATTTGAAGTTCTTAAATCTAGTGTAGCAACTATCTCATATTTCTCTACATCTAAGTCATTAAAACAATCTTTTCTTGAAGCTGATGCAAAAAAAGCTGATTCAGTCATTATTAAATTCTTAGCTTGGGATTTAGATACATTAAACATCTTAGCAAAGTCATTTACTAGATTTTTAGGATTTTCACCTCTAATAATTGATTGAGTTAATTTAGTGTGTAACTCATTGATTAAAGCAGACCTATGCTTACCCCAAATTCTTTCTGAGAAATTTAACCCATCACTGGTCCATGGCTTAGAAATAACTTTATTTATTTTATTAGTATCTAAAGACATTAAGCTCCAACCAACATTTATTCCTTGTTGAACATTAAAAGCTGTGTGATAATATTCACTTGTATAAATATCTCTCATTAACCTATCAATGCTATCAAGTTCATTTCCATAAAGCACTTCTACTTGTTGTTGTATTTGTAGTTTTAAAGCTTCAAGCCTCGTTATATGAACCCTTGCACTAGCATTCTCTAACTCTTTCATCCACTTTTGATTTATAGCATTTTCTTTACCATACTTAATATATTCTTCAACACTCCATTTAAACTCTTCTAGTTCTCTTTTATTTAACAGTTTCTTAACTTCTAATAAAGAAATCCCCTCATTTTGAGCAAATCTATTGTACCATACAAGTATATCTTTTTCTATACTAGTCATAGCTAGTTTATATTGTTTTTCTAATTCAAGATAGTATTTTACACTTTTATTATTCTGAGCTTCTTCTAATTGTTCAAATCTCTTCCTCCAATAATCTTTATGTTTCATCTATAACACCATCTTCATTATTAGGAATTAAATCATCATATTCTTTTTGAGTCTCTTCCTGTTTTTTAAGTCTCTCGAGTTCGTCGTTTACATCTTCAACCCATGGATGATTACTAACAATAGTTTCATCTGATATAATTCCAGTTGATTTAGCTGCCATATCTATCTTTTCAGCTTCATTTATTATCATAGAGTGATTAAATGTTATTTGAACTGACTTATAATCATAGCTCTTACTGCTACTTATCTTTAAATACTGACATACAAACCACAAAAGTTCTCTAATTGCTTTTTTAAACTTCTTTTCAGTCTTGGAACATTTTAAATCAAGTAGTGAATATAAAAATTTAAGTGCTACACCCGATTTGTCACCTGTGTTTTGAGATTCGGGATTAACCCCTTGACCAAAAATAATTATATTCTTTTCTAATCTATCAAGAAGCTCCTTTTTAGCTTCAACTGGTATACTTATCTCTAGTTTATCAACTCCACCTCCACCATCTACTTTAATTGATTTATAGTATCTTATATTATCTATAAACTCTTGTAGACTTGTTCCTGGATATTCTTTTAATACGTAAATAACCTCTTGTATTTCATCTAAATTGTCTGCAAGTGTAGAAATGTTATTATCATATATATCAATTAAAGACTTATAGAAAGTTAAATCTGAGACACACTTTTCATTATTTTTAAAAGGTATAAATGGAACTTTACCCCACCCCTGTTCTTTGTTATTTATTCTAAAATGACCTTCTTGTATATCAGTCATTTTTCCATATTCATCATATAAAAACTCTTGAACAAAACTATTACCTCTTTCAATAAAGTAAGTTACGTCATTTTCTGTATAATATTCAACTCTTTTTATTTTATTTCCATCTATATCTTCAATGTAGTAGAATCTAATAAATGCAACTAATTCCTTCTGTCTTTTACTATCCCAAATAGGAATAGATTCTTCTGCTGGTATTATCACATATTTAAACTCACCTTTTCTATTAACATATGGATGTAACCATTCAATACCTTTATTACTAGCATTAAGGTATAGTTCTGTTATTGTATCGTCAAATTCTTCTCCCAGTAAGTCATTTAAAAGCTTAGTAAGCTTATCATCATCTGCATTAAATACAATAGGATTCCCAACACTATAACCCACTTTTTGGTCAACTAAAAGCTTATGATAATTATTGACTGCTTTATTATTAACTTTAGTAAAATCATCAACCTTAGCTCCATCTAAGAGATAATATCTTCTCTTATTGTTTACATCAGTATTACCATAATAGTATTCTTCTCCTTGTTTATACTGCTCTGGTCTGTGTTTTAAAATGTAATGTTCTATAACATTAATTAAATTAAAAGTACTCTCTTTTTTTAGTTGAGCTTTTATTAAGTCTGTTTCACTTATATAAATTTTTAACACCTCCTTTATTTCAAGAAGCTTATTCCACTATTTTTAAGTTTATTATCTATAGAATATCTAAGAGCTGCCATTGCATCATCCATAAATTCAACTGGTTCATCAAGATATAACCCTGTTCTTTCATCTTGTTTCCATTTCCATTGTTGAATTTCTTTTATTGTATTGGTGCAACTAGGATGTACATGTATTCTTAACTGTTTTAAATAATCTATTTGAGCTTTAACACTTCCAGATCCTTTTTTAACTCCTTTAGCTTTATATCCCGCACTTTTCCACATTTTAATTCTATCTGGTTCAGCACTATCACAATACATAAATAAATTCTTTTCTAACCCTTTACTATTTGCAATTCTTATTATTTCTGATGTATCCATTTCATGTACATATATTTCATTACATATATATAGTTCGCCATCCTTAAAACCAATTCTAAGTATTACATTTGCATGGTTAAATCCAAAGTCTTGTGACAGTCTCATATTATCAAAATACTCAAATTCTGTAGGAAATTCATGTATAACATAATTTTTAAGTATTGCTCCACCAGTTTCTCCCCATTCTCCAAGTCCATATACTCTATAACCTTCGGGGTCTTGCTCTTTTCTCATTTGCATTCTTCTATAGTAAGCTTCATCAATGAATCTATTTTGTAAATAAGTGCTATGATGAGTGAATATATCATCATTTTTATAATCAAAATATTTTCTTTTTATCCAATGAGTGGCTGAAACCGGATTAAATGTAAATGTCATTTGATAGTATAAATTAGGGTTAGTTAAAATACCTCTTAAACGGTCGTCTAGTATATCTATATCACTTTCCATAAGTTCTGTAGCTTCTTCACACCAAACCCATGTTAGCTTACCTTTCGAGAAGTTAATTGATTTTAATTTTTCTCTTTGTTTTGCATCATTAACCCCTCTGAAAATTATAGAATTACCAGTAACTTTGTTCTTAATTTCTAAAGGATTTAAAGTTGTTTTCCAATATTTATCAGCTTGTTTACCATAAATACGATTTATAGCTCCTGTAAGTTCTGCATAGGTTGAATACTTGTGTGTAGCTTCTGATTTTCTAACTACTAATAAGTTAGCTCCTTGATACTTTTTATCACCTAGCTTTAGGATATAATCCTGTGCTACATTAACAGATTTTCCACTCCCTGCTGAACCTTTCATAGCTCTGTATCTTTTTTTAGTAAAGTTAGCTTCTCTAAAAGATGGATTAAATTGTACTCTAGTTATCATTAGAATCACCATAATCTATTACTATTTTTAATTCATCATTTTCGTCATCAGTTCTATTAAGTTCTCTTACTTCACATTTTAACTTCTCAACTCTATTTTTCTGCTCCTCTGTAGCCAAATTCCAATCCTTATGAATCATTTCATCATACTGCTTTATAAGGCTCCTTAACTCACTCATTGCCCTACTCTGTGCATTAAGAAAAGATGCTTGCCTATCCCATGCAAATTGGAATTCATATTCTATCTTCTCGCCATTTTCTGTACTTTCATGTTTTTTGAGTTCCTTAATCATTTCTTCTTTATCTTTAACATACATTATCTTTTGTGCTCTTATTATTGCTGCATATTGAATTGTTATCTGTTCCCAAAGAATATCAAATTTATCTTTATTATTTATCTCATTAATTAGGTCTTGAGTTTCTTCGGGTAAGTATTTTGAGAAGAAACCGAATTTTTCAGCGTTCTTATTTCCAGGTGGACCAGTAGCATTTTTATTACCTATGGGTGCACCCCTTTTACTTTTAGGTGCACTCTTCTTTTTCTCACTAGACCAATTGTATCTCTTTATCCATGACTTTAAAGTGTTTAAACTAATGTCATACTTTGCTGATATTTCCTTTTGTTTCATACCTTTTAGGTAATCTTGTTTTACATTTTCTTTGACATCTTGCACATCACCACCTCGTTTGTTTGTCGTTTTGGGAATAAAAAAAGAACTCTGGTTAGAGTTCTTTAACTAATATACATTCTTAAAATATACCAGTATTCTTTTTCTCATTAATTCATCAGTAACAGTTTCATTTATAAGCATTTCTAATGTTTTTTTAAATTCAGTAAATCGCTCTTCTTCTTTTATATTTGTTGAATTCATAACTAATATACTTTCTAAGGTCATTATTTTTAACTCATTAAATATAATCTTATCATTTTCATTTAAAATACAATCCTTCTCTTCTTCATTGATTTTATTACTGTAATTATTAATAATTCTAAAAATAGAAATACAATTACCTATTAATCCAACTGAGTAAAAAATTGTAAATACTACTAAGTATGATAGTATGAAAACTACTATTATAGAAAATAATACGTTCAATTTCACGTTCAGAAATGATATTATATATAGCACAAATAATACTACTATCAATAATCCAATTAACAATCCTTCAAAGTAAAACCCTAGAAATATTTTATTAATACTTTTTTCTTTTTTTCTCTGAGTAATAATATTCATTACTGTACTGCTTATTCCAGATAATAAAATAGCTAGTCCTGTAATCAGGAATCCCATTAATCCAAATAAAGCAATAGCTACATCCTTACTTAGTGACCTCAATAAGGAATTTATATCATCTATAGACGAATATTTGAATATACATCTGCATAATACTGTTATAACTATTGCTGATATAATTGCTATTATTGCTTCTAACGATTTAAAATTATACAGTTCTTTAAATTTCTTACTTTTAATAAATTCATTAAATATAGGGTCTTTAATAAACATAATTTATACCACCCTTTTATTTTTTACTTGAAATAAACAATTGAGCCTGTTTATTAAACTCATTCTCATCATATCCTTCTTCAATTGTTGTAATTACTGCTGCATCTTTATTGGTTCTTAAAACTTCATATGTATCATCTTTTGTTTTCCCATGTACATTTAAATCTCCATAACCATAAGATGCAGATTTTATTAATCTTTGCATAGCCAAAGCTTGCATATCTAAACCTTCACTAGATTGTGGTGATGATTCATATTCTAGCTTAGCCTTTTTTATATTAGCTGCTTTATATTCATAAGAGTCATTTATTAAATCATCAACATCATTATTATTTGCATTTGGGGGTATTATTGTTGCTACAACTTTATCCACCCTCTTAAACCTACTAAGCTTTTCTTCTAGTACACTCTTATCTTTCTTTAAAAATACTTCAAATCCATATTTCTTGAGATTTAATTCTAATAAATTTTTAAATGCCTCATTAAATTGACTATGACCAAACTTATTTCTAGTACAAAAAGTTATCAGTTCATTATACAAGTCAAAATAAAAATATATATTAGTAGACTCTTCCCTTTTATTTAAAACATTTTTTTTAATTTCTCTATTATATTCTTCTACAAACTTAGGTTTTATTCGAACAATATTACCTGTTATTATTTTATTCTGTTTATCTTTATCTAATTCAGTAAATATATATTCCTCTTTTACTTCTCTTTTCTTTTCTTGTCCTAATAAATCTTCATATGTAGAAACTGTATCTTTTATATATGAGTGCTCATCACTAATATTATCAAATAATTCATCTAATATTGATTGTAATTTTATTTTTTTATCATGTACTTCATATATTTTTGAATTTAAATTTACTTTTGACATATACATATATGGCATTTATTATCCCCCCCATTATTGGATTATTATACCATTTCCAAAACTATTTAACAATATTTTACAAATAGTTACTACTTCCTAATTATTAAACTAGTTTTTAGTTTTATCAAAATTAAAATTTTTATAC
Source organism: Clostridioides sp. ES-S-0010-02 (assembly GCA_020641055.1). Lineage (NCBI taxonomy): Bacteria > Bacillati > Bacillota > Clostridia > Peptostreptococcales > Peptostreptococcaceae > Clostridioides > Clostridioides sp. ES-S-0010-02. The sequence continues at coordinate 4,118,341 of CP067345.1, forward strand.
ATTTGCTTATCTATCTATCTTAGACTCTTACTCTCTAAATCGTATATTATCTTAACAACTTCATGTGTATCTTTCTACTTCTTATCCATTAATCCAACCTTTCTTACTTTATTTTTCTATTAAAAATTGACTTAAGTCTTCATTCTAAAGATAATTCTATCTCTTTAAAATCATTTCCAGATGTACAATCTATTATTTTTATCCCATCTACATATTTATGATTTAACTTATCATCATATATTTCTTTATAATATCTAAGTTTATTATCTAAGTTTGTATTTTGAATAATTATTACTTCTTCACTTGGATATCCTGTTATAGCTATTTTTAAACCGATATATTTTTTATCTAATAACTTTGCTTCAAAAAAAGATTTTCTCTAGATTAATCATATCCATTTTTTATTCTCCTTTGTTTTAAATCTAAAAAAGACTAAGTAGGGGTAACTTAGCCTTTTTAAAGGGGGATACATATTATTTAAGAGCAAGTTCTAGGAATCGAACCTAGACTAAACACCAGCACCTGCATGATGAGTGCGGTTACCAAGCCCCACTCTTTCAGACAATTGAATTAAATTCCGTTTTAATCCAATATATCTACATATAGTGTATTAATAAAACCTTTTGAACATAGTTAGAATTGAACTAACAGCGTCCTCACGCCCTGCCTAGTCTGTTCATAGTGACTAGGGCAATCCCTTAACCCTAGCCTAATATATATTTAGTTTTGAGAGGGAAATCTTTCATTTCCACAATATTATTATCTCATGTTTCAAGACTTCATGTCGGACATAAAACGGACATAACTTCTTATTGTATTTCTAATAAATTGAATATTGGTTCTTGCTCTGTAAGTGCTTGTCTGCCAAACATAGCTATTGAAATAGATGCTATAGCTATATCCCTTCTTCTTCTTAATTGTCTTTCTTCCATAAACAATTTATCTGATATTTGAAACCATTCAAATTTATTTATATATCTAAATTTTATTATTTCTCTTTCCACATATCTTAAATTATTTATAGCTATATCCAAAGTTTTTTTTATTGCCATCATTGTGTATAATTCAATTTCCTTTTCAGTTTTTTTATCTTCAATAGAAACTAATTTATCCTCAATTTTGTTATTTATATTATAAGTTTTACTTGTAGGAATGCTATCATAGCTTATTGCCTTAGTTAAATCTCCAACAGAACATTTATCTAAATTATAAATATCCCCTTTCAGTTTGTTTATATTAGCATCCATTTGATTATATTCTTCAAGAAACTTCTTAGTTGCATTAAAAAACTCTTTTTTAGTTTTAGACATACTCACACACTCCTATCAATTATTTATGTTATAATAATGTTGTAATGACAGTTTTAGATTTTTGACAACTGGAGTGTGGGAGCACTCCTTCTTCTTTTTTCTTAACTTACTATTGATAATTGACTGTTTAATAATCTTATTTCTTCCTCAAACACTATAGGTAATTTATAATTATCTACAATCTCTAATACTTTTTCTAACTGACAACGCTTTATAGCCTTATAACTATCTACCCCAAACTCTCGTTTAATTTGATGGTATATATCACTATAAACTTTACCTCTTAGAGACTTATTTTTATAAGCCCTACTGCCATGACCTCCAAGTGATTTTGTTGCTACTCTCTTAACTTCTTTAACAATACACTCACACTCAATGTTAAAAAGTGGTGCATCATCCATGAAATTCTCTAATTTCTCATTAACACTCTCTATTTTAGTTTCTAAGACTTCCTGTTTCTTATCTAGCATAAATATAGCTTGTAACTCCTTTGATGCACTTAAAAGAGGATTATTTAATTCTTTTCTCATAGAGAAGTCTCCATCAACTATTTTCTCGTATTGTTCCCAAGCCTTGTCGTCTTCCAGTATCTTTAGTAGTTTTGAATAACCTCTCTCAGATAACAAGTAAATGTTATTTGCATTTGCATAAGATTGATTAGAGTAACCCATTTCTAAACTCAGTGATTTTAAATCACTCACTTTTAAATCTAATATATCTATCATATCTTTAAATCTTTTTCTATTATTATTTATATTTTTATTTATCTCCTTCAGTTCTCTATTATGTATCTCAGCTATATTCTTTATTTAGCTTTTTCACATTTTTATGAAAAACTAAGGACCTAATCTAACAAACGAATTTTTCCATTGGTTAAATAACATCTTCCAATACAACTTCAATCCTTGGCTTATCACTATAATACTTACTAGCTACTACCTCAACTATCTGTGTATCATCCTTATACGCTATCTCATTAAGTGCATCAGCCACAATCTTAACAACATTATCAATATCTGGTTTCTTACTAGGTCTTAACACATTATTTCTTTTCTGCTCTTTAACCTTTTTACTGTTACTTTTAGCTATAGAATAACAGCACCTTAAAGTCATTTTTATATAACCTGTAAAATGATACTTAACTTTAGATTGATATAGCCACTTTATAAGATTCTCATAATTTTTAGTTTTCTGTGGAGTATGAGTTCTTTTAGTAGCCGAATTAAATCTTGGTCTCTCTTTGCCAACTGGTTCTCCATCTATTACAAGAAAAACTTTCATTACTCTCTCCTATTATTTAAATAAACTAAGTTGCTTATTAGTTTCAAAATTGGTCCACAATACTTCTTTTCTTAATCTGCCTTGTTCTGCGTATGCCCTAAATTCTAATTTGTTCCAACTTTTAAGCATACAATTATACAAGTTAGAATCATATCCACTTATTATTGCAGGACCAGCGTGATTTAAAAGCACTTTTAATAATTTTTCATGTTCTTCTGTTTCCATTTCGATATTGTACATTTTCTGACTTCTTGTTTTTAGCAGATAAGGAGGGTCTGCATATATTAAAGAATCGCTTTTGTTATATTTTTTTATTAAGTCTATAGCATCTCTGTTTTCTATTTCTGCATCTTTTAATCTTATAGCTGTATTTAAAATATAATCAGGTAAATCATTCCACTTACCTATAACTTTTTGAAAATTAGTTTTACTTAGTTTAGGTCCTGCATGTCTCCACCCAGTCTTATATTTTTGTAGCCCACCTCGAGACATATTAGTTCTTACTATAAATTTTCTAGCTTTTTCTATATCATTATCAGTTTCCTTAAAATTGCAATTGCTTATATACTCATCTCTTGCATATGGAGTAAAGTATATAGCATTTGCTAATTCAACTGGCTTATCTCTTATACATTTGAATAAGTTTACAATCTGTCCATCTGCATCATTCAATATCTCTGTGTTACATATTTCTTTATTAAAAAATACCGCTCCACTTCCAAAAAAAGGTTCTAAGTATATATTATGTTTTGGAAGTATACTTATTATGTTATGTGTCACACTCCATTTCCCACCTGGCCAATTCAAAACCTTATTCATTTTTTCACCTTCTTAGCCTTCTTCCTACATTCTTTACAACAATAAACACCCTTAGATTTTTCATCAAGATAAAATAACTTACCACACCAACTACATCTTATTCGTTTCATAAACTCACTCCCTAGTCACAAAACATTTATTTTATTCCTAAAACAACATATCCATTTTGAAGATAATCGCTATTATCAAGTACATAAGTAATTTCTTTTCGTGTCTCAAGACCTGTATATTCCTTTCCATCAAACTCCTGTAGTACCAACAAATCACCTTTTTTAAAGTTTCTATCATTCTTTCTAACCTCAAAAGTTTTGTTCCCATTTACAACTTCTTTAAAATATTGGGGTAGTATTTTTAATTCATGTATCATACAATCACCTCTTTATAAGTCAAAGTAAGTCTATAGACTTTTAGTTTCATTCACAAACTTACCTTGACTATTTATTTTACAATTATTTAGTTGGAACTGCATTATCCTCTATTTCCCAAAGATGAAAGCAATTTTCATGTAAATTTATATATTCTTCTTTTGGTGGTAATATCTGTACTATAGTCTTATTTGGTTTCATTAATTTATATCTAACATACTTAATTTCATTCCAATTAGGAAATCTTTTTTCATTTGATATAGTTAGATGCTCTTTTCCATTTTCAACTGAATATATAACATTGCTCCCAGTATCCATATTATATATTTTCACATTTTTAGCCCCTAATCTTTCAAGCGATTCTTTTGCAAGAATGGACCTATCATTTTTATTCTCAACTAATAACATTTTATTCCCTCCAAATTTTATAAATAATTTTCTGCTTCCTTCTTCAACCATATTTTATGTGCTGTATCACAATCTTTACTTTCACAATCTCTCTTATTATTTTTACAGCTTTTACAAATTTCTTTACTAAATTGCTGATAACTTTCTTTCTCTGTGATATTCTTTGACTGGCACATTTCTTTGCTACCATATGTGCAGTGAATTCTTTTATTTTCTAACAACAATCCCATTTGCCATCTTAGTATATATTCAGACATTTGTTCCACCCTCTATCTTAATAATTTTCTCTATTTGTCAAGTTATAATCATCCGAACTATTGCCTAAATCTAAAATTATTTTTGAACCATGAGCAAATATTTTAAATAATAAATCTCCAAAACCATCAAATCCACTTATTATATCCTTAGATGATATTTCTCTATTTTCGTGTCTATATGATGCAATAGTTCCGTCTTCTCTCAATAGTATGGAGTGCTCGCATCTGTATTTACTTTTATTTGGTTCTTTATCAATTTTAATCCACCCTGAACCATATTTATTTTCATCAAGAATAAATGTTATGCAATCTTCATCACCTTCATATTCATTAATATCATATTTATCCATTTTTAACATTTTCAACAATTCGCTCATTTTGTATTCTTTTTCAGCACCTACAAGCATGTTATCTAAATTTCTTTTTAAGTGTTCAATAGCTTCTACCTTCATTGTCATATCAATCTTTTCTTTTACTGTAGTTGCTACAAGCACATTATATTTTTGTATATCTAATTTATCTAAATTTATATTTATATTTTCACTTAGATGTTTTTCAATCTTTTTACTAAAATCACCCCAATTTCCAAAACCTCATTCACAACTCTTTTTATCGTTTCTTCTAATTGTTTTTTAACTGTTTCCTCTACAAATCCACTTTCTTCTAATTCCGCTAGTGCATCATTCATAATTTTATTTAAATCCATTATATTATTCCCCTCTCTATTTTCATTTTTAAGAGTCATAAAACACTTAAACAATATTTATATTAAGATAAATTTTGCAACTCTCTAAACTGTTTTTGTTAGATATTTTCACTTATATTTCTTCTAACATTTCCTCGAGTTTATTTTTTAATAAATCATATTTTTCTTTAGTTTCTAAATCTAATATTCTAACTCTTCCTTGCTCTGCTATAATAGCCATATTTGAACTTTCACATATCATCTGTATATAATTTACAGAAGCATTTATCATTTCTAATCTATCATTCATTATTAAACCCTCTCATGTTATCACAATTTTCACACTCTTTTAGATTCAATCTATACTCATAAATCCTGCCTACTACAATGCCTATCCCTAACAACATTAACCCTCCTAAGATATTCATTTTTCAACACCTTCTCTATTTTTATAATATTTTCTTCTTCTATCTAAAATGTTTTTGTAACACTTTTTATCACATGTATCAATTTCTTTTGAGCAATACTCGCATAACTCATTAGACTGTATAAATTTCCTCATACTTTCACATTTTTCACAGTTTTTAGCTCTCAGATGATTCTCATAAATCCTACCAGCTATAAAACTTCCTACTATAAGTATTAAACCACCTAAGATATTCATTTTTCTAACATCCCCTCATATTCGTATCTACTTAATATTTTTATAGCTATATCAATAGCTTTATTTACAGAACACTTTTTCTTTTTTATTATCTTTTCTGCTAATTTAATTACTTGTTCTACATTTGCTAATACCATCTGTCACTCCTATATTTCATTCCATCTTAGTTTTGCGTACTTAATATCATATTTACCTTCATATAACGTATTTTTATTCAAACAATAACTAATTGTAGTAGGTGAACATTTAAGTATTTTAGATAATTGAGACATATTCCCTAGTCCAATTCTTCTGTTTGTATTTATATCAACAATTTCTACATTCTTCTTTTTAATTCTTTCCTCTACAAAACTCAATACTGCATCTTCAAACTCAAAATAATGTTCATCATTTTTAAAACCTTTTCTTCTATAAACCTGTGATTTTATAAAATACTCTAAATCACTACCCCATACCATTCCTTCATTTACTAATTGATAAGCTATTTCAGAAGCTCTCTGTCTAGCTGTTTTACTCAACATTTCCTTAACCCCTATTCAACTGGCATTTCAAACACTTTTTCTTTGTAATACCTAACTCCATCTTTATTTATAATGTCAAACTTAGTTGCTGCAATAATAGCATCCTGTATTTCATTTAATACTTCAAAAGCCCTTTTTTCATCCTCATACTTGCCTATTTCTTTAAAATTATCTATATCTCCAAACATTGCATATATATATTCCTTATCAACATTTATCCAATTAGCTTTTACTAAATCAGTTTTATCTTGGCTTCTAATTATTATCATTCCCAATACCCCCATCATCACATTTTCTTAATAATTCTTCTAAGCAACTCTTACATATAGTAATTACAAATTCTCTGCCATACAAATCCATGACCTTAGCATTTGTAAATTTATCATCGTAACTGTCAACTAAAAACTCTCCACAAACGCTACATATAGCTGTTCTGCTCATTCCTATCCCTCCAACACTTTAGGCTTTCTTATCTTTTCTAACATCTCAGGATTTTCGTATATATTTCCAATAATCTTAAAATTAATGACGTGGCCAGCTAAGCTTTTTTTAGATAAAGAAATTTTTTCTTCCAATAAATCATTTGTAGCAATAAATCTACCATCTAAAAACTTAACCTCACATAAAAATTTAAATTCACGTATTAAATCATTACACAAAACAATATCACCCTCATACATTTTTCTTTCGCTGCAATCTTTCAAATCTGCATAATTATACATTTCCTTGCAATTTTTATTCCATTCTCTGAATTTTAATTCCATCTTTTATCCCTCCAATTTTTAACTTCTAGGAAGTTAATAGTTATATTAACTTCCTAATAATTTCTATATTTTTAATCGCAGAAAGTTTTATTGCAATGTGGGCATCCAGTTATAAGTTCTTTACCAGCTATATTAGCATATCCTTTTGAGTTTCTAGTTTCTTTAAAAAACCTTATCTCATAGTTTTGATAAATATTTCTCCCACATCTACAAATCCCATCCTTTGGTGCAAAATGAGGGTAATCTTTTTTCTTTGCAAGTTCTTTTTGTGACTTTATACATTTTGCTATTTCTTTATCCGTTATTTTTACTAATTCATTCATATTATTTACCTCCAATATTTTTAACTTCTAGGAAGTAATATTGTATAATTACTCCCTAGATTATTTAACTCAACTGAACTTCTCCTTCTGACTTTTCTTAATAATCTCGTCTAGCTCATCACTGGTATATTGAGTAAATGTTTCATCAAAGTTTCTAAATTTATTCTTATTAACTTGCTCGATATCCTTCTCTATAAAGTTTCTATTATCTCTATAAATTTTTTCTAGGAAACTGAATGCTTCACCCTTTTTCTCTATAAATATATCTACTGCTTTTGATAGTCTATTTTCATCCCAAACAGATACTTTCTTTTGCATATTATTACTTAACTTTAAATGTGTATTTTCTTCAATCATTTCTTTATTTTTATTCACTACAACACTTGTCTGTGTAGTATAGTTACAGGGTATAGTAGAAGGATATAGTAGATTAGTTTTTCGTTCCGGATTTATATCCGTTTGGGTCGGATTTATATCCGAAGGGTACGGATTTATATCCGAGCAGTCGGATTTATTTCCGACCTGTTGATAACTATCACTAATCAACTCTATGTACCTATATCCTAATTTGTAGTAACTCCATGTACCACCTTGCTTTAATGTAGCATGCTCTAATATACCTATTTTATCTAGCTTTTTGAGTACTCTATAAATAGTGTCATGCTTCTCTGTATAAAGAATTGGTAGCTCTTTAATAACTCCAGAATAATCAACCCAATAATATTCAATTCCATTAATAAGTTTTCTTGTCATCCTGCCACTACCTAGAAAATCTACAAACCATCTCAATATAAGTAAATCCTTTGTGTTTAATCCTAATTCTACTGCCTTTTTCTGACTGAATCCTAATATTGTATATTTCAAGGTGACTCACCTACTTAATCAACATTTATAGCCTCTTCTAAATTTACTTGACTACCTACATCTTCTATATCTTCTTTTACTTCAAAATCAACTTCTAAGTTATCACTTTCATCTATAACTAAGCTCATATCCTCATCTATTTCAGTTTTTATTGTCTCATCACCTACCATAGCCTTTTGCAACTCTATACTAAGTGGTGCATATTTTAATAACTGTTTTATAACTGTCTTTTTTGCCATTGAATCAAAATCGGTTTGCCATGGTCCACTACTGTAACTTTTACTTTTATTCTTAGCAAACTCTATGATTTCATCTTTAGTCATAAAAGAGAAACTATGTCCTCCTGTATCCAAATGATATACTGCATAATATCCAATTATTTCCCCTCTATCACCGTTTAGCTTAGGTTCATGAACTAAATCTTGATGAAGACCATATTTAATCTCAAACTTGTCATTCTCTCTTATTTTATGAGCATATATAGTTTTTATCTTTCCACTTCTTTGTGCTAATTCTAGAAGACCTTTGTATCCAATTTGGAATTGTACCTTCTTTCCGTATGGTATCAAATATGCTTGACCCAAAGGTGTATTAGGTTCAAGTCCTAATTGAGCTGATTCCATCATTGCTGCTATAAAACTCATAGGTTCACATGATTGTAATCTTGGATTGTTACTAAAAGCTGTTAGAGCAACTCTTTGAAATCTCTCACTTGAAATCATGCTAGGCAATGCTTTTTTTATCTGACCTGCCATCTTATTCATAAGTTGTTCCATACCTTTACTTGGGCTTGCCTTAACTGTGTTTGTTCCTGTAACTTTCTTTTCTAAAGCTCCTTTTGCTTTTTCACTAGCCATATGTATTACCCCCTATTTTATTTTGAATGTTCTGTATGAACTTATATTTGTATATTTTTCTGCTATATCAGGCATTTCTTCTTTTAATCTTTTTGTATCAATGGACCTTTTAGTGGTTCCTTTCCAAGTTATCATTCTTCCGTCTAATGTAGCTAACTCATACTCTTTCATTTCACTTTGTATCTCCTGCTCTATTAGTTGTTTCTCTCCTTTTAATTCCTTCATTTGAGAAACTATATCATCATATCTTTTTAACTTTGAAATACCATCTTCAAGTAGATTAAGTTCTATTTTCTCTTTAACTGAGTTTTTATATCTTGCCTTTAGAAATTCGCTATAAGCATCTGAACCATCAGGAATTGGTAAAATATCTTTTAATACATTCTTTTCCCAGAACTCAGACTCTATCTTCATTAGATTTTCAATTACTTCTTCATCTCTATTTATCTTGTGCCATACAAACTTTTCATTTCCAAGAAGTGCTGCTATATAACAATGTGTAGCTCCTGTGACAGCCATATAGTGTAAACATTGTATTTCATAATGAAGTGGAACTCCATTTTCCCATTCTTTTATAGAAAAACTATTTGTTGTCTTACATTCTAGAAAAGCTTTTTCTCCCACTATAGCTCTGTCTATATTAGCTATTGCAAAAGGATACTTTTCATTTTTCAACATTCCGTTTACATTACGGACCTTAAGACCAGTTTCTTCTGTAAAAAGTTCTGCAACTAATCCTTCTAATCTATTGCCTAATTCCATTCTGAAACTTTTAGTTTCTATTGGTATTTCTTCTTTCTTTTCTATATATACTTGAACAGAAGTTTTCCAGGGATTTAATCCTGCTACTGCTGACGCATCGCTACCTCCTATTCCTAATTGTCTATTTTTAAGCCAATCAGTTTTATCTATATTTTTAGTATCAGTTACTACAAAAGCATCTAAATATTTTCTACGACTTGAATTTTTATTCATTTTATGGTATCCTCCTAAGTAATCGTTTTTTAGTTGTGTTGGTTACTTCGACCAGCACTTTTTTTATTGAAATAATTCTACTAAATATATTGCAAATAAACCTACTATTGTTAAAGCTGTCATTTTATTTCCTCCTAAGGTAAAACTTTAATCTTATAATAGTTATCTTGAATATCTTCTACTGTTAATGCTTGATACTCAATACAACCCATCTCTTTATCAAGATAAGCTAAGTTTAATTCATTTTCAGTTGCTACAACTATAATGCAATCTCTTTCGCCTTCATATAATGAATTTATTCTTATTGTTTTACCTACTTCAAGATTTTCTAAATTAAAAGTAATTTTTAAAACTTCCATGTTTAATCCCCCTTAAAGTTCAAGTCCTCTTTGCTTACATTCTTCCATATATGCTACACACTCTGCATAAAATCGTGGTGTAGGCACTCTTTTATGTTTTTTACAGAATCTTAGAAACCATCTTAGAGTCAATTAAATCACCTCCTCTCTAGCTTTTTTATTTGATTGTTTCTTATATAAAAATCGTTCTTCTAAGTAAGTCTTTGGAACTTTTCCTGCAAAAGTATAGTATCCTTTTTTCTGTAATTCTTTGTTTAAATCTCTTATTATTCTATATGCTGTGCTTTCAGCTACATCTAAAAGTTGCATCACTTCTTCGACTCTGTAATATCCCGAATTATTTGCTTTTTTAGCCAACTATCTCACTCCTTTTTAAGAATATTCTGTATTTAATTTTTATCAAGAAAGTTATAAAATAGTGCATCAAGCATGTATAATAAGTGATTATCTTTATCTATTGTCAATACTTCCTTATCTTCTATGTAAAACTTAATTAAATCTTCATCTAAACAGTGAGTAATACAAGAATTATCTTCTCCATTTATTAACATTCCAACTTCTTTCAATATCCCTTGTTTATTTTTAATATGAACCTCTGCTATTTCATCAAGAGTACTTTTTATACCATAAAATATATCTTCGTTCATTGTCTTTACCTCCATAATTTTTAATTTTAAAAGTTCTAACTTAACATTGATATTTGTTTGCTACTTTTAAATTTATTAATGAAATAAACCTGACCCTTTCCAGTGATTTTTGGTGTTTTAGTTACACTTATGTATCCATTTGGATGAACTCTTGTACCTTCTTTAGTTTCTATAACTCCCAAATTCACGCTTTTTTGAGTTGGTGTATTATAATCCTCACCTTTGCGTTTTATTAAGTACCCATTATCTCTTAACCATGCAAACAATCTTTTTTCTCCTGTATTAATTCCGTTTTGTTTAAGTAACTTTGCTAGTTCTCCAACTAGGATTGAATTGTCAGAAGATGCTACCGAATCAGCAAAAAGTACTTTTGGTTGTTGTAACTGAATTACCTTATCTTTTTCCTCTATTTCTCTACTTTTCTTTTCTATTGTCTTTTGAGCTACTTGTAATGCTCTTGCCATTATTTCATCATCTGACATATCTTCTGTTGTATGTATATATCCACCAGTTTTACGTATTTCTTTTAATATCTTTTTAACTTCTTTTTTAAATTGTTTTGCGATTGGTTTTCTACTTTGCATTAAAACCTCATACAATCCATCTTCTGTTAAAAATAATTTATTTCCACCACTATTACTATTTGTAATAGTCATTTTTTCTTCTTCATCTATACTCATTAGCATTTTAGAAGTATTATAGTATCCTTCACTTGTCTTACTGTAATCTATCCATTCAGCTACATCCCTAGCTAAAAATAGCGGATTTTCTAAAGTTCCATAAACTCTAAATTCTTTACCTAATAATTCTTGTTCTTTAATTGTTTGTAAATTATTCATATCTAAAGCTCCTTTCTTGTAATCTGAGTCCTTTTATGCTATTATTCATTAAAGAGTTTTTCACAATCAGTGTTTAAAATTCTAGCTATCTTTAAAGCTGTACGAATGTTTGGGAGACGTTCGCCAGCTTCATAATATTGATAGCTTCTCTCTGTTATTTTAGCTTTTTTTGCAACCTCTAATTGAGTTAAGCCAACTTTTTCACGTTGTAATTTTAAATTATTATTTATTTTCACCCTCTCCTTTTTATTTAACACGCCAATATTGTTCGTGCTATGTTTTATATATTACACGCTAATATTGTTCGTGTCAAGAAATTTATTTATTTTTTTATTGGAGCGTGTAGTTATGACTAAATTCAAAGATAATATTAAGCTAGTAAGAAAGCAAATGAATATGACTCAAAAGCAATTTGCTAGTTTGTTTGGTATCTCAGAACGTGCATATCAGTATTATGAGTCTGGTTCAAGAGAACCAAATATAGAAACTTTAATATTAATTTCTAATAAACTTAATGTTTCTACAGATTTTTTGTTAGGTCTTTCACCTAACCAAAATAGAAATTAAGATTCAACTTCCGTCTGCTATATGGCAGGCGTATTGTTGTTTGCTCTATTTGCATCTAATCACCTCTTTTTGAATATTTATATAAGCACTTTCTATGAAAAAATATTGACTCCTCAAATTTGATGAGTCCTCTAAAATCTTCTTGTATTCTCTTATATCTCTTAACAAATTATCATGCTTCTTTTCTATTAATTCTGCAACTTCTCTACTCTCAACTAAAAATTGATTATTTTGATTAATTATTGTTAAATTATTCATGTTTATCTAACTCCTTTTTATTCACATTTTGCGAATTATTTATTTAAAAAAATATCTCTCAAATCTGTATTAAAAAAATCTGATATTTTTATTGCTTCACTTACTGTGAATCGCCTATCGCCATTTTCTTTACTTGAGTAAGTACTGGGATTCATTCCTAATATTTTTGCTAAATCTCTTTGTCTCAATCCTTGTCTTACTCTAAGAGATTTCAATATATAATTTTTCAATATATATCACTCCTTTTATTCTCAATTTGAAGTTTCTATATTTATATAATATACTCCGTTTTGTGAATTGTCAACACGTTTTTTGTTTTTTTCTTCCTTTTTGCGAATTAAAATCACAAAACGCGTATTTTGTAGTAGAATAAGAGTAATTACATTCGTTATAGTTTTTAAGAGGGGGACAATTGCAATGTATAAAGATGAAAGCAATATATTTTCTAAAAGATTAAGAGAAGAGAGAGAAGAACTCGGATTAATGCAAAAAGAGATGGCTAATAAATTAAGTTTACCAGCAAATACTTATAACGGATATGAAACTGGTAAAAGAAGCCCAGCGCTTGATGTTGTGAGACATATAGCTGATACTTTAGATATATCAACTGACTATTTATTAGGTAGAACTAATATCAAGATTAATATTTCTAATATCACAGAAAAGGAACTTATTCAAAAATTAAATCCATCTGATGATATGAGAGAAATACTTAATATTTTTAGTGAACTTGATGATGATTCTAAAAATAAAGCTTTAAAGATAGCAAAACTTTTTTTGGAGGAGCAAAATACTAAAAATAAAGAATAAGCATAAAAATATATAAAAAAAGAGGATTCAATCCTCTTTTTTTATATGCTTAAACTCTGACTTTATTTCTTCTTTACAATTATAAAATTTAGCTTCATCAATAGTCTCTAACATTTTCATAATTTCATAAAATGCCAACATTTTAGAACAATCTGAATCTCCCACTTGCGTCACCCTCTTATAATTTATAATATTTATTCCTTACCCCTTAAATATGTAAAATATTTAGCCAATCACCTTCTTTTTATAATATTATATTTTATATCCCTTTTCAGAACTTATGTTCGTAAAAAATGGTATAAAAATTCCTTAACTTATAGACTTGATGTATTTATTTCAACAAATATAATATTTAAAATTTCTAAAATTTTCTTTGTAAATATATTATATATAAATTTATATTATCTTGCAACTTGACTAATATAGAGATTTTAGTTTTGATTTTAAAAATTCACTTCTATTTTTTTATTTCTAGTATTTTAGACTATCTGTATATTTCTATTTTTAGTTAGTCACCTAGCTTTATTTTTCATAACTTTAATTTTTATTTTTTTATTGCATTTTTTACATTATTCTTAGATTTAATTTACAAATTATTTACTTTATACTTATAAGCTTTTAAATAAAATTTATTCTTTCTTTAAATTCTAGCATCTCAGCACTATTCTTATAGTGCTTTTAATGTGCTTTTCTTACTTACATTTTAACACATTTTTCCACCAAAAAATGTTCTAATGAGGAACATTTATTACAATAAATTACACAAACTATTAATTATAAAAATAATCAAAAAATAATTAAAAGGTGGATTTTAATAAATGTTGAAAAAATTAAGAAAAAAGAAAAGAATGACGCAATTAGAACTAGCAGAAAGAATGGGTCGTAATAGAAGTTATATATCAAAATTGGAAAATGGAGAATATAAGGATATAGGAATATCTACAATATTAGATTTATCTATAGCACTAGAAGAAGATTTTACTGAATTATGTAAATATTATAAACTTCAAGAAATAAAAAGAAGAAAAAAACAAAACAACTAGTTAGAATATATATATATAGCATGTTATAATTGTAATATTAAGATAACATAATTGAGGGGGTGTCTAAAATTCCTGCTTACAAAGATGAAGAAAGAAAAACGTGGTTTGTTAGCTTTTACTTTACAGACTTTCATGGGGAAAAGAGGAAAAAAACTAAACGGGGTTTTAAAACAAAAAAAGAAGCTCTAGAGTTTGAAAGGGAATTTTTAAATAAATCTAAAATGAGTACTGATATGACTTTCAAGAGTCTTACAGAGGAATACATGCACGATATGTCTTCAAGGTTGAAACTCTCTACGCTAGATAATAAAAAGTATTTAATAAACCTAAAAATTTTACCTTTTTTTGAAAAAGTAAAAATAAATGAGATTACTCCTGCTCATGTGAGAAAGTGGCAAAATGAATTATTAAAAAGCGATTATAGCCAAACGTACATAAAAACAATAAATAATCAGCTCGTTGCTATACTAAATTATGCAGTTAAATATTATAATTTACCTTCCAACCCTGCTCACCTTGCAGGAAGCGTTGGCAAAAAAAATGCTGATGAAATGCAGTTTTGGACTTTGGACGAATTTAGAAAATTTATGGAATTTGAAAATAAATCAGAACCTCGATTGGCTTTTGAAATTTTATTTTGGACAGGACTGAGGCTAGGCGAATTAATGGCTCTTACTCCAAAAGATGTGTTTGAAAACAAAATAAATATTGATAAAAGTTATATAAAATTAAATGGAGAGGAAATTATTTCTTATCCTAAAACACCTAAAAGCAAACGCATTGTCCCTATCCCACATTTCTTATATAATAATATAAAAGACTATTTATCTAAACTATATGATTTAAAAGAAGATGAAAGAATATTTAAATTTGCTAAAAGCTATCTTTCTAAAGAATTAGATAGATGTTGTAAGTTGTCTAACATAAAAAGAATTAGAGTGCATGACTTGCGACACTCTCATGCTTCACTATTAGTAAACATGGATATAAATATATTAACTATAGCTGAGCGACTTGGACATGAAAAAGCAGAAACAACTTGGAATACATATTCTCATTTATATCCGAATAAACAGCTTGAAGTTGCACAAAAACTAGATAATTTAAATATATAGTATCATTTTAGTATCACAATCAAATTTCAAAAAGTCACAAACCTTGAAAATACAAGGTTTATGACTTTTTTGTTTACTATTCCCATTCTATTGTTCCAGGTGGTTTAGAAGTTATATCATAAACTACTCTATTTACTCCATCAACTTCATTAATTATTCTATTAGAAATTTTTTCTAACACATCATAAGGCATCTTATACCAGTCAGAAGTCATTCCATCAGAAGAAGTAACTGCTCTTAAACCAACTAAATAAGCATATGTTCTTTCATCTCCCATAACTCCAACAGTCTTAACATCTGGTAATGTTGCAAAAGCTTGCCATATTTCTCTATATAAACCAGCTTTTCTAAGCTCGTCCATATAAACAGCATCTGCTTCTCTTAATATATCACATTTTTCTTTAGTTACATCACCTATAACTCTTATTCCAAGACCTGGCCCTGGGAAAGGATGTCTAAATATTAATCCTTCTTCTATACCAAGTTCTAATCCTATTTTTCTAACTTCATCCTTAAATAGTTCTCTTAATGGCTCAACTATTTCTTGGAAATCCACATCTTCAGGAATTCCACCAACATTATGGTGAGATTTTATAGTAGCAGCACCATTTCCATGTCCACTTTCTATAACATCTGGATAAATTGTTCCTTGAACTAAGAAATCCATTTTTCCTAATTTATTTGATTCTTCTTCAAATACTCTTATAAATTCTTCACCAATTATCTTTCTCTTAGCTTCTGGCTCAGAAATTCCTTTTAGTTTAGATAAGAATCTATCTTCTGCATTAACTCTTATTAAATTTATATCGAATTTCTCTCTAAATATTCTTTCTACATCGTCACCTTCATTTTTTCTAAGTAAACCATGGTCAACAAATATACAAGTCAAGTTATCTCCAATTGCTCTATGAATAAGAACTGCAGCAACAGAAGAGTCAACACCTCCACTTAAAGCACATAAAGCTTTTTTGTCACCTATTTTTTCTTTTAATTCTTTTATTTTATCTTCTATGAATGAATCTGTAGTCCAGTCACCTTTTACTTCACATACATTGTATAAGAAATTTTTAAGTATCTTATCTCCCTCTAAACAATGTTCTACTTCTGGATGGAATTGAACTCCATATAGTTTTTGTTCTACATTTTCCATAGCCGCTACTGGACAATCTTTAGTATTTGCAACTATAGTAAATCCTTCTGGAGCCTTTTCTATTAAATCAGTATGACTCATCCAAACACTATTTGTAGTAATCCCTTCAAATAATGATGATTTTCCATAAGTTATAGATGTTTTTCCATATTCTTTTTCTTGTTTATTGCCTTTTCTTACAACTCCACCTAATACATGAGACATTATTTGAACTCCATAACATATACCAAGTATTGGTACTCCTAGTTCAAATATTTCTTTTGATATTGTTGGAGAATCTTCTAAGTATGCACTATTTGGCCCACCTGTAAATATTATCCCTTTAGGATTTTTTGCTTTTATTCTTTCTATGCTTGCAGTACATGGAAGTATTTCACAATATACGTTGTTTTCTCTAACTCTTCTAGCTATTAACTGATTATATTGACCTCCAAAATCTATTACAAGTACTAATTCATGTTTCATAAATTTCCATCTCTCCTTGTATAATATAGTTTTTATATATATTTATTTTAACACAATACAGTCTAAATTATATTAAATCTTTTTACACAAAAAACCTGTATAGTAACTTCCATAATTTCTAGCAAAAGTGAAATTACTATACAGGCTTCCAAAATGCCCCTTATCTTATAGCCAACATATAGGGAGTATAACTCAGCCTACACATTTACTTAACTAGGTCTTTTGGTATAATAATTTCACTCATAGTCAAGATATTTACGGTATCTTGGTAGAGACTCTCAGACCATATCTCTGAGCATATACGAGTGAGTTTATATTTTATATATTTTTTTCTGTTTGCTTTTATTTATTAAAGCTGAGTATTAATTTATCAAAATTTATTACTTATGTCAATAAGTTTTCACTAAATTCTTCTTTTATTCTAAAATTTATATCAGCAAACACTTTTTTTATAGGAATATCTTCATTTTTTGCTATAGTTTTACATTCATCATATTCTGGAGTAGCTTTAACTAATTTATCTTTGTAATACCCTAGTTTTATTGTAACTAATCCATATTTTGTGTCTAATTTTACAAACTTTCTATCTAAAATTTCTCTGTTGTAAGAATTATATCGTACTCCAAAAGTGCTAGTTTCTAAAAGCAATATTTCAATAAATTTTTCTAAATCTACTTTATTACATAAAATCGATATTTTTGTTGCAGGTCTATTCTTTTTCATATAAATGCTTTCTGTATAAATATCTAACGCTTTCTCGTCTAATATTTTTTCATACAAATAAGAATATACTTCTGAAGACATATCATCGATATTTGCACTAATTTCATAGATTAATTCTTCTTTTTTTTTTCTCCTAATACTGTTCTTAACATATTAGGTACTTCAAATTTCTTATGACCTATTCCATATCCAATTTTTATTGGAGAAAACTCAAAATCCTCTACAAATTCATCACACAGAACTTTTATTATTGCAGCTCCTGTTGGAGTCGTACATTCTCCTTTTACATTATTTAATTTGATTGGTACACCTTTTAATATTTCCATAGTTGCAGGTGCAGGTACAGGCATGACTCCATGGTCACATTTTACAAATCCTGAACCAACAGATACTGTACTAGAATAAATCTTATCTATACAAAGTAAATCAACTAATATAGATGCTCCTACAATATCTACAATTGAATCTATAGCTCCTACCTCATGGAAGTGTATCTTATCTATTGTAGTTCCATGAACCTTTGCTTCTGCTTCTCCAATTACCATAAATATTTTTTTAGCATTAGATTTTACATTTTCATTTAAATCACTTTCATCTATAATTTCAAATATATCCACTAAATTCCTGTGCATATGTGTTTCTTTCGTAATTACTTTTACTGTTATACCTGATATTCCACTTTCATTTTTTGAGCTTATATTTATATTAAATTCATCGCTCATTTTTAGTTTATGAATTTCCTCCAAAAAAATTTCCTCAGGTACACCTAAATTTAATAAGCTTGCAAGGGTCATATCCCCTGATATACCACTTACTATATCAAAATAAAGTATTTTTTCACTCATATATTTCTCCTCAGTTTTAATAATGAAAAATCTAATAAACATTAGATTAACATCGTATAATTTATGTTTAATTTATATCAATATACCTATTATAATTTATTTATCATAGCTGCCAAATATCCTGCTCCAAAACCATTATCAATATTTACAACAGATATTCCAGATGCACAACTATTTAACATAGCCAATAATGCTGCTAATCCTCCAAAATTGGCTCCATATCCAACAGATGTTGGTACAGCTATTACTGGAACATCAACTAGGCCTCCAATTACACTTGCAAGTGCACCTTCCATTCCTGCAACAGCTACTACTACTCTAGCACTATCTATTTTGTGTCTTTTATTTAAAAGTCTATGTATACCAGCCACTCCAACATCATATATTCTATCAACATCATTACCTAAAAATTTAGCTGTATAATATGCTTCATCTGCTACTGGTATATCAGAAGTTCCTCCTGTTGCAATTACAATTTTGCCTTTTCCAATATTCTCTATAGCATGATTTTGAATTTTAAGAATTTTAGATAATTCTTCGTATTCAGCATGACTATAAATTTCTTTAACTTTTAAAAATGTTTCTTTTCTACATCTTGTCCCCAATATATTAGAACCTTTTTGATTCATTTTATCAATAATTCCTAAAATATGTTCATCACTTTTACCTTCACAATAAATTACTTCTGGATATCCATTTCTTAATTCTCTATGATGGTCTATATTGGCATATCCAAGGTCTTCATAGGGTAAATCTTTTAATTGTTCTAATGCAACATCTATATCAATGTTTTCATTTTTAACCTGTTCAAGCAATTTTCTTAAGTCCATATTATCGCATCCTTTTAAACTTTGATTTATTCTCTATCAACAATTATACCTTAATTAATATATATCTAACATCATAACCTAAAAAATAACAATACAACTTCAAAGATATTATTATAATCCAGATACTAATTATCCAGATATATATATTAAAATTGTAAATACACAAAAAAATTAAATATATACAAAAGAACTATTTCAACTTAGATACTAAAATCTAAGTCAAAATAGTTCTATATCTTAAAATTTATATTTTTAAATATTTTAAGATTACATCATTCCTGGCATACCGCCACCCATTCCTGGCATTCCTACATCTTCTTTTTCAGGAAGGTCAGCAACAGCAGCTTCAGTAGTTAAGAAAGTACTTGCTATTGATGCAGCATTTTGTAGAGCACTTCTACTAACTTTAGTTGGGTCAACTATACCAGCTTCTATCATATTTACATATTTTTCATTTAAAGCATCAAATCCAGTTTCTGCTTCAGCGTTAACAACATTTTGTACAATTACAGCACCTTCAAGACCAGCATTTATAGCTATTTGTCTTAATGGTTCTTCTAATGCTTTTTTAACTATTTGAGCACCTAGTTTAACTTCTCCAGTTAAACTCTCAACTAGTGTTCCTATTGCTGGTATAACACTAACAAAAGCAGTTCCTCCACCAGCTACTATTCCTTCTTCTACAGCAGCTCTAGTTGCATTAAGAGCATCTTCTATTCTTAATTTTCTTTCTTTTAACTCAACCTCTGTAGCAGCACCAACTTTTACAACAGCTACTCCACCAGCAAGCTTAGCTAATCTTTCCATTAATTTTTCTTTATCAAAATCTGAAGTAGTTTGCTCTACTTGATGTTTGATTTGATTTACTCTATCTTCTATAGCTTTTTTATCTCCAGAACCATCTACTATTGTAGTATTTTCTTTAGTTACTTTAACAGATGAAGCTCTACCTAACATAGATAAATCAGCTTCTTTTAAATCATATCCTAATTCTTCTGATATTACTTGACCACCTGTAAGTATAGCTATATCTTGAAGCATTTCTTTTCTTCTATCTCCAAATCCTGGAGCTTTAACTGCTACTACATCAAATGTTCCTCTTAATTTATTAACAACTAATGTAGATAATGCTTCACCTTCTACATCTTCAGCAATTATTAGTAGCTTTTTACCTTGTTGAACTATTTGTTCAAGAACTGGTAATAGCTCTTGTATGTTAGATATTTTTTTATCAGTAATTAATATATATGGGTCATTTAAAACTGCTTCCATCTTGTCTACATCTGTAACCATATATGCAGAAACAAATCCTCTGTCAAATTGCATACCTTCAACAGCATCCAATTCAGTATTCATAGTTTGAGATTCTTCAACAGTTATAACTCCATCTTTACCTACTATTTCCATAGCTTCTGCTATTAATTTTCCAACTTCTTCATCACCAGCAGATATAGAAGCAACTTGAGATATAGCTTCTTGTGTTTCTACTATTCTTGATTGATTTTTTAATTCTTCTACTGCTACTGTTACTGCTTTTTGTATTCCTTTTCTTAAAAGTATTGGGTTAGCACCTGCTGTTACATTTTTTAAACCTTCTCTGATTATAGCTTGTGCTAAAACTGTAGCAGTTGTAGTACCATCTCCAGCTACATCATTAGTTTTAGTTGCTACTTCTTTAACCAACTGAGCACCCATATTTTCAAATCTATCTTCTAATTCTATTTCTTTTGCTATAGTTACACCATCATTAGTTATAAGTGGAGAACCAAATTTTTTATCTAATATAACATTTCTTCCTTTAGGTCCTAATGTTACTTTTACTGTATCTGCTAATTTATTTACACCAGCTTCTAAAGCTCTTCTTGTTTCCTCTGAAAATTTAATTTCTTTAGCCATTTTAAACCCCTCCTAATAAATTTATTCTATATTTATTCAATAACAGCTAATACATCACTTTGTCTTAGTATTGTATACTCTTGTCCTTCTATTTTAACTTCTGTTCCAGAATATTTTTGGAATATAACCTTGTCTCCAACTGCTAATTCCATTTTTACTTCTTTTCCTTCAACTATCCCACCTGGTCCAACTTCTACAACTTCAGCTATTTGAGGTTGCTCTTTAGCTGCTCCTGGTAAAACTATTCCACTTGCAGTTTTTTCTTCTGCTTCCACTTTTTTAATTACTACTCTGTCAGCTAATGGTCTTATTTTCATTATTCACGCCTCCTAAAATATTAAGTATAGACTAGTTTGCCTATGTTTTTAGTTATTTTTAAATTAATACTACTTTTATATGTAGATTTATATATATACTTTTTATTTATTATCACTCTATCTACTAGAGTGCTAACAATTATTATAATATACCAATCACACATAATTTTCAATACCTTTTTTAATAATTTTTTATAATATTGGTGAAAACAATCTGGCTACAGATTCTTTAATTTTTTGTACAATATTTCTGTTCTTAAATACCTCTAAATTAAGTTCTTCACAATGACTTAAATCTTCATAGAAATCATCTGTCATTACTTTAATAACATCTTCATCATAGATAAAAGCATTTACTTCAAAATTAAGCATGAAACTTCTTAGGTCCATATTTGCTGTACCTGCAGAAGCAATTTTATCATCTATTATTACGACTTTGGAATGTATAAATCCTTTTTTATACAAATAAACTTTACCACCTGCTCTTAATATTTCTTCAAAATATGAATAAGATGCTATATTAACTATTTTGTGGTCTGCAATTTTAGGAAATATTATTCTTACATCTACACCACTAAGCGCAGCACTTTTTATAGCTTTCAGCAGACTCTCATCTGGAATAAAATATGGAGTCTCTATATAAACACTTTGTTTAGCTTGACATATAGCAGAAAAATAAGCATAATGAATGTCTTCCCAATCACTATCTGGTCCACTAGCTACAACTTGTATCATACTCTCACCTATATTTCCGACACTTGGAAAGTAATTTTTAGTAACTAAAACCTCTTTTGTTGTATAGTACCAATCAATCAAAAATGTCATTTGAAGCATATATACAGAAATTCCTTTAATTCTAATATGAGTATCTCTCCAATACCCAAACTTCTCATTTTTTCCTAAATATTCATCTCCTATATTTATTCCACCTGTATATCCAATTATTCCATCAATAACAACAATTTTTCTATGATTCCTATAGTTTAACTTTCCTCCTATTATAGGGAATTTTGTAGGTAAAAAAGCTGCTATTTCTATACCTACTTCTCTCATTTCTCGGAAAAATTTTCTATTAAACCAAAATCTCCAACACCCTACATCATCATATAAAATTCTTATTTTAATACCTTCCTTAGCTTTTTTTATAAGCTCTTCTTTTAACACCCTACCTATTTCACTGTCTTTGATTATAAAGTACTCTAAATGAATATGGTCTTTAGCTTCTCTTATATCTTCTATAAGTCTCTTGAATTTTTCATTTCCATCTACAAAAACATCTACTTTATTGTTCTTAGTAAATGGAAACATCCCAGTCTTTAGTAGCATACTTATGACTCTTTTTCTATAGCTACCATCTTCCTCATCTCTTAAAAGCTTATTTTGCCTTATAGATTCTTTTTCTAGTTCAACAATTTCTGTTATCTTTTCTAATGTATCAAAAAGTTTCTTTTCTTTTATATTATTAGCTAGTTTTTGAGTTTTAAATAATTTTCGTTTTCTAATATTTCTACCCGAAATAGCATATATAATTAACCCTATCCCAGGAAATATGATAAACATCAATAACCAAGACATGGTTTTTGCAGGATCTCTATTTTCAAGTAATATAATTACAGAAATTATGGCTCCAGCTAGATATGATATAATTAAATAGAACAGAAATATTGTGCCTATCACTCCCATAATTCCTTCCCCCTTAAGTCTATTTTCCTATACCCAACTCTCTTGCATAGTAAAATAGATATTGTTGTGCAAACCCAGACATTTCTCCAAATTTATCAATCCCATAAGTTCTCATTTTAGGTAAACTCATATCTTCATTTATGTAGAACTCTTGCATAACTCTCTTAACCCACACATCAACTGGAAAAGAATCATATTTTTGCATACCAAATAACGCAATACAATCACATACCTTTGGACCTACTCCATTAAATTTTAAAAGCTCTTTTCTACAATCATCTGTACTTAAATTTACATATTCAGATACCTTATAATTATTTTCTATAACTGCCTGTGTAGTACTCTTTATGTACTTGTCTCTAAAACCTGTTTGACATGCTCTTATTTCCTCTTGTGAGGCTTTATTTAACTCTTCTGGTGTTGGAAATGCATAGTATTCTTTACCTTCATACTCACCTATGTATTTACCAAAACTTTTTGATAAGTTTTCTATAGCTCTTTGTATCATAGGAATTCTATTATTAGAAGAAATTATGAATGATATAAGCATTTCCCATCCATCTTGTCTCAAAATTCTTATTCCCCATCCAAATTCAGTAGCTTTATTTAAATATTCATCCATACTTTTTAGATTGTTTTTTATTTCTGTATAATCAGTCCCTAAATCAAAGTAATTATACCAAATGCTATTAAACTCCTCTAAATTTGTATTATTTAAATATACTTTATCATCTTCTTTTTTTACATTTAATATTCTACCTTTTGCAACTCCTGTGTATGAGCCATCTTCTTGCTTATGCCATCTAAAACATTGACCACACTCAAATATATGTTTTGGATCAAAATCTGTTACTCCTTCTAGTATAACTACATTATTCTTTTCATAAACATTCATATAAAAAATCTCCTTAATATTTATATTTTTATTTTATTTATCTACTTAAATACTTAACTGTGATATGTGCATTTTTCTTATTTTAACACAAAGATAAGTAATTTCAAAATTTATAATGTTATTATTATGTAAAATAATATTTTACTTTAAATTTTCACTATAAATAAAAAATGAACTCCAATAAGCTTATACCCATCTACACTTATTAGAATTCATTTTTTATTTATATTATCAGTTATTAATAACATATTATTTTGATTAAGTAAATTGATATTATAATCAATACTTCTATTCTATATAAATATTTTTATCAAAACTATCGCTGATATAACTTGTATTATTCCTACAAATAGACCATATAAAGAAACTGCTTTACCTTGTCTTACTAAGTCTTTTACATTAACTTTTAATCCAATTGCTGCTAGTGCTATTATTTCAAATTTATTACTTATTTCTTTGCACAATACAGATACTTCTTTTGGTATAATATTAATTGAAAAAAGTGCACAAGTTATGAAAAAACCAATTACATACCATGGTATATTTATTTTTTTCTTTTTTATTTCATCTTTTTCTTCTTCAATAATTTCACTGTTAGACTTATTTTTCAAATGTCCAAATACTAAAACAACTACAACTAAGAATATTACTCTAACTATTTTGAAAATAGTTGCTAAATCCTTTACATTTTCCCCAACTATAGCTCCACTTGCCACAACTTGACCAATTGATTGTAATGTTCCACCTATCATTGCTGATGTTTTTACAAGCTCATGACTATATAAGAATTGAGATATTATTGGAAGTAAAAACATAAGAAATATACCAGTAACATTGACAATAGTTATTGCTATTCCTTTTTCTTTGTCTGTAGCATTAACTACTGGAACTGTTGCTGCTATAGCAGAAGAACCACATACTGCATTCCCACTTGCCATAAGAAATCTAAAGTTTTCACCAAAACCTAGCTTTTTACCTATATAAAGTGCTGATACTATTGTTATTGTCATTTGTAATATTATAAACAATATACCTGAAATTTTTAAATCTATTAGAGTAGATATACTAAGGGTTGCTCCTAATAATACTATTGAATATGATAGCAAATCTGTTTCTGAAAATTTATAGCCCCTTTGAAAGACTTTCTGATTTAAAAATAAATTTCCTACAAACATACCTAAAAATATAGAAATTGATGCTGCTCCTACTTTAGGTATTAATGTTGAAATAAATATACTAATATAACCTACTAATACAGATACAACCAACCCAGGTAATATTTCTTTTATATTCTTTAATGTAAAACTGCTTTTATTCTTTAACATAATATACCTACCTTCTAATTAATATAGTTTTCTTTACAATAATAGTATATAATTGTAATAACCATAAGTAAAATAAATATATAATATCGTAATGATTAATAATTTTAATGATTAATGTATATATTACAATTATCTGTAAGTAACTGATAAAAAATACAAAATTTTTATTATGCAAAGGAGATGTAAAAAATTGTTTGAAGAATTAAAAACATTTGTTGCTGTTGTTGAATATAAAAACTTCACCAAAGCTGGTGAATACCTAAATTTATCACAACCAAGTGTAAGTAAACATATTAAAAACTTAGAAAATTACTTTAAGGTTGTACTTATAAATAGATCTATTAAACAGAAAACTATTTTTATTACAGAAAGTGGACAAATATTATATAAAAGAGCCAAGGAAATACTAAATCTTTTAAGTGTTACATATCACGATGTAAATCAGGTTTCAGATGCTATAACTGGGCGTTTAAAGATTGGCGCAAGTTTAACTATTGGAGAATATATTCTTCCTAATTTTCTTGCACTATTTTCTCAAAAGTATCCTGATATAGATGTAGAAATTTTCATAGAAAATACATCCATTGTATCTTCTCATGTTAAGGATTATATTTTAGATATTGGACTTATTGAAGGGACTTGTTCTTCTCCCTCATTTATGCAAGAATATTTTTTTGAAGATAAGATGGTTTTAGCACTTCCGTATAATAGCCCTTTATTAAAAGATTTTAGTTTTGATAAGCTTCAAAATCAAAAATGGATAGTTAGAGAAGATGGTTCTGGAACTAGAGATTATTTAGATATGTTTTTAAGCATTAAGGAAATTATTCCAAAAAGTATGATGGTCTTTGGAAGTAATTATGCTGTCAAAGAATCAGTTAGAAATAATTTAGGAATTACAATAGTATCTAATCTCGTAACAAGCTTACCTGTTTTAAACAACGAACTGTCTGTCATAGAACTTGGAAGCAACTATAACAGACATTTTTCATATATCTTTCCAAAAGATATAACTTTATCAAAAGCAGCAAGTATTTTCATTGAAGAGTTAAAAGTATTTAGTAATTTAAATAGCATAAAAGATTAATATAATTTAAAGCTAACAATAAATTATAAGTTTTTTGAGAATGTTTATAGATTTGTGTAAATATATTTTTTCTTACTCAATATTACTGGAAATTTCTAATTCCAGTAATATTTTTATTCTCAAAATATTAAGTAAGTAATTATTTATAAATTTTTTGTTTCTTTCCTATTCATATTTAATTATTGTTTAAATAAACTTTTCATAAAGAACTGGATAGTATTTTCAATCATGTAACATTATTCAATAACTATATTTTTTAATGTTTCCATTATGTTTTTTTTATATAATCCACCATGACTAAAAACTATTTCCTCTATATCATAGTTACTTAATTTTTTAATAGCTTTTATCAATTCTTGCTTATCACTATGCATTACATCAACTGGTCTAAGTTTACCATCTCTTATATCTAATAAATCTCCAGCAATAAGTACTTTAGATTTTTTTAAATAAAGACATATATGACCCCTAGTATGACCTCCTGTGTGTATAACCTCTACTTCTTCACTTAAATTTAAAACTTCATGATTGTTTAAAGATACATCTACTGTAGTATATGATGACTTAAATCCAAATTTCATAGCATTTAACATATCAAGCATTTTATCATTAAGACTATCTATTTCTTGTTCTAACATGCAAAGTTTAAATGGGGTTTCTTCCCCTGTTATATAGTTGACTTCACTTTTGTATGCATATACCTTTATATCATTTTTAGATTTTTCTCTTAAATATTTTATATTTCCTATATGGTCTATATCATGGTGAGTTATTACTATATTTTTTAATTTATTAAAACTTGTATTACTATTATTAAGAGCATCAATTATTAAATCTCCTTGACCAGGAAGTCCAGTATCAACAAGAGTTACCTCATCTTCTGTATAGATTACTGGAATATATATAACTTTATCTTTGCCTAATATACTTGATGGAATTTCTAAAATATCTAATCCTTTTTTTAAATTCATAATATTTCTCCTTATAAGTATTGAGCTAGAGGTAAATTTAATCAAAAAAATTAAAAAACATAGATTGTCCTCTAGTTACATTATATTTATAAAAAACTATTAAAACCTAGTATATCACTGAAATAGAGAGATTACTCGACTTGATTTTTTTGTTATTTTATGATATAGTATTTAATATAAAAATAAGTAATCCCAATAGTTGTAGCTATTAAAAATATTTTTTAATTCGCATTTGATATATTATAAGATGGATAGTTCTAAAATTAAATTAACATTGAATTTCAAACCACTCTTAGTCATATTTGGGTGTTTTTTATTTTAGATAAAAGATAATTTTTATTTTAGACATCAAATATGTTGTTGGGAATCCTAACATCTGACAGAACCCTACTCCAAAAGCAATAGGTTTAGAACCAATGATTTTCCAACCTGGAAGCACCTTCATCATAATGAATATATCAATAATAGAAACTGCAAACATACCTACAATTGGTACAAAAAGACTGATTAAACCTGTCAAAGAAACTTTTGCTAAAGAAGGAATAACAGCTGCGAACACAACCATGTTGATAAAACCTTTGATTTTTACTTTTGCTTCATGATACTCTACTAAAAGACAGTTTGCTTCCATTTTTATCAATTATGTCTACTAAAAAAGCTGTAGATAAATTTGTTTTGCACAGATTTACTTACAGCCTCAATTTTTTCTAAAAATTTTCTAAAATCTACTTTCAATTACTTTTATCATATAAAAAAAAGTCTGATTTATAGGAGTTGGTATGTTATACTTTCTTCCAAGCTCACAAATATTCTTAGAGAACATATCTACTTCTGTAAGTCTATGAGCCTCTACATCCTGAAGCATTGATGTTCTACCTTCTCTTGAATGTTCTAGTATTCTATGTAATGAATTTTCTACATCATCTTCCGTAAGGCATATACCTTTTACTTGAGCTATATCAACCACTTCTCTCATTGCAGATTTTGCTAACTCTCTTAGATATTCAGAATCTTGAAATACTCCATAAGAAGCGCCAAGTATAGCTGAAGTTTGATTCACCCCAATATTAACCATGTATTTCCACCACATGTCTCGTTGAATATTTTTTGATAATACATATTCTATATTTACACTATCAAAAACTTCAGTTATTATATCTGTTTTTCTATCTTCACTATTATCTTTATTTCCAAATACAATTATTCCATCTGTAGTATGTATAATATTATTTTCTATTTTTTTTGCATCTATATTTGTTACATATGAATATACCATTTTTTCAATTCCAAATCTTTCTCCTATTATCTCTTCACTATTAACTCCATTTAGTAAAGACATTAGTACTGTATCTTTTCCAACTAATCCATCTAACTCTTCTATATTTTCTTTTAGGTTATTATATTTTAAACCTATAATTATAAAATCAGCTTCTTGTTTATATTCATCTTTAGTTATATAATCGAAGTCATATCTTTTTCCATTTATTATAAAACCCTCTTCTAAATATCTTTTTTTTCTTTTTTGGTCACAAAGAATTTTAAAATCATATTTAGAATTTAAAAATTGTTCTGCAAAGGTAGCTCCAACAGCACCAACACCAAAAAATACAACCTTTTTTTGATTTTTCTTTAATTGATTACTCATACCGAAACCCTCCCCAATATATATAATAATTTTTTATCTTATAATTATATTGTACTGCTACCAGCTACTGTTTTGTAAATATATTTTTAACAAAAAACAGCTAGCTTTTTAAATGAAAGCTAGCTGTTTATTATATCTTATTTATATATTTAAATTGATATTTATTTAGTAAAAAAATTTGTATTTACTAAAATAATGTTAAATTTAATTAATTGGTTATTACATTCCTAATTCTTTAAATTCTCTACTTCCAGGTTTAACAACTGGTAATTTTCCTTCTTTACATAAAGGACATTCATCAGCTTCATAAACTTGAATATCAAGTTTTATTGCACTATATATAGGCATACCTATGTCATGATTAGTTCTATCAGCTATACAAGCGACACCTATAACTTCGCCACCTAACGCTTCTAATACTCTTTTTGTTTCCATAGTTGACTTACCAG
Source organism: Clostridioides sp. ES-S-0010-02 (assembly GCA_020641055.1). Taxonomy (NCBI): domain Bacteria; kingdom Bacillati; phylum Bacillota; class Clostridia; order Peptostreptococcales; family Peptostreptococcaceae; genus Clostridioides; species Clostridioides sp. ES-S-0010-02. Next base: position 4,148,353 of record CP067345.1, read on the forward strand.
TAGTAACAACATCTTCAGCAATTATTATCTTTGCACCTTTTTTAACTTCAAATCCTCTTCTTAACTCCATTGTATTATCTTTTCTCTCAGTGAATATAGCTTCTTTTCCTAATTGTCTTCCTAGCTCATAAGAAACTACTACTCCACCCATAGCTGGACCAACTACTAAGTCTATATCTAAATCTTTTATTTGTTCAACAACTGTATTTAATACCTCAGCTGCATACTCTGGAAATCTTAATAGCTTTGCACATTGCACATATCTGTTACTGTGCTTTCCTGAAGATAATAAAAAATGTCCTTCTAATAATGCATCACTTTTCTTTAATATATCTACTACATCTACTTTACTCATATTATTTTTTCCTCCATGTTAAATATTATAAAATTATATTTATTTTAATTTATATTCTTTGCTTTAATTGTACTTATTTGTCATACCTGTAACCTATATAATTCCTCTTATTTCTTCTAAATTCTTTATTCCTTCTCTATCCATAAATTCATTGATTCCATCTATTATCTCAAGCCCAATTTTAGGATTCATGAAATTTGCAGTTCCAACTTGAATACAAGTAGCTCCTGCCATTATAAATTCTATCGCATCTGTAGCTTTAGTTATTCCACCCATTCCCATTACTGGTATATTTACATTTTTACAAACTTCATGTACCATTCTAAGAGCTATAGGCTTTATAGCTGGTCCAGATAATCCAGCATATACATTTTCAAATACTGGCTTTCTATTTTTTATATCAATTGCCATTGCTTTAAAAGTATTAACTAAAGATACTCCATCAGCACCTTCTTCTTCACAAACTTTTGCCATACCCACAATATCTTCAGCATTAGGTGATAATTTTATTACTAGAGGTAGTTTAGTTGCGTTTCTTACCTCACGAACAACTTCTCTTGCCACTTCATTTTTTATACCAAAAGCCATTCCTCCTGCTTTGACATTTGGACAAGATATGTTCAATTCAATAATATCTATAGGTTTATCATTTAACAGCTTAACCCCAAGTAGATAATCTTCTAATGTTCCACCTCCAACATTAGCAATTCTAACTAAATCTAACTCACTGAAGAAAGGAAGTTCACTGTCTATAAATCCTTGAACTCCAGGATTTTCAAGTCCAACACTGTTCATCATACCTGATGGCGTCTCATGAACTCTCATACCATTGTTACCAGGTTTTTTATTTAAAGTAAGACCTTTACTACTTATACCACCAAGTTTTTGTATATCATAAATTTCATTATATTCTCTTCCAAATCCAAAAGTCCCAGACGCCATTATTACTGGATTTTTAAAATCAATATTTCCAAATTTTACGTTTAAATTAGCCATTAAAAATCACGTCCTCTCCCCAAAATACTGGACCGTCTTTGCAAGTTTTTTTATTTCCTTTAGTAGTCTTACATGTACATACTAAACACGCTCCTACTCCACATGCCATATGATTTTCAAGTGACACCATAATCCTTGTTTTAGTACCTTCTACCATTTTAACCAATTTTTCCATCATTGGAGTTGGCCCACATGTTAATATATAGTCATATTTTTCTACATCAATTATGTCTGTTACAAACTTATTTCCTACTGTTGTATATACCTCATTGCAAACTTCTCTATATTCATTTTCTAATATAACATCTTCTCTAAATCCAAGATAAGCATCGCAGTCTTTTATGTTTTTAGCAACTAAATATAATGGTGCTATACCGATTCCACCACCTACTAGAGCTACTTTTCCATCAACTTTACTATATCCATTTCCATAAGGACCCTCTAGTTTTATAGTATCGTTTACTTTTAAATTACTAATAATTTGAGTTCCTTCTCCTACTACTTTATAAAGAAAAGTTATACCTTCTTCATCTATATCATGTATACTTATAGGTCTTGAAAGGACTGGATAAGTATCCCATGCTCTTAGCATATAAAATTGCCCCATCTTACCTTCAAAAGCGCCTTTTACTTTCATTCTATACATATCTTCACCTATGTATATATTTTCTAGAATTTTATACATCCCAAAATCTCCTTTACTTCACTATTATATAATGTAACTACTAACCTTCATTTACACCTAGAAGCTTTATTATTAATGCCATTCTAACGAACATTCCATATTTAGCTTGCTTAAAATAAACAGCTCTATCATCTGTATCTACATCAACATCTATTTCATTTACTCTTGGTAGTGGATGCATTACTAACATACTTTCAGATGCTTTTTCTAATTTAGCTTTATTTAAAATATAATAGTTTTTTAGTCTTTCGTATTCTGATTTATCTTCAAATCTTTCTTGTTGAATTCTAGTCATATATAAAACATCCAAACTTCCTATAACATCATCTAAATTATTAGTTTCATAGTAAGCATGTCCCTTTATAGCTTCTTTTATATAGTCTGGCATTTTTAGTTCTTCAGGTGCTATAAATACAAACTTAGTATTTTTGTATCTCGCCATAGCCTTAACTAAAGAATGTACAGTTCTTCCATATTTTAAATCACCACATAATCCTATTGTGTGATTTTCTAAAGTTCCTTTTAATGATTTTATAGTAAGTAAATCTGTAAGTGTTTGGGTTGGATGCTGATTTCCGCCATCTCCTGCATTTATAAATGGTACTTCTGTAAATTTTGATGCTTCTGTAGCTGCACCTGATTGAGGGTGTCTCATAGCTATTATATCAACATAACTAGATACTATCCTCATCGTATCACCTAAAGTTTCACCCTTTGATGCAGATGATGAATTTGGCTCTGAAAAACCTACGACACGACCTCCTAGTCTGTTCATAGCAGATTCAAAACTTAATCTTGTTCTTGTTGATGGTTCATAAAATAATGTAGCTAATAGTTTACCTTCACATATATGAGAATATTTTGACGGATTGTCAATTATTTTTTGAGCTAATTCTAATATTTCATCTATTTCTTCTATAGAAAAGTCTTCTGGTTGGATTAAATTTCTTGATTTTAACATCTTTCGTCCTCCTTTTTTAGCCTCTCTGAACTAAAATTAAAAGTATTTTTGTACTGTTAGTAGCTTATCACCTTTACCTTATCCTGTCAAGGTATTGCGCAAATAATCATTATCTGGAAAGAATACTATTTAATAGTAATATTAATATAAGTCCACATCAAAATTTAAGATAATACAAAAACACTCTATATTGCATTTAACATATAATCATTTTATATTTCCTGATTAAATTAAATATAATATAGAGCATTTGTATTTATGTATTTATCAATTTGTTATAGTACAAATCGATTATAAGATTCTTTTTGCTGTAACAAATCTCGCTGTATAGTATGCTGAATTTATACTAGTTACACGGACTGTTTTTCCTGTTGATGGTGAATGTATCATATTACCTCCACCTACATATATACCAACATGACTAACAGAACCAGAACCATTAGTTGTAAAGAATACTAAGTCTCCTGGCTGTAAATTTGCCTTACTTACAGTTTGTCCATAATTAGATTGTGCCTTAGATGTTCTTGGTATCTTCTTTCCTACTGCATTTCTGTATACATATTGTGTGAATCCTGAACAGTCAAAAGTATTTGGCCCTTCTGCTCCCCAAACATATGGGCAACCTTGCTTAGAATAAGCCAAATTAAGTACAGCTTGAACTGCATTAGAGTTAGCTGTTGGCACATTTGAATTATTATTTTGTTGATTATTATTTGTGTTGTTTTGTTGAGTGTTATTTGTGTTTGTAGAATCTCCATTTTGAGTAACATTTTGGTCTACTTGCGGTTCTTCTATTACTGGAGCTTTATCAGTTACATAAGATGATTTTACATATCCTTCTGTTTCTCCATCTTTAACTTTCAACCAATCTCCATTTTCCTCTAAAACCAATAAAGAGCTTCCTTTTTCTAGCTCTCCAATTACTTCTGAATTTTCACTTTTATCTTTTCTTAAGTTTACTTTATCAGCGTTAGTATATCCTACCCCTTCAGATATATCTACATATCTAGTAGCTAACCAACCTTCGCCATCTTCAACTTTAACTTTAACCCATTCTCCTTGAATTCCTAGAACTGTAAATTCGTCTCCAGAATAAGCTATATTTTGAACTTGACCTTCTTCTCTTATCTTTATAGCTACTCCATCTTTTATTCTTGCAACTTTATATTTTACTTCTTTATATTCGCCTAAATTTAATTCAGTATTTGTTTTATCATCTTTATTTTGAGATGAATCATTTATTTCATCTGCATTTACAATTGAACTTACTGATAATGCCATAACTGATGCAAATACTGGTATTAATATCTTTTTCTTCACGATAAACCTCCTAAAATTTTCCCATAATTATCTTATGATTCTATTTTGTAGGTGAAGAGTACCTAAGGATAAAATACTAATACACAATACATTAATAAAAGCTCTATCTGTAACTTTTTTGTAAACCTCTTTATATAACTTTTATAGTATCATTATATTAATAAATAATAATTAATTAGTTTATCCAATATGTCACCTAAATATACATTATTTACTTCATTATATAATATGAGTTTGTAAAAGTAAAGAATTTTGTACCTTTTGAAGCTAAAGTACGCATAAATATTGTTTTATGTGTTTTTTTGTGCGTTTTTATGCATCGTATATTTTTTAATAAAACTTCTATAAAGTTAGAAATATAGTGAATTTTTTAACTTATTCTAAGTAAAAAGTCACCTTTATAAAAGTGACTTTTAGATTATAATTTTTTTAAATTTGATTATGGTTCTACTAGTATATCATAAAATTCTACAACAATCTCCATTCTGTCAGAATCTTTAGGAGTTAATCCTATACTTTCACAGTTTTCTTTATGTTCTCTTCTCATACTTTCAGGAGCATCTGCATATGTAAATGGTATGGTTGAAACTGTCATAGAAAAAATGTTTCCTGTAACTTTTACATCTTTAGGCAATATATTCAAATCAATGATACTAGTTAAGCTAATCTTTAAAAAAGTAATAGAAGATAATAAGCATAAAATTAATGCTATTAAAATACCATTTTTATATTTTTCATTAAACATATTCATTACTCTTTTTCTAATATCAGATTGTTTATGTAATCCAGCCACAAATTTATTTGAAGTATTTGAACCTCTTCTCATTGCATTTATAATTGTTAAAGCATAGTCTTGTTTTTCTTCTTCACTACGGTTCTTTAAAACTCTCTCATCACAATAAAGTTCACAGTCTAAATCTATATGTTTATCCATTATATATACAAATGGATTAAACCAATATACTATTTTCAAAAATATCATTACATACTTTAGACAAAGGTCTTTACTCTTAAAATGCATAAGCTCATGCCTAAAAATCCAGTCGAGTTCTTTTAAATTATAGTCATGTGGTGGTAAAAGTACACATGAATCAAAAAATGCTGGTGTTTCAACTTCATAAGAATATTTTAATTTTATATCTTTTGTTATATCAAATTCTTTTAATATATCTTTATAAAGATTTATTATTTCTTTATCCTCAACATCATAGGATAAATCATTTATTAAATTTTTAAGTTTTATGTATTTAAATATAGTATAAATTAAATATATTACTACAGTTATAAGCCAAGTATATAATAAAATATTATTCTTTAAATTTGAAATATTATTAAAGCCTTCTAAATTTATATTATTAATATTGATATTTTCTTTGTTTCTCAAGATGTTTATTGTAAATGTATAGTATGTAAAAGGTAACAACAACTTAATAACTATTATCATCCATATGTAATAATTAAATTTTTTACTAAATCTTTTGAATACATTTTTCTTAAAAATCAATATCAGAAAAATACTTAAGCTACTTACTATAGTAGTTCTAAAAATCCCATTTAGAATTAAGTTAGTCATTAATTCTCACCCATCTTATTTTTTAATATTTTATATTTAAGTTTAATTATTTGTTAAATTTTTCATAAAATGTTTTTAAATTTTCAATTTAAATGTTTATTTAATAAAATTATTTTAATATTTATATACATTTAATAGCATATTAAATATATATTATTTCTTGTTTTTATTAGATATTCTTTACTCTTTAATATATCTATTTCTTATTGTTTTGAATTATCATAAGTTATAATAATAAATAATCTTTGTTTAATTATAACTTAGCAAGAATTAGCTCACAATTTTCATTAGTTAATTAAAATAATTATCTATAAATTTTATTTTTAATATTTTATCATAATATTATAAATAACAGTTGAAAAATGTCTTAAATAATTTTGATTCATCTAATTTTTAATGCTTGTACACAATACAATTTTTTTATACCTTGGATAATTATATTTTATTATTTGATATGGATAAATTCCTATACCCATATCATAATTGAGTATCTATAAGAAGGTTTAATTGATGACTCTAGACAATTTAACTATTGCATTAATACATCATTATATTGTATGGGAGTATCTATAATATCAGAATCTTTAGGAATCATGCCCAATGCTTCACAATTTTTTTTATATCTTTCTCTAACTTTTTCAGGAGCATCTGCATATGTAAATGGTAAAGTTAAAACTACTGTACTACCAATAATTTGTGTTTCTTCCATATTTTTAGGTAATACATTTAAATTAACAATACTGGTTGAACTAATTTTCAGAAAAGTAATAGAAGATAATAAGCATAAAGTTAATGCCATTAGAATACCATTTTTATATTTTTCATTAAACATATTCATTACTCTTTTTCTAATATCAGATTGTTTATGTAATCCAGCCACAAATTTATTTGAAATGTTTGAACCTCTTCTCATTGCATTTATAATTGTTAGAGCATAATCTTGTTTTTCTTCTTCACTACGATTCTTTAAAACTCTTTCATCACAATAAAGTTCACAATCTAAATCTATATGTTTGTCCATTATATATACAAATGGATTAAACCAATATACTATTTTCAAAAATATCATTACATACTTTAGACAAAGGTCTTTACTCCTGAAATGCATAAGTTCATGCCTAAAAATCCAATCAAGTTCTTTTAGCTTATAGTCATGTGGTGGTAAAAGTACACATGAATCAAAAAATGCTGGTGTTTCAACTTCATAAGAATATTTTAATTTTATATCTTTTGTTATATTAAATTCTTTTAATATATCTTTATAAAGATTTATTACTTCTTCATCCTCAACATCATAGGATAAATCATTTATTAAGTTTTTAAGTTTTATGTATTTAAAGATATTATAAATTAAATATATTACTACAGTTATAAGCCAAGCATACAATAAAATGCTATTCTTTAAAGTTGAAATATTATTGAATCCCTCTAAATTAATATTATTAATATTGATATTTTCTTTGCTTCTCAAGATGTTTATTGTAAAGGTATAGTATGTAAAAGGCAACAACAGCTTAATAACAACTATCATCCATATGTAATAATTAAATTTTTTACTAAATCTTTTAAATACATTTTTCTTGAAAATCAATATCAGAAGAATACTTAAACTACTTACTATAACAGTTCTAAAAATCCCATTTAGAATTGAATTAACCATATATCTTCACCTAACTTATTTATTAGTATTTTGTATTTGAATTTAATTATCTCTCTAACTTCTTTCTATGACATTTTATGTAATAATAAATGTCCATCTTACTTCAATGTGTATTGATTCTATATAAACATGGAGATTTAACTAAAGTTAAACTAGTTTTTGATTTCCTTTACAAAACCTCTTTTATTTAAATCATATTTATTTTAGAAATATATTTATTTTTATTTAATATTTTTTCAATTAAGTTTATAAAACTATTTTTATTTAATTATAGCTTATTCATAATTAGCACGTCAATTGACAAGAATTAGTTTAAGTCATAAATATAGACTCTATCTAAAACCCATTAATATTACATTATAAATGTTTTGAAAGTAAATAATTTTAATTGCATCAACTTTAGTTTATTGCTTCTAATTATATTTAATTTTTTTCATAAGTTACATTAATATGTTCTACAAAATAAAAAATGACCCAAATCACTTTGAGTCATATAACTTTTAAGGACTGTACATAGTACAGCCCTTTTTATATATTAAATAATTATATCCTATTATTTATTAAGAGTAAATTCTAGTACCATCCTCTTAATTTCATAGCTTCAGCAACTCTCTTAATTGAATGCATATAAGCAGCTTCTCTCATTGTAACATTGTACTCTTCTTTGATTTTCCAAATAGATTCAAATGCTTTAACCATAGCTACTTCTTCTTTTTGCTCTACTTCTTCTTCTGACCAGTAGTATCCATATAAGTTTTGTACCCACTCGAAGTAAGAAACTGTAACTCCACCAGCATTAGTTAATATGTCTGGAGTAAGAACTATTCCTCTTTCAGCAAATACTTCATCAGCCTCTGGAGTAGTTGGTCCATTAGCAGCTTCACAAACTAATTTAGCTTTTATAGATTCAGCAACTTCTTTAGTTATAGAGTTTTCTAATGCAGCTGGGATTACTATATCAACATCTGAAGCCCAGAACTCTTCTAAAGATATTCTCTTAGCTCCTGGGAAGTTTAATAAGTTACCATGCTCTTTCATATGATCTAACATAGCTTGACCATCTAACCCATTTTCATTGTATATAGCATAAGAACCTTCTGATTTACACCATTCAGCCATAGCTACGACAGTACCACCAAGTTTTTCACAGTTAAGAACTGTGTAAGAACCAACGTTTCCTATACCTTGAACAGCTAATTTAGCTTTTTTCATATCTATTCCTAATTTAGCAGCAGCTTCTCTTGCAGTTACAGCAACACCAAATCCAGTAGCAGCTGTTCTTCCTAAAGAACCACCAAATTCAACTGGTTTACCAGTTAAAACACCTATAGCACTTTGTCCAGTTAATTTATTATATTCATCAACCATCCAAGACATTATTTGTCCATTAGTGTTTACGTCTGGTGCAGGAACGTCAACTTTTTCACCTATTAATTTATATATTCCATCTATGTATCCTCTACTTAATCTTTCTAATTCACCTTGAGATAAAGTTGATGGATCTACTATTATTCCACCTTTACCTCCACCATATGGTATACCTGTTACAGAACATTTGAAAGTCATCCATATAGATAAAGCTTTTACTTCGTCTCTTGAAACATTTGGATGGAATCTTATTCCACCTTTTGTTGGCCCTACTGCATCATTATGTTGTGATCTAAATCCTTTAAAAGTTTTTATAGAACCGTCATCCATTTTTACTGGAATTGAAACCTCAATAACTCTCATAGGTTCTTTTAATAATTCATAAACTGCTGGTTCCATACCTAATTTATCACATGCATTTTTTACTTGAGATTGCGCCATCTCGAAGACATTTACATCTTTTCCTGACATTTGAAAGCCCCCTTATAAATACGTTATAATTATGTATACTCCATTTAGAAAAACCATTTCCTAAATTTACAGTTTAATTATAGCACACTTTATTGCAAATTAGTATATCATTTTTTCAGTTTATTTTTTAACATGGGAGGAAGTTTATTTTTTTAATTTTATGAATGTTAATATCTATTTTTTGTACATTAACTAAAGTCATTCTCTCAATAGACTTTTTTATTATCTGTTGCATACTTTCAATTTTTTTTATAATTTCTAAATCATTGATATTTATACTTACAAAAATATTCATAAAATTATTGCAATTCTCTATATTGATTTTATTTATTCTATCAATGCTTCCAAAGTTGTACACTTCATATTCAATTATTTGTTTAATTACATCTGCATCAATATAAACTTTGCCAATATAACTAAAAGTAGGTCTTATAATTGTCTTTTCTAAAACGACCATATTTATATTATTTCCTTTTCTAAAAAGCCTTTTTAATGGATTTATACTAAGACCACTTGTCATATTTTTTATTTCAACTGCTGGAACAGGAATTACATGATTTCCTTCTTTTCTAGATTGTTTTGCTATTTCTATTTCATATTTAGTACTTATATCTTGAATATTTATAAATTTATAAACTTTTCCGATTGATAATCTATCTACAATCTGATTAATCATTTTTTTTGAAGTTCCTATAACAAGAATCTTATTTATATTTTCCTTCTCTATTACCTCTCTAACCTTCTGCCGATGTTCTAAATTATAAAAAATAGCTCTTTTAACTGCCTCAACAGTAGTCTTTGCTTGTTTTGCTGATATACCTGCTAAAACTTTATTTCTATATATTAAAATACCATCATCAATTATATAATCTATGTCATTTTCATATGCAAACTCTAGTGCCTTATAACTTTTTCCTGTACCACTTGACCCAACTAAAGCATATACTTCCATTTGATATCTCCTTTATTAAATAGTTTCAGACTAATTGCTTCAAAACTTTATTATTAATTAAAGTTATTATATCACTACTAATTGAATATTATATCCAATACTAAAATTTATAAAATAAATAAAATACTAAAAGATAAGATTCCTTTATAAAGTAAAAAGTTGATTCAACGAAAAATCAACAAAAAAAATTTTACTTTTTAAAAAAAAGGAATATAATATACTTTAAAGCAAGGAAAACTTACTGGATTTACATTAAAAGGAGCTGGTAATATGAACATTACAAAAAATTTTTTAAAAGACTATTTAGAAAAATTTAATGAAACACCATTTCTAGTTAGGCTTAAAGATGGGGAAGAATTTCTAGTTGGAGATAGCTCTCCTCAATTTAAAGTTATTGTAAATAATGATATTAGCAAATCTGAATTATTAAAAAGTACATCTTTAGCACTTGGAGAGGCCTATATAAATAGAGACATTGAAATTGAAGGAGATTTATTTTTAACCTTAAACCTACTTCTAAAACAAATAGACAAATTTAGTATTGATAACTCAGCTGTAAAACATTTGCTACATTCATCTAATTCGATGAGACATCAAAAGAAGGAAATACACGCTCATTATGACATTGGAAATGATTTTTATAGTTTATGGCTAGACAAAACACTTAGTTATTCTTGTGCATATTTTAAATATGATAATGATAATCTTTACGAGGCTCAGGTTAATAAAGTTCATCACATATTAACTAAACTAAATTTAGAAGAAGGTATGAGTCTTCTTGATATTGGTTGTGGATGGGGATTTCTATTAATAGAAGCTGCAAAAAAATATAAAATTCATGGTGTGGGAATTACACTTAGCGAAGAACAATTTAAAGAGTTTAATACTAGAATTAAAGAAGAGAATCTTCAAGATTACCTTGAAGTAAAACTTATGGACTATCGAGAACTTAAAGAATCAAACCTTACATTTGATAGAGTTGTTAGCGTTGGTATGCTTGAACATGTTGGCAGAGAAAACTATGAACTTTTTATTAAAAATGTAAATGCTGTCCTAAAAGATAGTGGATTATTTTTGCTTCACTATATAAGTGGCTTAAAAGAATCTTATGGAGACCCTTGGATAAAAAAATATATTTTCCCAGGTGGAGTTATCCCTAGCTTAAGAGAAATGATACATATTTGTAGCGATTATAACTATCATACTATAGATGTTGAAAGTTTAAGATTACATTATGTAAAAACTTTATTATCTTGGCATGAAAATTTCTATGATAATCTTCCTAAGATTAAAGAAATGTTTGATGATAAATTTATAAGAATGTGGGATTTATATCTTTGTTCTTGTGCTGCTGCTTTTAATACTGGCATTATAGATATACATCAAATACTTTTCACTAAAGGCATAAAAAATGATTTACCTCTAACTAGAGATTACATGTATTCTTGTTCAAAATAGATATTTTTATAAATTAATCAAATTTTGAACTTAATTATAAAAATAGAGCTATCTTTAAGTAAAGATTTTTATAAAGTAAAAATTCTCTATATTAAAATAGCTCTATTTATTATATTCTTATAAGCTTCTATTCAGCTATGTATTATACACTATAACAAAACTCTCCATTTTCTTTTATGTTAAAGAAGTCTGCATAACACACATCAAATATCCTATTTTCTAAATCAGATATTTCAACCTTATTTTTTATCAAATAAGTTAATACACCTACATATGAAATATCTCCTTGTATAACTGCTCCATAGATTATATTATCTTTAAAAATAAACTTTTTATAACAATCATTTCCATGTCTAGTTAATACTTTATAACTATCATCTACAGGTGTATTCATGCCTATAGAAATGGTTGGTATATCCATAAAATTCATACTATTTTTAAAAGCAAATTCATCTTCTACCTTTTTATCTTTTCCAACCATATTGTGTGCAGCTATAATTCCTTGTTTTACAGCTATAGGCCAGATAGCATTTTTACCTACAACATCCCCTGCTGCATAGATATCTTTTTGCGTTGTTTGGCATCTATCATCTATTATTATGCCTCTATCATATTCTATTCCTGTTTCATCTAAAAAGTCAGCATTAGGTTTCACTCCTGTAGCTACGATTACCATGTCTGCATCAAGAATTTCTCCATTTGAAAATGCAACGCCTTTAACATCTTTACTATCATCTAAAACAATTTCTTGTATTGATGCACTTGGATAAAATTTTACGCCTTTTTCTTTAAATTTATTTTCGTATACTGATGCTGTATATTCATCTAATTGTCTATCTAGAATATATTTTTCCATAAAGGCCACTGAAATATCCAGCTGTTCATATTTAAATAGACCAATTAAAGCATCTATTCCAACTAATCCTGCCCCTATTATAACAACTTTCTTTGATTTTTCTGCCTTCTCTTTTATTTTATAAATATCATCTATGTTTCTTACAGAGTATACAAAATTTCCTTCTCTTAAATTCTTTATAGGAGGAATAGCAGAAGATGCACCTGTAGCTATTAAAAGCTTATCATAATTTACAGCGATGTCTTCCATTTGAACTAGTTTTTTATCTGTATCTATTCCTTTAACCGTTTTACCTGAAATCCAGTTTATGTTGTTTTTCTCCATAAAGTCTTCATCAACAAAGTTTATTTGCTTTAAAGTTCTGTGTTCAGATATAACATGATGTAGCATACATCTTGAGTATATATTTTCATCTTTAGAAATTACCACTATATTAGAATCTTTATCTAATTCTCTCAATGTTTTTGCTGCATTTATACCAGCAGCACTAGCCCCTAACACTACATAATTCATCATTTTCCTCCTTCTGTAATTCAATTGCACCACTTGGACAATTAGCTACACATCTAGGATATTCTTCATCTTTACATAAATCACATTTAAGTATGTTTTGCTTGCTTCTATCATCTGGTTTTAATAATCCATATGGACAAGACATTACACACATATAACATGAACCACATTTTTCTTCATCATATGAAACGATTCCACTCTGACTATCTTTATGCATTGCACCACTCATACATGCTAAAGCACATTCTGGCTCATCACAGTGTCTGCAAAGAATTGGAACTGGATTATTATGTTTGCTATCTAGTTCTATATGCCCTCTACTATCATTATCTACATTTTCTAAATCAAGAGTATACATGTTATAATCTTTATTATGCTTTAACATACAAGCTAATACACAACTTTTACAGCCTGTACATAAATCTTTATTTATAAAAATTCTATGCATTACATTCCACATCCTTTAACCCTAAATTTTTTCTTCTGTCTATTATTATTTGTTCTAATTGATCAGCTGAAGATTTAGGATCTGGATTCACTATAACATGTCCTCCTGTTAAGTCTTTTAATTTTTCTGTTAATACCTCTGTTACTAACTTTCCTCCTGTTATAAATGGAGGTAATGCTAAATGAAGAGGTAAACCAAGAGCAAGTCCAAAAGCTCCATCAGCTAATGCTTGTTCTTCCAACCATTGTGGAGCTGAAAGCACTAATGGTAATTGTGGTAAATCTATTCCAAGCTCAGCCGCTAACTCTGTTGCTACTATTTCAAGTCTACCTATAGCTAAACATGGCCCGAAATTTAATACTGGTGGTATTCCTAAAGTCTTACATACTTCTTTTAAGTTTTCCCCTGCTAATTCTTCTGCTCCAGGTGACATAAGACCAACATTTTCTAATCCTCCAGTAGAACATCCTGCTGAAAGTACTATAATATCTTTTTTAATTAACTCCTTAGTCAATTCAACAGTATTTATATCATGACCTCCTGCTGTCATATTTGAACATCCTACAACAGCTGCAACCCCTTTAATTTTTCCTTCTGCAATTAAATTAATAAGAGGTTTCCATGAATCTCCTAAAAATGCTTTTAAATTCTTTTCACTTACACCAGTTAAAGACTGCTCAAATCCATGGTCTTTTGGTATATCTATTTCAACACTTCCTCTTCTCTCCTTATAAGATTCTAGTGATTTTTGTATTAATGAATTACTAAGTTCATCTAAATTACTTCTATCTAATTCTATATATTCTGCATTTGCTTTTTTAGCAACATCATCTAAGCAAACCATTTTTACTTTATACTTATCTGCTATTGGCTCAAGTCCAGGTATAGTACAGTTAAATTCAGAAAGAACTATATCTATTGCTCCAGTTGATAAAACAGCTTCACTTGTAAAGTTATTACCCGCATGACCAGCAAATACTTCTTGATAATGTTCTCCTCTTAATTGTAAGTCTTGACCAACACATGTACATCCTACTAACTTAAATCCTTTTGCCCCAACAGATTGAGCTAACTTTATAACATCTTCATCTTTTAATCTATCTTGGAAATTTGCAAATGTTGAATGTTGATGACCTGTTATCATTATATTTATGTAGTCTGGATCTATTACATTAAATCCTACAGGAGCCATTCTTATAACTGGTTCTCCTAACATAACATCATTTAAAAGATTCGTTAGAGTAAGACCATATAACCCTGTTGATATTCCTAAATTTAAACAGTTAACTAACATGTCTACTGGGTCACTGTTTAAGTTTGTTGATGATTTTACTATTGCATCAAATACTTCTGATTTTGCACCACCAGGCATTATGCCTAACTCTTTCCATTTTTTTACTCTAGGTGCATAAGCTATTTTTTCTACTAATTCCATCTTGTCATCTCTTGATTTATATAAATCATTTATAACTTTATCAGCTACTTTTATACATTTATCGTATTTTTCATCACTTTCTATTCCAAACATCTCTGCTAATTGATTTAATGTTTTTTCTCCCTTAATAACACCTTTAGTTATTCCAACATTTTTTAAATTCTTAGCTGTATTTTCTACCACATGTAAATAACAAGCTGCTCCTGATGCTACTGCTCTTAAAAAGTTTCTTGCTACTATAGTATCTGCATCTGCTCCACATACACCTCTTGGTGATTTTGGAGTTACTCTACATGGTCCATTTGAACAGAGTCTACAACAGACTCCTTGAAGTCCAAAACCACATTTAACCTTTTGATCTTCTGTTCTATGAAATGCTGTTTCAACATCCTTTGAAGCTACAAAACTTTCTAATTTCTTGTCCGCACTTTCGCACATTTTACAAGTGTTACAAGCCATTACAAATTCCCCCTTATATTTTTATATTAAAAAAGTAGATTTGATAGTATTATAGCAATTGACTATAATTTAACTATTAAAATCTACTTATTTAATACCACGTTTTCCCAACTTTAAAACAAAATATAAATTATTAAAATAAATATATATATTTATTTTTTTTTACACTTTTAATTATTTAAATCTTTACTTATTTTTTCTAGCTTATTTAAAACTCTATCTTTCTCACTTCCATCTAGTACTTTTGGTTGATAATTATTCCTAGAGCTGCTAGATGTTATTGCTGTTGGTATTATATTTGGCTCTTTAATTGAAGATAGTTTATTATCTGAGAAGGTAAAGGTTTGTTGATATATATAGCTATCTGTATCAGAAGGATTCTTATTTCCTCCAAAACAAAAATTTCCTAAACTGTAAGCTATATACTTATCTTTATACTTTTCTATACCTTGAACTACATGAGGATGAGAGCCTATAACCAGGTCTGCACCATTATCTATTGCATAATGAGCAAAATCTTTTTGTTTTTTATCTGGAGAATATTCCAGTTCTATTCCCCAGTGAAAATAAACCATAACAACATCTGACTTCTCCTTTATGGCTTTAATATCATCTTCCATTTGTTTTAAGTTTTTTTCATTGTATTCAGTTGACAATCCATTATATCCCAATAAACCTACTTTAATTCCATTAACATCTATTACTGCGTCTTTACCTAAACCAAAATAATTTATCTTATTTTCATCCAGTATGAACTTTGTATCTTTCATACCTTCTTCAAAATAATCCTCTGAATGGTTATTTGCAACACTTACTGCCTCTACACTTCCAGACTTCAAAATGTTTATATATTCTGGTTTGCCTTTAAATGCAAACTTCTTCTCTTTCGCCTTTGATGCATTAGTAAGAGGACCTTCTAAGTTAACTACTGTTAAATCATCTTTTTCAAATATAGATTTTACATTTTTAAGAAAATAATCATAATCTTTTCCTTGTCTTTCAAATTCATGGTTGAAACTACCATAGTATGATGAACCCTTATAGTTTCCCATAGTTACATCACCAGTAAAACTTATAGTTATATCTTGTTTTACAGGCTCTCTTTTTTGTTCTTCAACCTGACTTTGATTATTATTAGAATCTTTTTTAATGTTATTTTCCTTCTCAGAATTATTAGAACACCCTACTACAAATAACAATAAACTCATAATACATATGTAAACTAACTTATTTTTCATGTTAAATCTCCTTTAAAGCAATAAATTCTTAATAAAATATACTCTTTTAAAAGTATAACATTTTTAAATGTACTCCATACATAACTTTTAAACTTTAATTTTATTTTTAAGGTAAACTTCTCTAAGATAAATAAAAATATAAGCAGATTAAACTTTATTGTAAAACTTTAAAATAAGAATATCATAATAAAGTTTTTGTTGTAGAATTAATTTAATTGTTATATTCAATAATATTTGTTATAATGTTATTGAATTACAATACATATAAAAGGGAGGATTTCAAAATGGCATATAAAATTACTGACGCTTGTATAAGCTGTGGTGCTTGTGAGGCTGAATGCCCTGTTAGCTGTATATCAGCTGGAGACGACGCATATGTTATAGATGCTGGTTCTTGTATAGACTGTGGTTCTTGTGCAGGAGCTTGTCCTGTAGATGCACCTCAACCAGAATAATAATTGGTTATTCATAAAGAGACTGGCTTAATTTGATTTTATCAATATTAATCAGTCTCTTTTATTTATAGCTTAATTGTATTTTATATTTTAGAATGATACTCTGATATATAAATAAATCAGTTTTAAATTATTCGTTAAATATGACTCATTTCTAAGCTATTAATTTTAATATCACCTATATACCATATTCTATTTTCACAAGTTATATCTTGTTTTGCATCAAAAAAATTCAAATATAATCTATGAATATTACTATAAGTTTCTTTACATATGTTTATTTCTCAAGTCCACAGGATTCTTATTTTCTACTTTTCTATAAATAGCATATAATATGGAGTTAAATATAAATCTAATATTTTTAAAAACTATTTTATATATTCAATACTCTTATACTTTACTTCTAAAAATATACACAATACTCTCATTACTCAAAACCTGATTTTTTATTATTTTAAAATATTTTTTAGTTTATTTGTTTTAGTTTTTTCAATAAAAAGGCATTGAACAGATATGTTATTATTTAAATATGTGTATTATCACAAGCTTATCTATTACAGGATGCTTATTTTGTATACTAAAAAGAGAGGCTCTATTGCATGATCTTTAAAACCATTTTGGAGCACTCTCTTCTCTATCCAATACCACATTCATATTCTTGTTCATTTAAAAAACTATAATAATATTTTCCAGTATTTATAAGTTCCTCATGAGTTCCCTCCTCTACAGATTTTCCGTCCTTGATGACATATATCTTGTCTACATTTTTTATTGTCGATAGTCTATGTGCTATAATTATAGTTGTTTTATTTTTCAAAAACTCATTTATATTTTTTAATATATCTCTTTGTGATATATTGTCCAATGCTGATGTTGCTTCATCAAATATCAATATTTTAGAATTGCTTAGCAACGCTCTTGCAATAGATATTTTCTGTTTCTGTCCTCCAGATAGTTTTACACCTTTCTCTCCAACTATAGTTTCAAAACTATTCTCAAGGTTACTTATAAAATCATACACATCGATTTTTTTACAGATATACTCTACATCGTTTTTAGATATATTTTTATTCCCTAAAGTTAAATTGTTGAAAATTGTATCATCAAATAATAGTAAGTCTTGAGTTATAACAGATATCTGTTTTCTTATATCCACTAAATTATAATCCTTTAAATCAACATCATCTACTTTTATACTTCCTTTATCAATATCCCAAAGTCTAAATATCAACCTAGCTATTGTAGATTTACCACATCCGCTAGATCCAACTAATGCAGTTGTTTTTCCATTTTTAAACTCTAAAGTTAGATTATCTATAGTCTTAATCTCATTATCATAGGAAAATTCAACATTCTTAAATTCGATATTGCCTACAAAATTTTCTTTACACCTATTTCCATTATTATTTTGTTTTATAATTACTGGTTCATCCAATGCATTAAATATCCTATCTATGGAGACTGATGCCTGTTGAATTCTAGTATTAGACTTAATTATACTTGTGCAAGGCATAATCAGCATACTTGTATATTGTTGAAATGCAATAAGTTCCCCTATACTCATTTCCCCCTTTATTATTTTTATTCCTCCATAACAATAAATTGATATTGTTATTAAACTGCTCAATATCATTGCTATTGAAATATTTGTTGAAATTATTGTATTGAGCCTTATCCATTTATCTACTATTCCTTTTTCTTTTTTTACATATGTTCTAAAAAACTTTAATACTGATTTTGATATCACTATATTCATCATATTAGAAACATATTCTTGAACTAAGTTTGACACATCTCCTGAATCTGTTCTTATTTCTTTTGTCTTAAGTGCTATTTTTTTTGTAAATTTCGATTGACTAAATATTATTACTATCTGAATTACTAAAACTATAAGTAATAAATCAAATCTAATATTAACTAAAAATACTAATGCCGAAAAAGCTGTTATAACATTTACAATCAAAGAAAATATCATTTCTATCCCAAAATTCTCAACTATAAATATGTCATTTTCTAATATGGTTAATATATTTCCAGATTTTATATTTGTGTAATAGTTGCCAGATAGTTTTGATAGATGTTTTAGTAGCTTTAATTTTAGATTTATTGTTATTCTTTTTTTCATCTTTGAATATATATATTGTAGAGCTATTTCAGATAATGCCACGGTTATCTTTATTACAGAAAATACTATAACAAGCTTTATCAGCAATTCTACATTCCCTAGTTGTATAGCATCATCTAATATAATTTTTATCACTTGAGGAATTACTAAATCCAAAGCAGATATTGTCAATACGATAATAAATGCCATCATAATAACAACTCTATTATTTTTAAAAACCATTCTTAGAAATTTCTTTATATTTTTTTTATTTTTCAAAAGTTTACCTCCCAAGCATCTAAACATAACAAAACTTCATAAATAAAATATTATTCACACTTGTCCATTTATATTTAACTCAACAAGTTTTGTTAGAGTATGTACTGACACAAAGTCATATCTTGAGACATTTATGTATTCAATTTTTATATTAAATTTCTCTTCCATTTTTCTTATTACACTGAAACAATTATGATCATTTAAACCAACTCTATTACTAAACAAATTATAATCATATATATCTTCACTCTTATTATCTATTTTTAATACTTCTTTCAAAGTTTCCTTTACACTTTTTAAAATATAATTATTACTGTCATATGGTTCAACTTTATTATCATAATATCTTTTACTTGATAATAAGTCACTCTCAGACCATCTATTTTTTAATGCTAAAGATTCAAGTTCTTCATTCAAACCTTCCAATTCTATTTTGGGATATTTTGACATAACCTTAGCTATTTTTCCTGTTAATCTAGCTGTAGCTTGGCTGTTGCTTTTCCCAAATAATTGATATGAGTTATTTAAACTACAACTTAAATAAGAATTGTTGTCTATTACACATTGTATGTCATAATCCTTATTGTACCAAAATGAATCCTTATTCTCTAAGATAAATCCTTTTACTCCTATTACATTATCAAATATACATGGATAACTTGATTTATATCTATTTGCAAGTGAGCTTACTATTATTTTCCCATTTAAAAATAATTCTTTACATATACTATATAAATCACTTTGAAATTTATTTTCCTTTATTGATAAGCTTAAATTTATCAACCTTATATCTGTTTTCAATATAAATTTTAATGCTTCTTCAAGAACTTGTATATTGCTTCTTCCTTGACTATCCAATATTTTAATTGCAAATATATCTATATCTTTAAATTCTTTTTTTATTAGAGATGCACAAGCACTCCCATGACCATTATCATCACTGTATTCATCTCCAATTAATATATTTTTATCATTTAATATAAATGACCTTCCTCCAATTATATTTTCTTTTAAATAGTCATGTTTAATATCTATTCCAGTATCTAATATTGCTACTTTCACTCTGCTCATTGTAAAATCACCTATTCTTTTATTTTCCCATCAATTATAGAAATAACTCTATCTGAAATTTTGGCAATATTATTATCATGAGTTACAAGAAGTAATGTTTTATTAAGCCTTTTAGTAGACATCTTTAAAAGATCTATAACTATATCGCTATTTTTACTGTCTAGATTTCCTGTAGGTTCATCTGCTAATATAATGCTTGGAGATGTAGATAATGCTCGTCCTATAGCAACTCTTTGCTGTTGACCCCCAGATAACTGACTTGGAAGGGATTTCCTCTTATCTTTAAGCCCAAGCATATCTATTAATTCGTTTATATAATTCTCATCAATTTTTTCTTTTCCCATTAACAGTGGAAGTTTAATATTTTCTTCAACTGTAAGTATTGGGATTAGATTATACTGTTGAAATACAAAACCAATTTTTTTCCTTCTATATTCTGACATAGTTATATCTGAAAATATATTTATATCCTTATTATCAACAATTATTTTTCCAGAAGTAGCTCTCTCAATACCTCCTAATAAATAAAGCAATGTGCTTTTTCCACTTCCACTTGGACCCATTATTGATACAAATTCGCCTTTATCAATTTCAATATTTATATTTCTTAGAACTTCAACTCTTGATTCCTTTCTCCCATATATCTTGCACAAGTCTATTGTTTTTAATATATTCATTTTTCCTCCTGTAACTTTATTCTACTCCATTTATACATTCAACCACACGTTTGCTTTTAATTTGCTTGAATTGCAAATGAGCAGTTACAGCTCCTATAATTATATTTACTGCTGTAATTAATATATAATCCCAATATAGTAGGCTAAATTCTATTCCTAAACTTGATACTCCACTATTGAGATATATTCTTTTCTGCAAAATACATGATAATATAACGGTAACTAAACTTGACAATACTCCATAAGATATACCTTCATATACTATCATTTTATTTAAAATCTTTTGATTTGCTCCTATTGCTATTAATATTCCAAATTCATTGATTCTTGAGATTATGCTATATCCTATATTATTTATCACATTTATAATAGTAATTATAAAAATTATAAATACTATTCCTGTATTATAAATTTTGATTTTTTTATTTAATATCTCAACATCTTGTTTCTGCTTCACTATATTTGTCAATATTATTCTTTTAGCATTTGATTTTGATATGATTTTTGATATTTTATCTTCTATATTTTTATCATCTGCGCCTCTATCTAAGTTGATATTAACAGAATAATAATCATTTATACCTGTGCTAGCTTTAAATGTTTCCTGGTCGACAATAACATCCACGCTATTACTAGTTGTATTATACGCTTCATGCATATAATCATATGATACTATAGCTCCAACTTTAAATTGTTTATATACATATTCTGAATCGTAATCAGTTAATTTATAATACTTATCATCTATAATATTATCTTTCCTAAATTTTATACTAATTTCGTCACCAGGTTTTATATCTACAACACTTTTTCCATTTACTTGTGGAACAGGATTTTTTCCATTTATTTGAGGGATATATACAATAGCCAAATTATTTTCTTTAATTTTATTTATATCTATATTTCCTTCTATAATATAATCTTTCAATCTATTAAGAGCATTATCATTATATCCTCTAAAGTTGTTCTTTAAAATAGTCTCTTTTATTAATTTATCATTCATCAAATACTCTTTTTTAGGAGTATCTTTATTATAATAATTTAAATCATTAAAATAATCTTTATTCAAAATTTTTATATTATTCATTATTAACTTTGAATATGTAACTTGAGATGACTCTATATTTTTTACACCTTCAATTTTTTCTATCTCTTCTAAAATACTTTCATTTATTCCACTACTCTTATTATCATTGTATATATTCATCATAAAATCAGAATTCATATGTAAATTAGAAAAATAAACTGGATATCTCTTCTCTTTTAGATACCCATTATAGTTCAATAGAACAAACATAGTTCCACAAATACACATAGAAAGGATTATCATAAAAAAAGTTTTTTTATTTCTAAATATATTTTTAAGAGAAATTGCCTTAGAAAATTCTACAAACCTATTAAAGAAACTAAAACTAACAAAATTTCTTTCAAATACATTATCATTGCTTCTTTTTATCAAACTTATAATAGTATTGTTCATAATATTCCTACAAGTTAAAAAAGCTATTAATATTATAATAACTCCAATTGATAAGATTGATAAAATTATTATGTCTGCTGGAAAAATCAAACCTATTTTTATGATTTCACCATTTAATATAAATTTTGTATTTATATTTTCACCTAATTTATAAAAAATTTTAGCTCCTAAATATCCTGTTATTATACCTATAGGTATCGAAATAAAATATAAAATTCTTAGTTCTTGTAATATAACTTTAAACATGCCATTTCTATTAGTTCCTATTGCTCTTAATACACCATATTCTCCCATTCTGTTATATATAGATATATTGAATATTCCATATATAACAATTCCACATATTAAACTTACTACTAAAACTATTTTAAACTTATTATAAATTTCTTTATTTTCTGATGTTTCTAAACCTATTAAATCATTATGAGGTCTGATATTTTCCTTAGGGATGGAATTTTCTTTTGCTATTTTATTTATTTCATTGTTTATATCAATATTATTTTTAAATGCTATATATGTATTTATTTTATCCATATTATACAAATCAAGTGGTAACATTAGTTCCATATTAGCAATTGCCTTATGACTCTCTCTATCTTTAATAATACCAACTATCTTGAATTTTTCTTTTTTAAATCCTTTTTTATCATCTTTAACTTTCAACTCAATTTCTTGATTAATGTCAGGTTTAATACTTAAATTTTTCAATACCCAACTTTCAGCAATCATTTCATTTTTTTTATTTGGAAATCTTCCTTTTATTATTTCGGAGTCGCTTTTTATATAATCTTCGTTTACTAAAGTGAGCTCAACTAATTGCTTTTCTTCTTTTGATGTTGAAGCATTGTATACTTTCAAACCCATGTTAGCTATATTAGCTTTATCTTCAATCCTTTTAATCTGTTTTTTATTCAAATCACTAAATATTACATGATAAATTCCTTGAGTATACCTCATATTTTGTATTTCTGCATATCTTGTTGTCTCTAATAAACTTCCGATACCAACAATGAGAGCTATAGAAAGTATCATGCTTAGTACTATTGATATAGATCTTTTTCTATACATTTTTATATATTTTTTACTTAAATTAAAACAATCTTTATTCATTCAGCATCATGTCCTCCTTATGTCTCATATAATTAATATCATTTTGCATTTGATAAAAGTAATCATCTTATATAAAGATGATTACTTTTGTCATTTAAAATTTAATTTTACCAATATTGACTTCCAAAATATGCTGGTTTATCGTCAGCTGTACAGTCATCCCAACAAGGTGCATAATAATTACCATCTGGATCTGCTTGTGTTGAGCAATCTCTACTTTGAGATAAAACTTCTACCTCTTGTTTGTCCTGTATTTTTTCTACCTTTAACATATACATTTCCCCCTTTTATAAATTTATAATTTATCTTAAAATACTATGTGTATTTCAAAATCATAGC
The DNA here is from genome assembly GCA_020641055.1 of Clostridioides sp. ES-S-0010-02. Classification (NCBI taxonomy): domain Bacteria; kingdom Bacillati; phylum Bacillota; class Clostridia; order Peptostreptococcales; family Peptostreptococcaceae; genus Clostridioides; species Clostridioides sp. ES-S-0010-02. The sequence continues at coordinate 4,172,616 of CP067345.1, forward strand.
TATCAAATTTATCTATATAAAGATATTTTTTATATTAAATTTATATCTCATTTTCTCCATAGCACATTGCATAGGAGGTGGTAAAAGATAATCTCCTGTAATTATTTTATTAATTATCTTACATCTAGCTCCATCACAGTACTGGTATAAATCGCATCCATTACACTCTGGATTTATCTTTTTAGAATAGCTCAATATTTTTTCTAGTTTATTTTCGTCCATCCCATCCTTCAAATTCCCTATACAAAATTCATTAATACCAACTGATAAAATACAAGGATATAAGTTTCCATCAGGATCTATATCAAAGCCTGACCTTCCTCCAACACAACAGCTTTTTTTAAAGTGTAAATCTTTATCAAGTATACTGACCACTACATTTTCTTTGTGTTCTAAATATTCTTTCAATTTTTTAACTTGAGCTTGTAATATATATAATGATTCCTCATCCCAATTTTTATCAAATAAATTTGGAGCTGGCACTATACATTTAAAGCCACCTTCAATCAGAAATTTAACATCTTCATATAAAGTTCTAACACTTTTACTATCAAATGTAGTTCTTATTCTCATATTAGGAATATATTTAAGTATTTCATTTGCATTTCTTAATACTATATGATGAGTTCCATTCCCATTTTTAAACTGTCTGTTCATATCATGTGTTTCCCTAGCTCCATCAATGCTGAAAGTTATATTTTTAATATCTTTTATAATAAACTCTTTTATTTTTCTATTCATAATTGTTCCATTTGTAGTAGTTGCAAATGAAATATTTATACGGTTTTCATCCACTTGTCTTCTAAAACAATTTACTATATATTCAATTATTTCAAATGCTAAAAATGGTTCTCCTCCATGTATTGAAACTATTAATTCATTTGTATTTAATTTTTTAATGTAGTTCAACGTATAATTTATAGCCTTATCAATAACATTTTTAGACATGTATTTTTTAGCTTTATCCTGGCCCTCATAGCAATAATTACACTTCAAATTACAGTCATTAGTTACCCAAAATTTAACTATCACAACAAACCTTCTCTCCCCAAATTTCTTCAAATAATATTGGTCTGATTTTTTTACACCTTTTTTCAAAAACTCTTTCATTCTTAATTATTCTTTTAAATTCAGACATACAAGACCAGCAAAATAAACTAACTTCACAATTAATACAGTTTGATTGACTAATGTTATACAATTTGCTATTATCATATTTATTAGTTGTATCTTCTAAATTTTTGATTTCATTTAAATTACCTAGTCTATATTCTGACTTCATAAAAGATGGACAAGGATATATATCTCCATTGTATGTTATGAAAACTTCTCTTTTAGCTGCAGCGCAACTGAAAAATTTAATAGGTCTTCTGCTTTCTCTCTTTAAAAATTTGTCTGGAATCTTAAATTCTGAATCATTAGTTGTCAAAAATATTTCCTTACTATCTTTACCTCTTCCAATACTCATAAATCTTCTTATAATAGCTTTTGTTTTTAGTTTATCGCTTAATTCTCTGAACTTCTCTTCTATGTATTCATTTTTATCACCTGTTACTATAGATAAACTTATTTGATGAAATCCATTGTTTTGTAGAAGTTTTACACTTTCAATAACCTTGTTAAAAATACCTTTTCCTCTTATAATTGAACATGTTTTTTCATCATATCCATCTAAACTTATATCAATTTGAGATGCACATTCAGCTAATATTTCTACATTTTCATTATTTATAAGAGTCCCATTAGTTGATATTATTATTTTTCCTTTGTAATGATCTTTTAAATATTTTAATAGTTCTATGAAATCATTTCTAATCATAGGCTCCCCACCACTTAACATTATTCTTTCTGGATTCCATAAAATTAATTTGTCTAATATATCTTTCAATTCAGAAGTTGTTAAGTCTTCCTTTGTACTATTTTTCATACTATCTGCATCTATTCCACAATGGATACAATTTAAATTACATTTATGTGTCATCTCAACTGAAGCTATTTTATTAGTGAACTCTGGTTTATTTTTTCCATCATCAAGTATTCCCATAAAAATTAGCTTTTTATATAGATTTTCAATATAATTCTTGTCCTCATCATCATACAGATTTAATTTTAATTCTTCTAATGAGATTTTATTCTCTATAGATGAATCCAATATATTGAAAACTTCTTGTGATATCCTTATCCATTGACCAGTTTTTGTATTCCCTAATACAACTTTATTGTTATATATAATTTTTTTACTATACTGACTAAATTCATATGTCATAATATCACCCTTTCAATAATTTAAAATTTTTTAAACTTATAAATGTTTGTTGGTACTTTTGATTGATATAATGTCTAAGCACAAGTTGAATTTGCTGATAGAAATATAATTTTGCCACTGCTAATTTACCAATATTTCTTATATATCATATTTGATAATTTTTTCATACTTTAAAATTCTCCACATTACTTTAAATGCCTAAGATTAACATTATAAAAATCCACATTATTGCTGATGATATATAAAAAGAATATTTATAAATTCGCTTTATATTTATACCTACAATAATAAAAAATAAAGATACAACCAATACATAAGTGCAAATTTTACAATTCTCATCGTTTATTGAGTTATTATAAAGCAAAATAGATGTTATCTTTTCAGCACATAATTTAATATTTTTTCTTCTCAATTAAATTATTTTTATGCTTAAAAGATAACATCTATTATTAACTATTTCAATATCTATGCCCTAACAGGTCAATTTAAAGCCCCAACAGGTATTTTTCTACATATTTTTTAACAGATTTTTCTACACTGTTTATACCTATTCCATGTGCAAACTCTTTTTTTTATTTCTTTTTGTATACTATCATCATCTATTTTTTTACATGCTTCTATTGCATTGTCACTTATATTAGAAATATTAAACTAACAATAATTCTCATAAATAATTTTATATTTATAGAAGTACTTATAACATTTGACATGTTCACATAATTAAAAATAGCGCACAAAGACATAAGTATTAAAAAGGAAATTAGTACAAACATTTTGTTTTTCTAATGTAAAAAATTTCATCTAATAAAAATTTAAATACCAAACATTCTATTACTATTGTCAAAATATCTATTGTATTGTCAGAATAAGTCATTCTCTAACATAGCGTCTCCTCCAATACATAAGATAACTTATCTTTTAATTTCTTTAATTATGCTTACTTACAGGTATATTATCACTATAAATTGAAATCACACCTTTTTTTAAATACTCAATCTGCTTTAGATTGACTAAAAAGCTTTTATGACATCTAAAAAAATTATGAGTTTCTAATTCTAGCTCCATTTTCCAATACTTTTCCTAATCTTGTAGTCCTTATATCTAGTATGTATTGTTAAATTTTTTCTATCAATTTCTATGTATGTGTTATATCATTAATAAAAATTTTATTTATTTCTCCATTATTTGTAACTACTATAAATTTTTGCAAATTCTCTCTTATCTTTTTAAGACAATTTAAAAGATAAGTCTCTAGTTCATCATCACATATAACTATTTTATACATAAAAAGTTTCTCTCCCCTTATTTCAATCTATAAACTAATCTTAATAATAATTATGCACAAATTATATATACTTTTTTAAATTTAAGTTATTCTATATCATAAATATTTTTCAAAACAAAAATGCTATCTAATAACGTTAAAAATTTAAGTATCCATTTAAATTTTTTGCTTAATGTTAAAAATATAGCATCTTATCTTTTATACATAATTTTAAATTTTTTTATTAATCTTCTTCATAAAACCTTTCATATTTACTAAAACAATCAAGACATACTTTTTTTGTATTTTGAATTCTTATATATTGCTCAGGTGCAAACTCTCCACACACTTCACATTTAAGAGACTTAAATATTCTTGCCTTTTCTGGAAGTCTTAATTTTGTGTCTGTAATTTCAAATATATCTTCAAATTCACTTTCCAATAAGTATTTTTTATACCCTTCTCTATCCATATCAAATGGTTTTGACTTTACATATATTCTTATAGACTTTCCATTTTCCCTATTAAAAAAATGGTATACTGATTTCCCTGTCATTCTAAGCAGCAAATTCCCTTTACCCATTGTACAACTTAATACAACTTGTATACCATCTATTCCACATGCATCATTTTCAGAAATACATACAATTTCCTCATCTCCTGATTGTTTACATCCTAAATATTCTCTTGCTGCAAGTGCCGCTTTAAATCCTATAGCTAAACCTGGACATTCATGACCATGAAATTCAATTGCTTTTTTCCATAATTCCTCCACAAAACTCACGCTCCCTAATATTATTTATTTGCATACATTATTTAAACTTTTATCCTAATATTTTAAAAAGCCAGATGATTTAATATTAAATCTTCTGACTTTCTCAATACTCTTCATAGTTACTTATTATTAATATGTTTAAGTTGTCTACTTTCCTTCTTTCATCAAATATGATAAAGTAAATAAGCTTTCTGTTAGGTTTACATTTTCAACTATAACACCTTTCGGAACTTCTAAATCTAATGGTGCAAAATTCCATACACCTTTTATTCCAGCTTTTACAACTCTATTAATAACTTCTTGTGCTCCATTTTTAGGTATACATAATACAGCAATATCTATATCATTGTTTTTTATAAACTCTTCTAAAGTGTCTGAATCTAACACTTCAAATTCTCTTATCTTTAAACCTATCATTCTAGGATTTGCATCAAATAAAGCTTTTATCTCGAATCCAGCTTTTCTAAATCCTGCATAATTGGCTATAGCTTGTCCTAAGTTACCTGCTCCTACAAGAACTGCATTATATGGTCGGTCTAATCCAAGTATTTTACCTATCTCAGTATGAAGGGCCTCTACATTATAACCATACCCTTGTTGTCCAAATCCACCAAAGTTGTTCAAATCTTGTCTTATTTGAGAAGCAGTAAAACCTATTATATCACTCAATTCTTTAGAAGATATTCTTTGTATATCCCTATCTAATAAGTCTCCAAGATATCTATGATATTTTGGGAGCCTTCTTATAACTGCCATTGATATATTTTTATTTCCCAACATTTTCACCTCCTAAAAGTGTCCTCTTTTTTGTTTGATTCACAATAAAATATTTCTTTTTCAAAACTAATACATATAACCTTGATTATATTATATCAAAACATTATAATTTTAGATAGTTCAAGGAGGTAGAAATTTATGATTGTTTTGTCATGTAACAACTTAAATAAAAGTTTTGGTATAGATTCTATATTGGAAAATATTAGTTTTACAGTAAATGAAGGCGATAAAATTGGTATAATTGGCATTAATGGTACTGGAAAAACTACTTTATTTAAAATAATATCAGGAATTTATGGCTATGATAGTGGAGATATTTACACTTCTAAAGATTGTGAAATCGGATATTTAGAACAAAATACCAATTTTTATTCGGATAATACCATTTTAGAAGAAGTGTTGGAAGTTTTTAAAGATTTGATAGATATGGAGTCCTATTTAAGAGAATTGGAAGTTAAAATATCTGAGGAAAGCACAAAAACAAGCTCTCCAATTTTAGAAAAAATCATGGATGAATATTCACATAAGTTGGAATTATTTTCAGATTTAAATGGATATGGATATAAGTCTGAAGCTAAGGGAGTTTTAAAAGGATTAGGATTTAGTGACAATGATATGGATAAACCAATAAGTATACTTTCTGGTGGTGAAAAAACTAGGGTTCTTTTAGGAAAATTACTTCTTAAAAAACCAACTTTATTATTACTTGACGAGCCTACTAACCACTTAGATTCTGAAGCAATAGAATGGTTAGAAGTATTTTTAAAACAATACAAAGGTACTGTTATGCTAATATCTCATGATAGATATTTCTTAGACCAAGCTGTAAATAGAATTTTTGAAATTCACAATAAAAGACTTAGAGTATATAATGGTAACTATTCTAAATTTGTTGAACTGTCTAAAATAGAAAAAGAACTAGAACTAAAAAAATTCGAAGACCAACAAAAAGAAATAAAAAAACAAGAAGAATCTATTGAAAGACTAAAAGCGTATGGTCGGGAAAAGCACCTAAAACGTGCAAGAAGCAAAGAAAAAGCATTGGATAAAGTGGATGTTTTAGATAAGCCTGAAGCTTATAGAAAAAAAGCTCGTATACAATTTACTCCATCTGTTCAAAGTGGGAATGATGTCCTTCAAATTAGAGACGTCTCTATGGGATATGGAAAAAGAATACTTTTTAAAGATTTAAACTTAGACATATATAGAGGAGAAAAAGTTGCTCTTATAGGTGCAAATGGCATTGGTAAGTCTACATTATTTAAAATAATAACTAATGAGCTACAACCTATTAATGGTAATATTAAATTTGGAACTAATGTCCATGTTTCTTACTTCCATCAGGAACAAAAAACTCTTAATTTGGATAACACTATAATTGATGAAATTTGGGAAAACAATAATCATCTTACTCAAACCACTTTAAGAAATATGTTAGGAGCATTTTTATTTGTTGATGAAGAAGTTTTCAAGAAAATTTCTACATTAAGTGGTGGAGAAAGAGCTAGAGTGGCTATACTTAAACTTATATTATCAAATGCAAATTTCTTATTGTTAGATGAGCCTACTAACCATCTAGATATTGATTCTAAAGAGGTTCTTGAGGAAGCATTAACTAATTATGATGGTACTATATTTACAATATCACATGATAGATATTTTCTAAATACTGTTGTAGATAAGATTCTTGTTTTAGATGAAGATGGAGTTACTGAATATTTAGGTAACTATGATTATTATATTGATAAGAAAAGACAAGTTCAAGAAATGAGTATTGTTGAAGAGAAAGAAGAAAAAACAAGGACTCAAATAAAAGATGAAAAAAGAAAAGAAAGAGAGCAAAGAGAATCAGAAAAGAAAAATAGAATAAAAAGGCAAAGTATAGAAAAAGAAATTGAAAAACTAGAACTTAAAATTGAAGAATTAGATGTGCTATTGTGTCAAGAAGAAGTATACTCTAATCCTGAGAAAGCTAAAGAAGTCAGTCAAGAAAAAATCAGTTTAGAAAATGAACTTTCCTCTCTATATGATGAGTGGGAAGAGTTTATGTAAAAAGGAGAGGATTATTTGCAAGCATTGTTTTCTTTAAAGGATGAAAATAAAAGGTTTTACAAGATACTTCTATCTTTATGTATACCTATTATCATACAAAACTTAATTTCTACATCTGTAAATGTAATAGATACAGTTATGATAAGTAGTTTAGGTGAAGTATCTGTAGCTTCAGTTGGAGTTGCAAACCAATTTTTCTTTCTTTTTAATATGTCTCTGTCTGGTATTACAGGCGGGGCTGGAGTTTTTATTTCACAGTTTTATGGAAAAAAAGATATTAGTAATATAAGAAAGGTTACAGGTCTTACCTGTATATTAGCACTTGCTTTAAGCTTTGTATTTGTTATCCCTGCTCTACTAACACCAAAACCAATAATACACATATTTTCTTATGATTCAGAGGTTGTAAGACTTTGTATAGACTATTTTAGTATCGCAGTATTTAGTTATCCATTGATAGCTATAAGTACAGTGTTTAGTACTGGTTCTAGAGGTGTTAGGAATCCTAAGTTGGGTATGATTTGCAGTGCATTTGCTCTTGTAACAAATGTTATTTTAAATTATGGATTTATATTTGGTAATTTAGGGCTTCCTGCATTAGGCGTAAAAGGAGCTGCTTTAGCAACTGTAATTGCAAGAATATGCGAATTAATTTTAATGCTTACTTATGTGTATTTTTATAAAAAAGACTATATATTAAAATTTGGGTTGAAAAATCTAAAGGCTATCGATAGGATTTTTATCAAATCTTTTTCATCAAAGAGTTTCCCTATATTTGTAAATGACTCTGCATGGGCAGTTGGAACTGTCCTATATTCTGTTGCTTATTCAAGAGCAGGTACATCTGCTATAGCAGCAAGTCAAATAGCAACTAGTACAGGTAACTTCTTTATAATGACTGCTGTATGTATTGCATCTGGTGCATCTATTATGCTTGGTAATGAACTTGGTGCTGACCATATCAAAAGAGCCATTGAATATGCTAAGAAATTTTCTATACTAGTGTTTTTAGCTGGTTTAATACTTGGAGTTATTTTAATTTTAAATATCCCATTATTATTAAAGATGTTCAGTGTTTCTGATAGCTTGTCTTCTGATATAACTAAAATATTTTTTATAATGGGTATACTAATGGCTCTAAAATCATTTAATACATTAATTATAATTGGTATTTTGAGAAGTGGTGGAGATACTAAATATGCTCTATTTTTAGAATTAGGATGTATGTGGTTAGCTTCACTTCCTTTAACTTTTATAGCTGCATTCAAAGGTGCACCTATATTCATCCTTGTTCTACTCACTTACAGTGAAGAAGTTGTAAAATTTATATTTGGGGTACCTAGAGCATTATCTAAAAAATGGGCTATTAACATAGTTAAGGAAATTGATTAATAACAATAGTGTATTTTAGTAGTATATAATACTTTAAAATAGTATCACTGAAAACAGCTAAATTATTTCTAGTTTTCAGTGAAGCTATTTTTTATTTTTTATATAAATTATTATATTATATTTTAATTAAATAATAATAATATTAATAACTATTTATCTTCTAAAAATTCCTTTACTTCAAAGGCTAATCTATGTAATTTATCATAATTCAAAACTTCATATGTGCTATCTATTTTTTTAATTATACCCTTTTCAATTAAATTCAATAGGGAGTGGTATCTACTTTTTCTACTGATTGAATAAATTTCACTAAAATTACGAATATGCTTTGCTTTACATATACTATGCTCTTGTTTTTTTAAGATACAATAAGCAATAACTTCCGTACAAGAAAATAATTCTCTTACCATTCTAGTTTTGTACAACTCATATATTCTTCTTGTACATTTACTGTGAAATAATTCAATAAAATCTCTTTTAAGATATAACTCATCAAATACATCTTTTTTAAATCTAAATAATCTTATATTAGTTTTTGCAAATATATCACATTTCAAGTTATGTTCATATATATAACTAATTTTACCTATAAATTCATTTTCTGGTACAATATCAACAAGAAATTTATTTCCTCCTCTAGTGGAACATTCTACTAATGCAACTCCCTCTATTATAAAAAAGACTTCTTGCAAATCTTCATCTGATGCTACAAATCTTTGCCCTTTTTTATATTCAACAATGGATACTTGATTTAAATTATTTTTAATAATTGGGTATATGCTCGTCTCTTCTGCTTTCATTAAATTCTCCTTTTATGATATATTGTATAAAATATTCTATTCATATATTTTAATTTAGATTAATTTTTAACAAAAGATAATATAACAATTAAATTAATCTTGACAAATCTATTCTACTCAAGCAGAATAAACTTATACATATATATTTTCATATATTATTTATTTTAATATAATTCTATATTTATGAAATTGTATTATCAATAGAATTTGTTAAAATAAATTTTTTAGATGTATATTATAATTTAATCGAATAGAAATGAAAAATATACATACATTTTGAATTTTAAGCAACAATTAGGGGGATTTGGTGACAAGATTTAATTATAAGGAAGAAGGTTTCTATGTATGATTCTCAAAAAATCATATCTAGGCACCTTCTTTTTTGTATAAAACGCTATTAAATTTAAAATGTTATATATAAAGTTATTGATGTTATATAAAAAAGATATTAAAATTAAATTATTTTATAGTATTAATAATGTTTAATAGTTTAAGTATTAATATTATATAAGTTTTGTACAATTTTAGATACAATAAGATATATTGATTATGGAAATAACCTTCCTGTAAATATTATTAAAAACTATTTATTATATAAATAAGGAGAAATCAATGAAAAAATCAGTAGCTTTGGTAAATGATAGCAGAAAAGATTTAATAGATTTTTTGGAAAATAACTTAAAGTTAGTTTTTGGAGATTACATAAAAATTAACAGATACTTTATAGATGAAATAAATAATGATGATATTATAAATGATGATGTAATATTGGTAATGTCTGTAGAAAGATTAGACAAAATTATAAATAATATATTAGACAAGAAAAAAGTTATTGTAATAAGAAGAACTTTTAAGGAAGATAAAGTATATGATTTATTATCCTTACCACAAGGTACAAATGCTTTAATTGTAAATGATTCTGATGAAACTACTTTAGAGACTATAAGCTTATTTTATAAGATTGGAGTAACTAATATTAGACCAGTTCCATATATGAACGAAAATAATTATAAAGATATAAAGATAGCTATAACTCCAGGAGTTCCAGAAAAAGTCCCTAGTTCTATCTCAGATATTTTTGATTTAGGTCATAGATATATAGATATTTCTACCTTTATAGAAATAATAAACTTATTACAAATCGACTCAAAAGAAATACAATCTAATCTGGTTAAATACTCAGAAGAAATAATAAGTTTAGACACAGGTATAAAAGATAAATATAAAGAACTGTTTTTAAAGATAGAAGAATTAGATACAATATTGAACTTATCAAAAGATGGAATATTATTTACTTCAAAAGATGGTGTAATAAATACATATAATAGTAAAGTAAAAGACATCTTAAACATAAAAGAGGATATCTATGGTAAATATATTCAAGAAGTGTTTATAGATAGTTTAAAGGTTTTATTAAATGAAAAAGAGATATTGGACAAGGTTATTATATTTGATAAAAAGTATATAAATGTAAATAAAAAAAACATATACAATAAAGATGAAAAAATGGGTACATATTACAGTTTACAAGAAATAACATACATAAAAAAGCTGGAACAAAATTTAACTAAAAAATTAAGAGAAAAAGGGCAAATAGCGAAATATACATTCAAAGATATAAAAACAAATAGCCCAAAGATGCTTGAATGCATAGATTTAGCTAAAAAAGTTTCTAAATCTGATTTAAGTATACTTATTAGAGGTGAAAGTGGAACTGGTAAAGAACTCATAGCCCAATCTATACACAATAATTCAACTAGAAAAAATCAGCCATTTATAGCAGTAAATTGCGCAGCTGTTCCTGAAAACTTACTAGAAAGTCAGTTATTTGGATATGATAAAGGTACTTTTACTGGGGGTCTAAAAGAAGGAAAACAGGGATTATTTGAATTAGCAAATAATGGAACTATATTCTTAGATGAAATTGGCGACATGCCCTTAGAACTACAAACAAAGCTACTTAGAGTTCTCCAAGAAAAACAAATAATGCCTGTTGGTTCTCATAATATAATTAACATAGATGTTAGAATCATATCGGCTACTAATAAAAACCTAGAACAAATGATTGATAATAGTAGATTTAGAGAGGATTTATATTATAGATTAAATACAATTCCAATAAATATACCTCCTTTAAGGGAGAGAAAAGAAGATATCTTAATTATTATGGAAGATTTAATTAATAAAAAGTTATTTATTACACCAGAGGCAAAAGAACTTATACAAAACTATAAATGGAAAGGTAATATAAGAGAACTCCAAAATGTAACATCTTACTTAAATATTATGTGTGATGATATTGTACTTGAAAAGGACTTACCTCCAAACTTAAGGACTTTAGATAATAAGAATTCCCCATTAAAACTAAAGTATAATAAAAATGATATTTTAAATATACTAGAATTGTTGATTTTAAATAAAGAATCAGATGTTGGTATTGGTAGAGGACTAATTTTGCAAAGATTACTAGATAAAAATATTCAAATTACTGAAGGTAAAATAAAAAAAATATTTGAATATCTAAAAAAAGAAGAATTTATAATTTGTAATTCGGGAAGATATGGAAGTAAAATAACTCAAAAAGGAGAAATCTTTTATAGTAAATTAAAGTATGAAACTCTATAAGTTTATCAACTATTAAATAAAAAATCTATTAGGGAATAGTTTGTCTCCTTAGTAGATTTTTTTGTTTGCTAAATACATCAAAATTATAGTCTATTTTTATCTAATTAATAGGAATTAATAGGAATAGGATAAATAACAATTTTCCTATTTTTTTTATAAATACTCATATATAGTGCAATCTTTATCCAAAACAAAATTTTTTACTGAAAATTGCAATATAATATTTATTTTTCATACTTTTCATACAATGTAATGATTTTTTTTATTCAATATTTTTATAAAAAACAAAATTCTTAAGTAAAAAAACATGGCATAATAATTGCTTAACTATATTAACAAGACAATAAAAAGTAATTGGAGGAATAAAAATGCAACCAGCTTTAAAATTAAAAAATCAAGTTAAAGAATTAGAAAAAGATTTTGTAATAGAAAGTTGTAATTCTATGAAACCTTGGTTAATAGATGTTAGAAGAGAATTACATAGAATACCAGAATTAGCTCTTGAGGAAAATCTTACAAAACAAAAAGTCATTTCTTATTTAAAAGAAATAGGAATTGATTATATGGAATTTACAAAACACAATGGAATTATGGCATACATTTTAAAAGAAAATGCAGATAAAACTATTTGTATAAGAGCAGATATGGATGCGCTTCCTATAGAAGAAGAAAACGATATACCTTATAAATCAATACATAATGGAAAAATGCACGCTTGTGGTCATGATGCGCATACAACAATGTTACTTGGAGCATGCAAAGTACTCTATTCAATGAAAGATAATCTAAATGTAAATGTAAAATTTTTATTTCAACCAGCAGAAGAAGGTTTTGGTGGAGCAAAGTTCTTGGTTGAGGATGGGTGTTTAGAAAACCCTAAAGCTGATTATATATTTGGGCTTCATGTCATGCCACACATTAAAACAGGATTTATTGAAACGAAATACGACACATTAAATGCAAGTGTTGATACTATAGAAATAAGTGTTAAGGGTAAAAGAGCTCATGGTGCGTATCCTGAAAATGGTATTGATGCAATAGTCACAGCTTCACAAATTGTTACATCACTACAAACCATAATAAGTAGAAACCTAGAACCAAATAATGCTGCAGTTTTGACTATAGGCAAAATATATGGTGGTGATGCACATAATGTAATATGTGAAGATGTAAAATTAGAGGGTACATTGAGAACTTTAAATAGTGAGACAAGAGATTTTGTAATTAATAAGATTACTAAAATTGTTGAAGATACAGCATCTGCATTTGGATGTATTGGAACATTACACGTGAGCGATGAAAATTACCCTGCTGTTATAAATGAAAGGGAATTAGTAGATACTGTTATTTCAAGTACTAAGGAATTACTTGGAGAAGAAAAATTTATACTGAGAGCAAACCCTTCATTAGGTGGTGAAGATTTTTCTTTTTATACAGAACATTGCAAAGGAGCATTCTTCCATTTAGGGTGCAAAAACGAGGAAAAAGGACTGACTTCACCTCTTCATACCTCTAAATTTAATGTAGATGAGGATTGTCTTCCAATAGGAGTTATGATGCATGTAATGAATACTTTATATTTTAATTAATATGGTAATTAATAAAAGAATAGGAGATAAATTAATATGGAAAAAGCTAAAAAATTAGGGTTATTTAGTATGATATTATTAGGAATTAATAGTATCATAGGTTCAGGTATATTCTTACTACCAGGTAAAGTTTACAATCTAGCGAGCCAAAATAGTATATTTATATATATTTTTGCTACACTTCTGGTTCTATCAATACTTTTATGTTTTGCAGAGGCTGGAAGTATGTTTGACAAAAATGGAGGTGCATATTTATACTCCAAAAAGGCATTTGGTGATTTTATAGGTTTTGAAGTTGGTACAATGTCTTGGGTTATTAGAATCATATCATGGTCTACACTAGCAGTAGGATTTGCAACAGCTTTAGGTGCATTTTGGCCAGAAGCTGCTACTGAATATAAAGGATATATCGCAGTGGCATTAGTAACATTACTTTCAATAAACAGCTTATTTGGAATTAAAAGTACAAAGATAATGAATAATGTAATAACCATAGCTAAATTAGTACCATTAATAGTTTTTGTAATAGTAGGAATATTCTTTATAAAATTTGGTAATGTTGTTCCTTCAGGCAATGTTGTAAATTCTAGTATAGGACCAGCTATAATATTAGTATTTTACGCGTTTACTGGATTTGAATCATTTGTTGTAGCAAGTGGAGAAATGGATAATCCTAAAAAAAATCTTCCAATAGCATTAATAACTACAATATTTATATGTGCAATAATTTATATCTTAATTCAAGTTGTCTGTATGGGTATACTTGGAGACAAATTATTTGAAAATAGTATTCCAATCGCAGACGCTTCAAGCGTATTTTTAGGCAATTATGGTAAAGTATTTATATCTGTAGCAACATTAATATCTATATTTGGAATAAATATAGGTTCTTCAATAGTAACTCCCAAGTGTGGTTCTGCTCTAGCAGAAGAAGGCTCTCTTCCAGCATTTATAGGAAAAACAAATAAATATGATGCTCCATATGTAGCAATAATAATATCTTTAATCTTCTGCATACCACTTGTATTAACTGGAAGTTTTGAACAGCTTGCAGTAATGAGTGTAATTGCCAGATTTGCTCAATACATACCAACTTGTTTAGCAGTAATAGTTTTAAGAAAAAGAGCAGATATCCAGGCTTCATTTAAAATTCCTTTTGGCCCTGTTATACCAACAGTAGCTATATTAGGTAGTATATGGTTGTTACAACAAGCTTGGGTTGAAGATATGTCAAAACCTATAACTCAAAATAGAGTTTTGATAGGATTAGGAGCAATGTTATTGATAGCACCTTTATATGTACTTATGAAAAAAAACAAAAAAATTGAATGTGAGTGCAAAGATAAGTCAGAAGATTCAAAATTATATGTTCCAAGAGAAAAAATTCAGTAATATTTTATAGATTGCTTGACATTCTTTTTTATTTAAAATCTATAGAAAAAGTTAATAAAGACCTAAACTTTATTATTTACACAAAGTTTAGGCCTTTATTTTTTCTAATAAGTAACATATATCAAATACTATAATCAAACATCAAAATTCAAACAAGTTTCAGGTTCATCTTCTATTTTTGCTATTTTAAACTTACATGCAATTAATGCTAGAGATACCAATGGATTTATGATATTTAATAATGCATATGGACCATACGTTAATGCAGATACACCTAATGTTGCTGTTATATACGCTCCACATGTATTCCATGGTACCAATGGAGAACTTAAAGTTCCACTATCTTCTAAAGCTCTTGATAACATCTTAGGATGTATACCTCTCTTTTTATATTCCTTATTATACATTCTTCCTGGTATAACTATAGACAAGTATTGTTCTCCTGCTATTATGTTAGTAACTGTGCAAGTTACCATTGTACATAATACTGTTCCAAATACACCCTTTGCTAACCTTAGTAAAGAAGAAGCTACTGCTTCAAGCATGCCTGTTTTTTCTAAAATACCTCCAAGAGATAAGGCACATATTGTTAAAGATACAGTAGACATCATATTCATAATCCCACCTTTAGACAATAAAGCATCTACCTCTTCTACTTGTGTTGATGAAACATATCCATTTTGTGCTGCATCTAATATTACATTCATAGATTCTCCTTGGAAAACTACTGCAAACAATACTCCTAATACAGCACCTACTATAAGCCCTGGTATAGCAGGAACTTTGAATATAACCAATCCAATTACTATTGCTGGAGCTAATAATAATACTGGTGATAAAGTATTAAATGTAGAATCTAATGTAGACCTAATTAGCTCTATCTGTTTTATATCTAATGCTTGACCTGAATACTTCATTCCGATTACACCATAAATTACTAGGCAAATTAATAATGATGGTATAGTTGAATATAACATATATTTTATATGTGTAAACAAATCTGTTCCTGCCATTGCTGGTGCTAAGTTAGTCGTTTCAGATAAAGGTGATAGTTTATCTCCAAAGTAAGCTCCAGATATTATAGAACCCACTATTAATCCAGTTGGCATACCTAAACTTTGCCCAATTCCTAAAAGTGCCACGCCTACTGTACCCATTGTACTCCAAGATGACCCTGTTGCAAGAGACACTATTGAGCAGACTAATGTGGATGCTACTAAAAAAATATTTGGTGATAAAATTTTTAGTCCCCAGTAAATCATACATGGAACTACTCCACTTACTATCCAAGTTCCTATAAGCACACCTATTATAATTATGATTAAGATTGCTTGCATTGCCATCTTTATACTATTAAACATACTTAATTCTAGGTCTTTCCATTTAAATCCAAGCCTATATACAGCTACAAGGCCTGCTACTGCTGCAGCTCCTATTAGTGGTACATGAGGTGATGAGCCATACATTAATACCCCTAAACTTAAAAATAATATCAAGCAAGTAATTGGTATCATTGCATCAAACAGATTTGCTTTTCTACATTCTCGCTCTTTCATAAAATAATTTCCTCCTAATTATTTGAACACTATACTATAATTTTCTTTGAAACATATTCGCTTGTACTAGATGACATGATACCTCCATAAGTTAATAAAAAATCTACATTGTCGCCTAATTTATAATCACATTTTGTATTACTTACATCTAATATCATGTGGTCTGAACTTGCCCCTAATATCTCTATATCAGTGTCTATTGGAATTAAAGAGTCAATATTTATGTCCTGCTTACCTATGGCTATAATTGCCCTTTTTAAGATTCCTTTATCTTCATAAACAGGTTTATTTCTAAACGCATCAACTCCTATTTCTCCAATAGGAACTGATGGTTTTTCTTTACATTCAACTATTTGACATATTAATTTGAATACATCTTGATATGTCCCATTTATATTTTTACCGTATGCCGTTTCTCTACCAAGTAAAATAGATTCACCTATTCTCAAATTATTAATACCTTCTGGCATATTATTACTTGTCATTAAATGTATAGAACTTGAATTACCTCCTGATACTATTTCTAGATTTATTCCAAATTTACCTTCTATCTTTTGAGCTATACTTACTAGCCTACCTGTATTTTCTTTAGATGGTATAATAGCTCCATAACAAGTTAAGTTTGTAGCTATACCAATTATTTTAATATTTTTTAGTTTTACTATCTCTTTTATACTATTAAAGAGGTCTTCTTCATAAAAATACCCTTCTCGTAAATCTCCTAAGTCAAACATAAGAACTATATTATGAATAATATTTTTACTTTCACATAATTCATTTAATTTCTTTATAGTTTCTAATTCTGAGTTAAAACTTATATCACAATAATTGATAACTTCTTCTAGTTCACTTATCATGGGTATTCTAATTAGTATTTTAGGTAAATTTATATTTTGTAACTTTTTTAAGTTTTGTATTCTTGAATCTGCTATATGATCTATTCCTTCATTATATACTGCTTCTACTATTTCTTTTCGTGCACAAAATGATTTAGTTACGAAAGATACTTTAATGTTTCTTTCATGACAACTCTGTAAAATTACTTTAGCATTATGTCTTAATTTTTCTATATCTATTTCTAATCTAGGGTACATAGTCTTTCCTCCTTGAAGTTTAAACTTTTTAGTAGGAGCTTAAGAGATGCTTCTTCGTATTTTTTAGATAAAACCCCCATAGATGCCATAATATAGTCATTATCTATCAATATCTTTGTTTTTTCCTTTGGAAATAGTAATTCTTTATTTTTATTGTATTTAGTTATACCATCTAATATTTTAATTCTACTAGGGAGCCTAGTAAGTGCTCCCCCTGTACCCACTATATATCTTACTTCTGTTAAATCTTTTCCTTCTGCAATTTTGGTTTTTCCAGTTGTTCCATAAATATTTCTTATTTTCCCTGAATGCCTTAACATAGCTTTAATAACAGCTTCTTTTGTCAATCTCTCCACAAATAATATTTCTTCTTTTGATTTTGGTATTGGTGGATAATTATCTATTACTTTATCAATATCTATAGATAATTCATTTTGTAAATTTTCTTTGCCTATAACTTCTACTATATTTTTCATATTTACATATACACCTAAATCTCCCTCAACACTTCTCTTAGCTACAGGTTCAGGATTAACTAATATTTTATTAATATAGTCACTTCCATATGTAACAGAATGCACATCAGTAGTTGCTCCACCTACATCTAAAGTTAATAAATCTCCAATATTTTTATATAAAAGTTTAGAAGCTTCCATTACAGCCCCTGGAGTTGGAGTAATATTTTCATTAACCATTTCTTTAATATACTTCATTCCTGGTGCTGTAGTTATGTGGTCTTCAAATACACCTTGAATAATTTTTCTTGTAGGTTCTATATTCAATAAATCTATTTTAGGATATACATTTTCTGTTATATAAAGCTTATAATTCGTATCTTCAAATATTAACCTTACTTCTTCTTGATTTTCAACATTACCAGCATATATAACTGGTATACCTAAACTCATAGAAGCTATCATTTCAGCATTATAAATAGCTGTATCTCTTTCTCCATAGTCAACTCCACCAGCTATTAAGATTATGTTGGGATTTATTTCTTTTATTTTCTTTAAATCAGTTCTTTTAATTCTACCTGATGTTACTTGACGAATAACAGCTCCAGCTCCTAGAGCAGCTTCTTTAGCTGCTTTTACTGTCATATCATACACTAATCCATGAACAGTCATTTTTAATCCACCAGCTGCACTAGAAGTTGCAAACATATCATTATACTTTATATCATCTACAGATAATTTATTAGCTAAATCTTTAATAGCACCCGATAAGCCATTTCTTACATCGCCACCTTCAAACACTGTTGTTGGAGCCTGACCTTGACCCGAAAATACAGGATTATCAGAATCAATATTATGGAAAGCGTTTACTACAGTGGTAGTACTTCCTATTTCAGCTACCAACACATCTATTTTTAAAGAAACTTTTTTATTCTCCATTATTTATTATTCATTTCTCTTCTTTTTTCAACTAAGAAAGTGGCTACATGTATACCTTTGCTGTTTCTTCCAAATCCAGCATCTATTCCTTGTTCAATGGCTATTTCAGGTGTTACCTGTGTTCCTCCACAAGCAATCATTACTTTATCTCTTATACCTTTTTCTACACAATAATCGTGTAATTTCTTCATATTTTTATAATGAATATCATCATGACTTATTATTGTAGATGCAAGTATTGCATCTGCATTTAGCTCTATTGCTGCGTCTACTAATTTTTCTACAGGTACAGAAGTTCCCAAGTAATGACATTCTATACCATATTTTTCAATACCACCATGTTTTATATCTATTATTTCTCTTAAACCAACTGAGTGTTCGTCTTCTCCAACTGTAGCTGAAACTATTTTCATAGGCTTTTCTTCTATATCTGCTCTTATTTCTTCATCAGTTAGTACTTTAGGTTCTTCTGGTATTACTAAGTCATTTAAATCTATATCAAATGGAACTCTTCCCTTCACTTCTATCCTAGTGCCTTCGGATTCATGCATAACTTCTCTACTTATAACTTCAACTTCTTGTAAATTCATTTTTTTGACAAATTCCAATGCTGCAAACTCAGCTGTTCTTTTATCAGTAGGAAGCATCATTGTTATCATCACAATTCCATCTGCACACCATTCCATTTCAGGTTTGATTTTAGTTCCACCTCTGTATTCCTCTGATTCTTTTAGTCTATTTTCTACATTATCAAAATCATCAAGTTCATCGATATATATTATTTTGTTTGGATTTTCAAATGTACATCCATCTATTAATATTGATGGATTATCTATAGCTTTTTCATCATATTGAGCTACATTATTGTATCCAAAGTGAGCAGTTACAGGTGCTAAATAATCTTTATCTCTTTCATAAACAGTACCCTCACCAACTCCACCTTTTATTTTTCTAGATATACCATCACCATTTCTTTCTGGATAATTTCCTGAGTCAACGAAGAATCCTTGTTCTACTGATTCAAAATATCCTCCAACTTCAAAGATTTCTTCCATATATAGTACAGCTCTTTCTTTAATCTCTCTTGCTTTGTATCTTAATTCTCCAACATCTTTAAGTTCTATCATATCCATAAGACCATCCATTCCAACTAAAGCTTGCTTTGCTGTATCACATGCTTCTATGTTGTATATATGCCAAGGTACATTTCTACCTTCGTCAGGTGTTATAGTTGATTGTATGTCAGCTCTAGTTAAGACTGATGTTAATAAATTTAATACATGAGTAACTGTTGCTTCTCTAGTTGATGATTCCATATATTTAGTATTCATTTGAGCTCTCATCTTATAATCACTAAATAATTCTCTAAGTGCAACAGCATAAGGTAAATCTATTCTTAAACATGGTGCTGGAGGGGCTGTTGGTGGCACTGTTGATAAGCATATATTACTTTTATCTATTCCTATTTTTTCTGAAAATATAGAATTTAAAGCGTGTTGAACCATAAGTTCAGGCATTACCTTCCATGCTTCTCTAGCAGTAGCATTAGCATTATGTGCTCCATCTATTTGAGCTATATTTGCAAAAGCCATTATTTGCTTAGCTTCACAAGCATCTACAAAAGATCTTACCATGTTTATATTTCTATATAGAACATTATATTGTGGGTCTTGATGTGCTCCATTGACCCCTTCTTCAGCAAACATTACTGCTACTTCAGGACCCGCAACACCACTTACATATGAATGGTAATTAATAGGTCTACCAACTTCTTCTTCTATAAAGTCAAGAGCTTTTCTTTGAGCTCTTACTTGTTTTCTTGTTATTGGAACACCTCCTATACCTTGAGGGGTTCCTTCTATAAGTCCGTCAAAATGTGATTGCCCAGCAGTTCTAATGACCATTAAGTGGTCAGCACCGTGATGAGCTGCCATCCTCATTCTTCTTATATCATCTTCAAATCTTCCAGAAGCTATTTCAGTAGTAATAATTGGGCTTGGTTGAGGGTCTATATTATTAAAATATTTAGATGATGGTAACCCTACACTCTTCTTTAAAGGTTTTGTACAGTCTTTATATTCAAAAGGTCCCATTTCAAGATTTTCCAAGTGTTCTCTCCAAACCCAACCTCTTCTTTTTGGTTTATATTTATCCAAATCTTTTAATATATAGTCTATATCTAATTTTTTATTTTCCTTTAACATGATTCTACCCCTTCTCTAAATAAACATGTAACTTCATCCCAATATTCACCATTAACTAATAATAAACCAGCTTCTCTAACTGATATATTTTTAGATTTAGCAAGCTTATAAACTACATGCCCTGCTCCCTTACCTATAAGACCTCTTTCCATAACACCTTCTAAAATAGGTTTTACCTCAAGAGAAGAAAATCCCATTCTTAACAAAACAGACCTTTCTATTGATGGTGTTGTATTCTTTTTGCCAAGGTCTATCATTGGTTCTACTATCTGGGCAGCTAAACTCCAAAATCTTTCTTTTAACTCATCATCGCTCAATTTCTGAAGATGTTTTCTTCTAACCTCAAAATCATCCTCTCTTTTTTTCATGAACATTCCCCCATTCATATTAATTTAAGTGAATTTTCCAACTATTCATTTCATGGTAAATTAAAAAATAGTAATTATTATAAATTATCTAACGTATCAATAACAAAATCTCTTGAACTTTTTACTTCTTTCATTAGAAATTCTATATCTTCATTACTTAGACTATTAACATTATCAATACCATTATGAGATACACAATTTTTTATAAATGATTTTCTTATTTTATTTATGTCGATATCAACACATTTTAATAATTCTGGTCTTTCTGGTAATATTAAGTTTACTCCTGCAATTTCTTCTCTTGGATTTCCAAATTTTATATCTATTCCATTTTCTTTTGCAAATGTAAGCTGTGGACATATGTGTTTACCTGCACCTGTATACTCTGTCTCTTGTACTACTACAACTTTATCTTCATCCAATTCTTGTGCTAAGGAAAATGCTGCTGCTAAAGATGTATTTCCAGCAGGTCCTCTTTCTATACCTTCCAACTGTGCCAATAATTCAGTTGTATAGAAAACTTCTCCTTGTTTTACTAACACATATCTGTCCATATATCTAAGTGGTCTAGCTGCAGACCTAGGTACATCTGACCTATCAGGCCATGTACAGAATGGTATACCAAAACCTGTATGTCCTGTTGTAAATGATTTTTTATTAAATTGACTATCACTAGCCATGTGTAATCCTTTTAAATCAACACTTGCTCCAACTACTTTTGTGTTAAGAGAACCAGCTTTTATTAGTCCTCTTGCTGTTCCAGTGAGATTACCTCCACCTGCATTTGTACAAACAACTACATCAGGGTCTTTTTTATATTTTTCTCTAAATTGAATAGCTAGCTCATATCCTAAAGTTTCTACACCTGCAATTCCAAATGGTGAATATAACGATGCGTTAAAATAGCTTGTTTCTTCTAGTAGGACTAAGAATGTATAAAATAATTCTGGTCCAACAGTTAATTGAATAACTTCTGCACCATATGCCTCACATTTTCTTGCTTTCTCTATAATCTCAGGTTGACCTAGACCATTAGAATCATAACATTCTTGAACTATTATACATTTTAAACCCTGCATTGCTGCCTGAGATGCTACAGCTGCTCCATAGTTACCACTAGTAGCTGCTATTACACCTTTATATCCCATTTTTTTAGCATGATATACTGCAGTAGCTGCTCTTCTTGCTTTAAAACTACCAGATGCATTCATTGCTTCATCTTTTACAAATATTCTAGCACCTTTACCTTCTGGAGCACATCTTCTGGCCAACTTAGTTAAATTTTTAAGTTCTATTATAGGAGTATTTCCAACAGCATATTGTGATTGAATTGCTTCAATATCTTGTAATGTATATCCTGTTTCACCCATCATTTTTTCATAGTCAAATCCTATTCCTTCTTGTTCAAAAGATGAGTAATCCAATCCAATTGCGTTTTTCATTATTTCATTGTTTCTTCCCATGACAGCTTGATAGCTCATATCTTTCATTGATGCTGCATTATTCATTATATACACCTCCAAATAATATTTCTTTAGCCTGTATTCCTATTTGGAGTAACTCAGGTATACATTTACCATAATCATGAGTATAATATGGATTTACTTTAAGTAAATTACCTTTTACAAGTCTACCCGTAATTGTTTTAACTTCTACTAAATCACCTATAGAGGCATCCTTTTGTATAAACCCTTTAACCCACATTTCTAAGGATACTTTCTTAGTATCCTCTGGAACTTGTGGAGCTCTTTCTTCTGGAGTCAACACTATATTGTGTATAATAACCCAATCATTAATTTTAGCATCCATTTTTTCATCCCCTTATCAGCTAACTGTTATTTTATTAATTTGCTTTTGACTCTTCTTCTAACTCAATTTCTATCTGATTTCTTATATCTCCCATTATTGCTCTAGGTACTGGTATATCCAACATAGTTTTAAGGCCTGGTCTAGCATTTATTATTAATGGAATAGAGTTTACTATCATTGCATAAGTACCTACCCCTCCAGGTATTTCAGGATTTATTTGTAAATCAATATTTGGTATCCCTTTTATTGATACATAGTCTCCTGTTTTAATACCTTCTGCTTCAGGTATTATCTGTTGTGGATGCTCCATTTCAATTAAAACGTCTCCATTTACATATCCATATCCACATTGTCTACAACCAGCAACATTTCCAGCCAATGCCTCTCCGTACTTAGATTTTCTATCTACTGTAGTCATTATTGGTTCTTTTGTTTGTTCTATCTTATCTAGTTTCCACCCTAATCCATCAGCTATCATATTTATTGATTCTACAAATCCTACATGACCTGCTATAGTATTATTTTCTACACCTTTTATGAACTCTTCTTTTGTTACTCCAACACCTTGTTCTACCATAACAGATTTTCCAAATGGTGATAAATCATTTACCCTCTTCGCTTTTATACTATTAACTTCTTCACAAGTACCTGAAAGCGCTAATACTAGTAAATCTAGTACAAACCCTGGATTGATTCCTGTTCCAAGAATACTTACTCCATTCTCTTTTGCAACTTCATCCATTTTCTTAGCCAAGTCTGCATCATCAGCTTGTGGATATGCCATTTGTTCTGCTGTTGATATAACATTTATTTTTCTATTTAATAAGAACATTATTTTATCAAAAGCCTTTTTAGTAAATGAATCAGTTGCTAATAAAACAACATCTACACTTTTTTCTTTAAAAACTTCTTCATAATTTCCATTGATAATAACTTCTGTTCTTTCTCCTCTTTCAATTCCTAGGACATCATACATACTTTTACCTGAAGTACTTCTACTGCAAACAGATACTATTTCTATACCTTCTTTTTTTAAAATCATATTAGCCATGCCTATCCCCATAGCTCCAAATCCCCATATACCAACTCTTACTTTTCTCATATATACACCCTCCTAAAAATTTATATTCTTAATTATTAGTTAAAGCATGAATCGTGCCAACTTCAAAACAAAAATAAATATTTATTAGAACGTTGAAACTATAATTATCTTGTTATGTATTTTCATAAATAAAAAATAATATTTTTTCTGAGAAACAAAAAAAGAGCAAAAAAATTTGCTCTTTTATAATAATTTTGCGCCTTTATTTTTCTTTTTTATTTTACTTCTTTATAGGACTTTAATGTTATATTTTTTTATTTTATATTGTAAATTTTGCCTATTCATACCTAAAATTGATGCAGCCTTAGTTATATTATATGATGCCTTTTCTAATGATTCATATATATACTTCTCTTCTATCTCACTGAGAACATTATTAAGTGTCTTATTCTCTAAATCATTTAAAGAATAATTATTACGCTCTTTATTCTCTTTAAGATTGTAATAGTCATTTAAATTAATCATGCTTGTTTCTATTTGTATCTCGTTTTCCATCATACTCATAGTACAATAAATTATGTTTTCTAGTTCTCTTATGTTCCCTTGCCAGTCATAATTTTTTAAAACCCTGATAGCTTCATCTGAAATACCTACTACTTTTTTATTTAACTTTTTATTATACTTTGAAATAAATTTTTTGCATAATACAGATATATCCTCTTTTCTATCTCTAAGAGGAGGAATTTTTATATCTATTATGTTAAGCCTATAATATAAATCTTTTCTCATTTTATTCTCATTTAAAATAACTTTTGGACTTTCATTTGTTGTTGCAATAATTCTTACATCAACAGGTATATCCTTAGTCCCTCCAACTCTTCTTACATAACCTTCCTGCAAAACTCTTAGCAATTTAGCCTGTAACATAATAGGCATGGAGTTTATTTCATCCAATAATAATGTCCCTTTGTTAGCTTGCTCAAATAAACCTGGCCTGTCTATTGCCCCTGTAAATCCTCCCTTAGCAGTTCCAAATAGTATTCCTTCGAATAATGATTCTGGTAAAGCTGCACAATTTTGTGCTATAAATGGATAATTTTTTCTATTACTTCCATAGTGAATGGACTGGCTAAATAGCTCTTTGCCTGTCCCAGTTTCACCATATATAAATACTGAGGCATCAGATTTACAAGCTTTCTTAGATTTTGCTATTGCCTCTTTAATCAGATTACTTTCCCCTAAAATATCATCAAATTCATAACCCTTTTTTTGTTTATTGTCAACTTTATTAATTAAATTTTTTTTATAGCTTCTGTTTAATAAATTTTCTATAGTTGTCATATTCTTTGATATTTCAAGTGCCCCTACAAATTCTCCTTTAATATCAATTGGTATCGTAGTATTTATTGCTGTTATTTCTTTTCCATTTTTATCTAGATATTTTTGAATATTGTCTTTAATAATTTCCCTTTTTTCCAAAACTTCTACTAGTGTACTTCTATTTATTTTCATTTTGCTGACTATATCAAAAAATGAATTAGTTAAAACATCATGTCTATTCATTTTTTCCATTTTTTGTACAGAATCATTGTAGATTATAGTTTTCCCTTCTTTATTAACAAAATGTACCCCTTCATCAATATTTTCCAATATTTCATTCATTACTTTAAAAAATATTTCTTGGTTCAACTATATCACCCCAGTACCTAAATATATAACAACCCAAAAATAAGTAAAATATTTCTATATATTTATCTTATCACATATTTATGATATTTTTTATGTCCATTATATTTTTAATTAATACTTGATGAACTACATAGTAAAGCATGAATAGTAATGGTTATATTCTTAGTATTTTCCCTTTTGTTGATATTTCCTTATTAAAAAAAATATTCTAAATATATTATTTATACTCAAATATTATCTAAAAAAGAGTATTTGTATACCTTTATTCTCGTACATATTTTTAACTTAAAATATAAACTTTATATAAAACAAGTTAAAATATACTTAATTAAAATACGTAAAAAAGAGCTATCACAGAACAAATTTAATTTACTCATGCGATAACTCGATTCTACAAACTAATATTTAATTTTCATAATATTTATTTCTAAAAAGCAGTCTCATGCCCAACATAACAGGCTATGCCATTATCTAAAAATATGTCCTGTAATTCTTCAAGATGCTCTTCATCAACATCTCCTTTATCAGAATACTCATATTCTTTACCTAATTGAATCCATTTTGACTCTCCTAGTCTATGAAATGGTAACAGATTAATTTCTACTAAATTATTTTTATGCATAAAAGATATAATATCATTTATATTTTCTATACTATCATTAAATCCTGAAATAACTGGTACTCTAAGTACTAATCTTCCACCCCAGTCAGAGTTCACAAGATTTGATATGTTTTCTAATACTAAATCATTATACACACCTGTTTGTTCCTTATGCTTTTCTCTATCCATATGTTTTATATCAATAAATGCAAAGTCGATATCCTTAAATATATTATTAAAAATTTCATTTGAAACACATGCACTCGTTTCAATAGCAGTGTGCACATTTGTTTCATGACATTTTAATAGCACTTCATGTAAAAATTCATGTTGAAGTAGTGGCTCTCCTCCACTAAATGTTACTCCTCCATTACTTCTCCAGTTATTAGAATCACGCTTAATCACCTTTACAAGTTCCTCTACAGTATATGGCTTTGCACATAATTTAAACGCATTATAATAACACGAGTTGACACATTCAAAACTCTCACAATTCTTACATATGCCCCAATCTATGACTGGCTTATTGTCAAGGTCAAAACTCAATGCACCATTTTTACATTTACCATGACATACAGTACATCCATTTTCATATTGACAAGACAACTCACTAAACATCATATGTGGTCTAACAGTCCAACTTTCAGGATTTGCACACCACTTACAACTAAGTGGACATCCATTTAAAAACACAGTTGTTCTACAACCTGGCCCATCATGAACTGAAAAGCTTTGTATATCAAAAATCATTCCTTCTAATTGTCTTTGACTATTCATTAAACACATGCCCTTCACAAGTAATTGCGTTTAATGTTGAGTATACCCAATCTTCATTCTCTAGCCCAACACATTTACCTATACCTTCATCATTAGCATCAACAAAATTTTTACAATTTTTACATTTTGGCATTACTTTTATTTCTGAACATGCTTCATCATCTAAATTAATCATTTGTTTTGATAATCTACAAATCCCTTTAGTCGCATCTACTGCGCAAAAATTCATACAATCACTATGTTTTCTCATATTTTACACCCCTTCATACTCTGTTCTAGCAATTACTTCATCTTGTATTGGTTTACCTAGTTCACACCAGTATTGAGTAAATCCAGCAACACGTACCATTAGTTGACGATAATTATCAGGATTTTTTTGTGCGTCTTTCAAAGTTTCTGAGTCCACAACATTGTATTGAATATGGAATCCACCTTTTCTCAAGTAACTTCTTGTTAAATCTAACAGTTTTTTTGTTCCTTGTTGTCCTCTAATAGTTGTAGGATGAAGTTTTAAATTCATTTGAGAATTTTGAACTACTGCTTGATCCCAAATAGTCGCAGATTCAAATAATGCATACACACCATTTTTATCTGTTCCTGCATATGCAGAAACTGAACCATCTGAATATGTTGTTCCACTTAATCTACCATCTGGGGTAGCTAAAGTAGCAGCTCCTTGTGGTCCATGTGTAGATACAGAAATTTGACAAGGATACATTTTTTTAGCATATAAAGATTGTGCTTCTTCACACACTTTTGCTAGCCATATTTCATAATTTTTAAGAATCATATCTGCATACAAATCATTGTTTCCATATTTAGGTGCATCAAGACAGGCCTTATAAATAGCATCATATTTGCCAGTCTTATCCACTTTTACTTGGTCTGCCATAGAATAATTACCAACTTCTAATGCATCTTTAAATCCAAAATTATTTAATACAGCATCCTTCATTTCTTCAACTGTAAAAGCTTTGTCATCATATACAAGTTTTTTAAGTGCAGCAAATGAGTTAACCATAGTAACAGTTCCACAAGTTTCTACATTTAATGTTGCATTATAACGATATCCCATATTTCCTATATGTTGACCTTTATCTAAACAGTCTGGTTTTAATAGAGAATTTATTATAGAAGTATCAAACTTTCTCCATATATCTAACTCAATATTATTTGCTCTCTCAAGAACATTTATTGCTTGTTTATAATAGTCTTTAAATACTTCTACAACTTCTTCATAAGTATCTAATGGCTTATTATGAGGTTCAAATACTTGTATATTCATACGATGGTCTTTACCATTCATGAGAACAAGTTCTAATATTTTAGGATTAGCAATAAAGTGAACTCCAGAACCAGCAGATTGTCCTGCTCCACCTGCAATAGAATATGTCTTTCCATTTAAAGTCAGTTGTTTCCAGCATCCTGGAGATGTTTCCAGACATCCACCTAATGCAAATGCTCTAGCTTCTTCAACAGTCATTCCTTCATCAGCAAATTGCTTCATCATAAATGTTGTCCCATTTGAATTGTTTACCCATGCTGGATAACCAGAACCAAGTTTTGTACATTCAACAGCTTTCATTAAAAAATCTTCTGGAAGTTTTTCATCATATAACATAGTTAAGCTAGGCTGAGGAGTTCTACATCTCATACTTGCCTCTAATAATAATTCTTCTAATTCATTAGCTCCTGTAGAACCATCTTCTCTTAAGCCACCTATAGATAAAGTATTGAATGTATTTCCTGATAAGACTCCTCCATTTACACCTGCTGAAGCAAAACAGTCAATACAAGTGATTTTTATTCTATAAAGTTCTAATAATTCAATAACTTCTTCTTTTGTAATTAGTCCTTTTTCCATATCCTGTTCATACCAAGGATATAAAATTTGACCAAAACGACCTATAGACATACCAGATATAGCATCTTCATTTACTGATGCTATATGAATTGTATAAGTCAATTGAAGAGCTTCTCTAAATGTACGAGGTTGTTTATGTGCAATATGTTCTAATATCTCTACTAAATCTGAATATTCTTTTTTTGATTCTAAATCTGTTTCTATACTCTCTAAATATTTTGCATGTTTTGCATAGTTTAAAATCCAAGCTTGTAACCCTTCAATGACTTGAATAACAGCTTCATAAAAATATAGACGATCCATTCCGATAAGCCCATCTCCAGATGCATTTCCTGCAACTGCTTTTTTACATTCTTTTGCCATTTCTATAATTCCATCTAATCCATAATTTAAAGGATAAAAATAGTTTATAACTTCTCTACCTTGAGGAAGTGTATATCCTGAATCAAACATACATATAAGTGTACTCATTAAATTTTCTTTTAAATCATAATCTGGCATCATCTTTTCATAGTGAAATCCTAAATCTTCAACTGATTTTCCAACCCATTCCTTTGCCATTTTTACAAGAACAGGTACTTCTTCTTTTCTCATTCCAAATTTACCAGCTATTGAAACAACATTTCCAAAACTTTCAGTTACATTTCCTCCACCAGAACCAAATTTTGTAAGCTCATCTGCTGTATTACTAGCTAATTTCTTTGCTTCTTCTTTCATTTGTTCTCCCTGAGCAACAAAGAAACTTTCACTTACCCAAGGCATTGGGAAAGAACCTCTATAATGGCGTGTTTTTTGCATTACTATCTTCTCACCAGGTATTATATTTGGTGTCATATGAGAAAAAGCAGCTTTAAGAGCTTTAGCTCTTCTAACTACTGCTATATCCCCATCTGATTTTCTATATTCTCTATTGTACCAATATGGAAATTCCATATCAGCTGTAGACAATGTATTGTAATATACATTCAATAAATCATCTGCTCTTTTACTTGCTTTTTTTTCACTAAGTTCATCTAAATTTTCCTGATTTTGAAAATTTGCTTTAATATTTTTTGCTTCTAAAATACTTCTTATTTTATCTTCTTTACTTTGACTCATTTCTTCCCCTCCTTAAACTTTCTATACTTAGTATAAAACTTTTTAAGAAGGGAAAAAAAGAGTCTATTACCCACTTTCTAAAATAATCTTTCTACAAAAAAATAAAACTTAAAACATTTTAGACCATAAATTTACCTTATATCTAAATATCTAAAAACCTACTGATTTATTAAAATATAAAGATTGTCCATTGTCTTGTTTTAAGCTTTAACATATACTATATTTAATTTTATAAAAATACTTAATCAATATATTTTTAAACTTAGTTTATATTACTGGTTTATCTTAAGATTCGGAACTGCATTCAGACTCATATCATGTGTTTTATTGTTTATAAAATTATAATATCCTGCGCAACCTATCATAGCAGCATTATCTGTACATAAAATTAAAGGAGGATATTTAACTATAATTCCACTCTCTTTTGCAAGTTCTGTTATTTTAGCTCTAAGACCAGAGTTGGAAGCAACTCCACCAGAAAGAGTTATAACATCATAACCTTTATCTTTTGTCGCTTTTAATGCTTTAGTAGCTAAAACTTCAACTACTGCTTCTTGAAAAGATGCAGCAACATCTTCAACTACTATTTCTTCGTTTTTCATCCTTTTTCCATTTAAATAATTTAATACAGAAGATTTTAGACCACTAAAACTAAAGTCATAGCTATCATCTTCTAAATAAGCTCTTGGAAATTCTATAGCATGCTTATTCCCTTTTTTAGCTAAATTATCAATAATAGGTCCTCCTGGATACCCCAAATTCATAGCCCTTGAAATCTTATCAAAGGCTTCTCCAGATGCATCATCTTTAGTCTTTCCTAAAATTTCATATTTACCATAATCTTTAACTTCTACTAAGTGAGTATGACCTCCAGATACTATTAATGTTATAAAAGGAGGTTTTAAATCTTTATGCTCTATATAGTTTGCACTTAGATGTCCTTCAATATGATTTACTCCTACAAGAGGAATATCCAATGTATATGCAAGTGCTTTAGCATAAGATAATCCTACTAATAAAGCCCCTACTAGTCCTGGGCCATATGTAACTGCAATGTGGTCTATATCATTAAATCCTATATTTGCCCCATCTAAAGCTTCTTGAACAACTATATCAATATTTTCAACGTGTTTTCTTGAAGCCACCTCTGGTACTACTCCGCCAAACTTTTTATGTGTTTCTATTTGAGTAGAGATTATGTTTGAAAGTACTTCTCTACCATTTTTTAAAACTGATGCAGCTGTTTCATCACAGCTACTCTCTATAGCTAATGTTATTATATCACCCATAAACTCTACACCTCTTTTAATTGATTCCACATTATAATTGCATCTTCTTTGTTATCATTATAGTATTCTTTTCTGATTCCACCCATTTTAAATCCATATTTTCTATATAGATTTTGTGCTATTTTATTTGATGCTCTAACTTCTAATGTCATAGACGCAATATTATTATCTTTACATAAATCAACTAATCTTTTTATTAACTTATCTCCTATTTTTTTGCCTCTATAGTCACTATGAACAGCCACATTATTTATATGACCTTCATCAAGTATAAGCCAAATTCCAACATATCCAACTACTTTTCCATCTAGTTTTGCTACTATATACTTTGCTACTTCATTAGATAACTCTTTTCTAAAAGATTCTTTTGACCAATAATCTTCAAAACAATTTTTTTCCACTTCAAAAACTTCATCTATATCTTTAATAGTCATTTCTTCTATTTTTACATCATCTATTATTTGTTTTGTATTATCTTTCATTATTTATCCTCTTCATTTTTTCGTCATATTGTACTTCGGCCTGAGATTTTCTGATATACATAGGGTTTATTGTATAACAAGTATGTACATCTATATTTTTACTATATTTATTTAGTGCTACAGAACATAAGCTTCCTGCTTTAGATACATTATGAGCTGGTGAAGGTATCTTTATATTTTTTACGTTTTCTAGCTCATCCTTATATTTATAAACAGCTTCTCCAACTATTATAAATTCTTCATCACTTGATTTAATTTCCTTTAGTAAAGTTTCAAATTCTACAACATCGACACTATCTAACTCTATTAACTCTCCATCTTCAAACTTATATTTAGCTGAATACACCTGATTTTTTTGTGCATCTAATATAGAGCATATTTTTCTTTCACATAAATTCATATTACCTGCTAAAGATTCTAAAGAATTTACTGCTATTATTGGTAGATTATTTACATGGGCTATAGCTTTTACTGTAGCCATACCTATTCTAAGACCTGTAAATGAACCAGGGCCTATACATATAGCTAACAAATCCATCTCTTTTATGTTTAAATCACTTATATCCAACATATTTTCTATCATTGGCATAAGCTTTTGTGAATGAGTTTTTTTGTTATTTACTGTAAACTCACAGATTAAATTATCATCTTCAACAACTGCTACACTTGCTGCCATAGAAGATGTATCTATACCTAATATCTTCATTATTTAATCAACTCCTCAACTATACTTTTATAATAATCTCCTTTTGGAGTTAATATCATTTCTCTTCCTTCATCTTTGTACCTTAATTCTATGTTTAAATATTCTTTTGGAAGTATATCTTCTATTAAATTACCCCATTCAATTATACAGATTCCATTTGAATTTATATATTCATCATATCCAATATCATACATTTCATCACTACTACCAATTCTATAAACATCAAAATGATACAAAGGTATTTTTCCTTCATATTCGTTTATTATAGTAAAAGTTGGGCTTGTTATATAATCATTTATACCTAATGAGTCTGCTAAGCTTTGTGTCATTGTGGTCTTTCCAGATCCTAAATCCCCCACTAAACAAATTACACTACCTCCTTTTAATAATTTACCTAATTTATATCCTATTTCTCTAGTTTTACTTTCATTTTCTAAATATATTTTTGCCATTAATTCATCTCCATCTTGATATAATCGTCGTGTGAATTTATATCACTGCTTAATTAATTATAGTATAAGCCCCAACTATTATAAAGTACTTCTATTTATCTTTTTTGTTTATCTTTCAATATTAATGATTCTATTAAAACTTATATATAATCATCAATAGCAATCCTTACATATTCTTTTGCCTTACAATTTTGTTTCAGGGCTTCTTTACATATTTCCTCTGATTGCTCTTTTACATACTTGAGAGATTTATAATTTTCTTTTACTGCTTCAATGCACATTTTTTCTGTTTGATTCTTTATATACATAAGCATCTTTCCATTTTGTCTTACAATCTCTGTACATATCTCTTCTGTATAGTTATCTATGTAATTTAGTACATCTTTAATATTGTACTTTTTATCCAAGTATCTTATAGCTCTTATACATGTTTCTTCTGTCTTATTATTAACAAATTGTAGGCTTCTTCCATCTTGTTTAACTGCTTCTAAACATATTCTTTCTGTTTGCTGATTTACATATTGTAATGCCATACCATTTTGACTTACAGCTTCAATACACATTTTTTCTGTTTGGTTTTGTACATATTTAAGTGCTTTATAGTTTCGTTTTATTGCTTCTATACATAATTCTTCACTTTGTTCTCTAACATATGCAAGACACCTGCCATCTTTTTTAATTGCTTCTAAACATATTTTTCTTGTTTGAACCTCTAAAGCTTTTAATATACTTACAACATCTATATTAGAAGAACATCTTATTGCTTTTATAATAAGTTCTTCTGTTTGACTTCTTACATACTTAAGTGCATTGCAATCTTTTTTTATTGCTTCAAGGCATATATACTCAGTTTGTTCTTTTACATATTCAAGTGCTCTATAATTGTACCTTATAGCTTCTAAACATAATTCTTCTGTTTGCTCTTTTACATACTTCAAAGCTTTATAATTCTGTCTTATAGCTAAAATACACATACCATCTGTTTGATTATTTATATTTTCTAATTCATGATAGTCATACTTCACTCTTTCCATATTTTCAATATATTCATTCGTAATATACTTTAAAGAATCTCCTAACATTTTACTATCAATGCCTATATGAATATTTTCCCAATCACTATTAAAATAATACCCTTTATCGTCTAAAAATACTTTTTTCATTTTTTTACATACTTTCATAAATCTACTCTCCTATCATCATTAAATTAGTTATTATTAAGAATTACAATTCAAAACATTATTTATTCTTAATAATAACTTTATTTTTTGTCTATTATGAATTCGCTCTGCATATTGTAGATACCTTTTTAGTATTTTAATAGTTAATCGTTTTAATTCTTCCTTTATTTTAAAAATTAAATCTGTCTAAATATTTCTTATTTTAAATACATTTTTTGATAAATTAATAAAGCCATAATGTATTTAATACATCAATCACAACATGAGACTGAAGTTATAAATAAATTATGGCTTTCCAATATATTTAATTTTAAAATTTTATATTTTCTTGTCTGATTATTTTTTTATTACATTTCCCATTTTTTTATAAAGTGGTAATGTTACTAAAGATATTATCACAGCTTTTAGTACATTAAATGGAGCTATCATCCAAATTACAAAAGTAAATAGGTCATGAATCTTAGGATTTATAGCTGAACCTAACCCTATTATAGCATCTAGTCCCATAAATTGACCATAAAGTGGTAACATTACAAAGTAATTTAACACTGAGCCAATTATAGTCATAGCTATTGTTCCTAATACAAATCCAATTAATATGCCTTTTAAATCTTTACTTTTCTTATATGAATAACAAAGTATCATTACATAAGAACCACCAATTAATATATTTGCAAACTCTCCTACTCCTCCAGTTGTTGTTGCTGTAATCGCTTGTAGTATATTTTTTACTACAACTATTCCAAATCCAACTAATGGTCCTAAAGACATCCCTCCAAATATTGCTGGAATATCTGATAAGTCAATTTTTAAGAAATCTGGAAATATACCTGGTATTGGTGCTTGAATAAACATTAGTAAATAAGATATTGCTGATAAAATTGACATTACTACTAAAGTTCTTGTTGAAATCATATTACTTCTTTTTGCTGTACTTTGCATAATTATTATCCTCCTAATAAATATATTTATATTTTTTTAGGAAAAACAAAAAACTCGAAGACCTTATCTTCGAGTTTTTATGGATATAGTTTAAACAAACTAAAATAAACTTATTTATATTCCATAAATATCTTCTCTCATCCAGACTTTACTGTCGGCTTTGGAATTTCACCAAATCAACCACATAAGTAGTTCGCGGGCTATACCGCCGGTAGGGAATCTCACCCTGCCCCGAAGATCTTCTTTGATTTTTTAATTTTCCTTACACTCTTATATTAGTTAATTTTTTAATAATTGTCAAGTTATTTTTTTTCATACACTACTTTCCCATTTATTATAGTGTAAAGTACATTACTTTGAATCTCTAGTGGAGAATTATCCCAAATTACTATATCTGCATCTTTACCAACTTCTATAGAACCTACTCTATCTTCAATTCCTAGAGTCTTAGCTGGATTTATTGTAATGGATTCTATTGCTTTTTCTTCTTTCATTCCATGCTTAACTGCTATCCCTGCACATATTGGAAGATATTGAACTGGTATTACTGGATGGTCTGTCATTATACATACATCAAGTCCTGCATTTGAAAGTATTCCAGCTGTATTAAACGTTAAATTTCTAAGTTCAAATTTAGACCTTTCTGATAATGATGGCCCTACTATTACAGGAAATCCTTCTTCCAATAGCTCCTCCACTATAAGATGACCTTCTGTACAATGGTCTAATGTAAGCTTTAAATTAAACTCTTTTGCAATCCTTATGGCTGTGAACATATCATCAGCTCTATGGGCATGTGCTTTAAAAGGAATTTCTCCTCTTAAAACGGGTATTAAACTTTCCATTTTTATATCATATTCAGGTTTTTCACAATCTTCATCATCATGACTTTCATACAGGTCGACTTCCTCTAAATATTCTTCTGCTTTTTTAAGATTCTCTCTAAGTAATGAAGCTATTGCCATTCTAGTTTGTGGAGATTTATCATCTTGACCATAACAGCTTTTTGGATTTTCTCCAAAGGCTATTTTAGATGCTACTGGATTTTTTATTACCATTTTATCAATTCTTTTCCCATAGGTCTTTATAGCTATACATTGACCTCCCATAACATTTGCACTTCCAGGAGTTGTACATACAGAAGTTATACCACCTTCAAAAGCTTCTTTAAATGTTCTGTCCATTGGATTAATCCCATCTATAGGATTTAATTGTGGTGTTATTGGGTCAGTTTCTTCATTTCCATCTGCTCCTTCAAATCCTATACCATCTTCCCACAATCCTAAATGAGTATGGGCATCTATAAACCCTGGAAACACAAATTTACCACTTGCATCTATCACCTCTACATCTAAAGGTGCTATTAAGTCTTTTCCTATCTCTATTATTTTTCCTTGGTCTATAAGTATATCTCCCTGAATTATTCCATTTGTTATGGTATTTATATTACCATTTTTTATAAAAACCATTCATTTTCCTCCTGATTTTCAATACTATACTAACTATTTTAAATATTATCTCTTTACAGTCTCATTTCATAATTTCTTAAATTTTTTATTATGCTACTTACATTTATAATTGTTACACATAAGTATCATAACTAAACATAAATTAACCTATTTTTTCATTGATAATGCAACTCTTTTTTTATTTAAATCAATTCCAATTACCTTTACATCTACTATATCACCTACTGTAACAATACTCATAGGGTCTTTTACAAAGCTATTACTCATTTCTGATTTATGAACTAGCCCATCATTTTTTATTCCAATATCTACAAATGCTCCAAAATCTACAACATTTCTTATTGTACCTTTTAAAGACATCCCTTCTTGTATATCTTCAATTTTTAGGACATCAGTTCTAAGTATAGGCTTTATTCCTTCTTCTCTTGGGTCTCTTCCTGGTTTTTTAATCTCAGCTATGATATCTCTTAAAGTAACTTGGCCTACTTCCAATTTTTCACTTAATTCTCTCAAACCAATTTCCTTAACTTTTTCATCTATTTCTTCTATATTTTTATTTTTTACATCATCCAAAGAATATCCTATTATTTCAATCATTTTTTTGCATATATCATAACTTTCAGGATGTACACCTGTATTATCTAGAGGATTCTTTCCATCTAAGATTCTCATAAATCCAGCACATTGAGTAAATGCTTGAGGGCCAAGTCTTTTTACTTTTTTCAGTTGTACTCTTGATGTAAAGTCTCCATTTTCTTCTCTATATGCTATTATATTTTTTGCGATAACCTTACTTATTCCTGCAATATGCTCTAATAGAGAATATGATGCAGTATTTAAATCTACTCCAACACTATTTACGGAATCCTCAACAACTCCATTTAATACTTCTTCTAATCTCTTCTTATTTAAGTCATGTTGATATTGGCCTACACCTATACTCTTAGGGTCTATTTTCACAAGTTCTGCTAAGGGGTCTTGTAGTCTTCTCGCTATAGATATAGCTCCTCTTATTGATACATTTATATCTGGATGTTCTTCATTTGCGAGTTCAGATGCTGAGTAAACTGATGCACCAGCTTCGCTGACTATAACATATTGAATGTCTCTATCTATCTCTTTTATCATTTCTGACACAAATGTTTCTGACTCTCTTGATGCTGTCCCATTTCCTATTGAAATTATGTCTATATTATATTTTTCAATTAATTCTTTTAAAGTCTTCTTGGCCCCTTCTACATTATTTTGAGGGTCTGTTGGATATACTGTTGTATAGTCCAATAATTTACCATTTTTATCTACAACCGCTATTTTGCAACCAGTTCTAAATGCAGGGTCAAATCCCATAACTACTTTATCTTTAACTGGTGGTTGAAGTAATAAACTTTTAACATTTTTTCCAAATACACTTATAGCCCTTTCTTGAGCTATTTCTGTCAGATGATTTCTTATTTCTCTTTCTATCGATGGGAAAATTAATCTTTTATATGAATCTTCTATTGAATTTACAATTTCATCTTTATTCTTAAAGTTTTTATCATTTACATATTCATTTACTATATAATTTAAAACTTTATCATTATTTATTTCTAATTTAACTTTTAAAAAATTCTCTTTTTCTCCTCTATTTATTGCTAAAACTCTATGTGGAGCCATACTTTTCACTGCTTCACTATAATCGTAATACATATCATAAACTGATTTCTCATCAGTAGAACTTTTACTAACTATCATTCCTTCTCTTAAAGCAAGCTCTCTTATGTATTTTCTAATCTTCGCATCATCTGAAACTGTTTCTGCAATTATATCTCTTGCACCTTTTAAGGCATCCTCAACAGAAGTTACTTCTTTTTCTTCATTTATATAACTCTTCGCCTCTAAATCTATATTATCTAGATTACTCTCTAGTATTGATACTGCTAGATTTTCTAACCCTTTTTCTTTTGCTATTGTTGCTCTAGTTCTTTTCTTTTGTTTATATGGAGCATATATATCTTCTACTTCTTGTAGTGTTTTTGCTTTTTCTATATTTTGTGTTATCTCATCTGTTAATTTTCCTTGTTCATCTATTAATCTAACTACATCATCTTTTCTACTTTGAAGGTTTCTTAGATACATCAATTTTTCATAGAATTCCCTTAATGTGACATCACTCATCTCACCAGTCATTTCTTTTCTGTATCTAGCTATAAATGGTATTGTATTTCCTTCATCAATAAGCTTTAGCGTATTATTTATTTGTTCATCTTTGAGATTAAATTCATTTTTTAAGATTTGATTTATATCCAATTTTTTTCACTCCTAATGTTAGTTTTTTCATAAGTATAACAAACAGAACGAAGGCTGAGGGTTGTAGTCCTCAGCCTAAGTGCTGTAAAGTGCATAGTAAGCACTAACCTTCTTATATATCTATCCTAATTACTGTACATTGTTTATTAAACTGTCTTATTCATTTTTAAGTATTCGTTGATAAACAAGTCTATATTTCCATTCATCACACTATCTACATTTCCAAACTCAGCATTTGTCCTATGGTCTTTGACTAACTTATATGGTTGGAAAACATAGGACCTAATTTGGCTACCCCACGTTATTTGTGAGTATTTGCCTTGTATATCTTCTATTTTTTCCTTTTGCTCTAATTCTTTTAACTCTATCAATTTTGCCATCAAAAGTCTCATAGCTCTATCTTTATTTAAATGTTGAGACCTTTCATTTTGACACTGAACCACTACACCAGTAGGAATATGTGTTATTCTAACAGCTGAATCAGTTGTGTTTACATGTTGTCCTCCAGCACCAGACGCTCTATATGTGTCTATCTTCAAATCTGATGAATTAATTTCTACTTCTATATTTTCATCTAACTCTGGTGTTACATCTATAGAAGCAAATGAAGTATGTCTCTTTCCTGATGGGTCAAATGGAGATATTCTTACCAATCTATGAACCCCTTTTTCACTTTTTAAATATCCATAAGTGTTGGTTCCTTCTACAAGAATTGTAGCTGTCTTTATTCCCGCTTCAGGGTCTGATATTATATCTAAAAGCTTAACTTTATAACCCTTACCTTCTGCCCATCTTATATACATTCTTAAAAGCATCTGAGCCCAATCTTGAGCATCTAGACCCCCAGTTCCAGCATTTATAGATAATATAGCATTATTTTTATCATACTCGCCATTTAAAAGAGTTTTTATTTTCATCTCAGATAATTTTTCTTCTATTGATTCTATAGACATTTCTATATCCTTTTCAACAGAATCATCCTCTTCTTCTAGGCCTATTTCAATCAATACTTCTACATCTTCTAATAAGTTTTTTAGACTTTCATATTCATCTATAGTTTCTTTTAAAGCTTTGTTTTCTTGAAGTACTTTTTGCGCTACTTCATTGTCATTCCAAAAATCTTGTTTATTTATCTTCTCTTCATTAATTTTTATCTTTTCCATCAATGAAGCTACGTCAAAGAGAAACCCTCAATTCTTCTAAATTTGAAGCTATTTGCTCCACACTATGTCTATACTCTTGTATCTTTAACATTTAATCCTCCAAAACTATCTTCCACAACAGTTTTTATATTTCTTACCACTTCCACAAGGACATAAATCATTTCTTCCAACTTTTTCATCTTTTTTAATAGTTTTGCTTGTTGGAAGAGTTCCATCTGAGGGAGAAGTTAGATTTTCAACATCTACAACTGCTTTTCTTTCTACTGGAGCCTCTATTGTTATATTAAATAAATATCTTACAGTATCTTCTTTAATATGTTTATTCATCTCATCAAACATATCAAAACCTTCCATTTTATAAGCAATAACTGGGTCTTGTTGACCTACAGCACGAAGCCCTATACCTTGACGTAATTGATCCATTGCATCTATATGGTCTATCCAATGATTATCAACAGCTTGAAGTAAGATAACTCTCTCAACTTCTCTCATTCTTTCATAACCTATTTGTTCTTCTTTTGCAGTATATATCTTCATAGCTATTTCATAAACTTTTTCTGTTATTTCAACTGGATTAAGCTTTTCTATCTCTGGGATTTCTATACTACCTTTTGGTAAGAACAGATTATACATATGTTCCTTAAATCCTTCTTCATCAAATCCTTTATCTTTTGTATAAAGAGTCACTGATTCTTCTATTATAGAATGAGTCATTGATTGTACTTGCTCTTGTAAATCTTCACCTTCTAATACACGTTTTCTCTCTGCATATATTATTTCTCTTTGCTTATTCATAACATCATCATATTGAAGTACATGTTTTCTTATTCCAAAGTTTTTACCTTCGACTTTCTTTTGTGCACCTTCAATAGACTTAGATAATATTCTATGTTCTATAGGCATGTCTTCTTCAAGACCTATTTTATTTACGATTCCAGATATTCTATCGCTTCCAAACAATCTCATAAGGTCATCATCAAGACCTATATAAAATCTTGAGCTACCTGGGTCACCTTGACGACCAGCACGACCTCTTAACTGGTTATCTATTCTTCGAGATTCATGTCTTTCTGTACCAATTATAGCAAGTCCACCTGCTTCTACTACTTGTTTTTGTTCGTCTTCTGTTTGTTGCTTAAATTGTTTATATAATCTTTCGTACTCTGCTCTAGCTTCAAATAAAATTTCATTTCCTGCCACAGGTATTCCTTCTATTGGAGTATCAACTCTATTTACTACATCTTCTTTAAATCCATTTCTTCTCATTTCTCTCTTAGTTAAGAAATCTGGATTCCCACCTAAAACTATATCAGTACCACGACCAGCCATGTTAGTAGCTATTGTAACAGCTCCAAGTCTACCTGCTTGAGCTATTATTTCTGCTTCTTTATCATGGTGTTTAGCATTTAATACTTCATGTCTAATACCTTTTTTCTTTAATATTTGTGATAGTAGTTCTGACTTTTCTATCGAAACTGTACCTACAAGTATTGGTTGATTAACTTTATGTCTTTCAATTATTTCTTCAGCTACAGCATTAAATTTACCTATCTCACTTTTATATACACAATCTGGCAAGTCTTCTCTTACCATAAGCTTATTAGTAGGCACTTGGAAGACATCCATTTTATATATTGCTTTAAACTCTTCTTCTTCTGTTTTTGCTGTACCAGTCATACCTGAAAGTTTTTTATACATTCTAAAGTAATTTTGGAATGTTACAGTAGCTAGTGTTTTAGATTCTCTCTGTATTTTAAGACCTTCTTTTGCTTCTATTGCTTGATGCAAGCCTTCTGAATATCTTCTACCAAACATAAGTCTACCAGTAAACTCGTCAACTATTACTATTTCTCCATCTTTAGCAACATAATCAACATCTTTTTTCATTATTACATGTGCCCTTAAAGCCTGATTTATATGGTGATATAACTCTGTATGAGATATATCTGTTATATTATCAACATTAAAATATACTTCTGCTTTTTGTATACCTGATGCTGTTAGAGATACAGCCTTATCTTTTTCTTCTAATTCATAGTCATCAGGTTTTAAAGTTAACACAAATGTATTTGCATCTGAATATAGGTGAGTTGATTTATCTCCAGGGCCAGATATAATAAGTGGTGTTCTAGCCTCATCTATAAGTATAGAGTCGACCTCATCCACTATCGCATAATTTAATCCTCTTTGAACTCTTTGCTCTTTGTGTATTACCATATTGTCTTTTAAGTAGTCAAATCCATATTCATTATTTGTACCATAAGTTATATCACAATCATATTGTTCTTTTCTAACTTTTGGATTTTGACCATGTACAATAACACCTACACTCATTCCTAAAAACTCATAAACTTTTGCCATTTGGTCTCTATCACGTTTTGCAAGATAATCATTTACCGTTACAACATGTACACCTTTTCCAGTAAGAGCATTCAAATAAACAGGAGCAGTTGCAACCAAAGTTTTACCTTCACCTGTTTTCATCTCAGCTATTCTTCCTTGATGTAATACTATACCTCCAATCATTTGAACTCTGTAGTGTCTAAGACCTAATACTCTTTTAGAAGTCTCTCTGACTACTGCAAATGCTTCTGGAAGTATATCATCTATACTTTCTCCATTTTCTAATCTTTCTTTAAATGTATTTGTCATATTTTTAAGTTCCGAGTCTGCCATAGATTCAAATTTAGGTTCTAATGAATCTATTATATCAACAGTCTTATTGAACTTTTTCAATTCTTTTTTATCTGCCATGTTGAATAAACTATCCATAAAGCTCATATTTTACATCTCTCCTCGTTCTTTATTGTACTATTATTCATTTTACCATAAAAACTATACTTTTAATATTAATTTAAAAAGCTATCGATAAATAATTTATCGATAGCTAATATGATTAAATCTAAATTGCTTTATTCATGTTCTATTATACCATATCCGCCATTATGACGTTTATAAACTACAGCTATTTCATCTGAATCTATATTCTTGAACATATAGAAATCATGTCCTACTAATTCCATTTGTAATACAGCTTCTTCTTCGCTCATTGGCTTAACACTAAATTTCTTACGTCTTTGAATTACTATATCTTGATTTTCATCTTCATAATCTTCTTGTTCATCTGCTAGATTTATCTCTGCATCTTGGAATCTTATACTCTTATTGTCTTGATGCTTATCTTGTAATCTCTTTTTATATTTTTTTAATTGTTTGCTTAATTTATCATATACAACATCTATAGCTGTGTATAAATTCTCCTGCATATCTTCTGCTCTAATTATAGGACCATTTACAGTAGCTATTGTTACTTCTATTTTTTGTCTTGTTTTTTTAGCACTTACTGTAACCTTTACATCAGTGTCTGGATGAATGTAATTATCTAACTTACTTAACTTGCTTTCGATTTTATTTTTTATTGCATCAGTTAATTCGATTTGTTTTCCAGATATAATTATGTTCATAAGTACATCTCCCTTCAATTATGCCAGTATAAGAAAATTTATACTTAAATAATATATTCTACACGAAATCTCATAATCCTTCTTTTATTATTAACTTTTATGATTTTTTCTATTCAATTGATAGAATTATTTTTCATTTTTAATCACCTTAATGCTTATGTGGATTAATATTATAACAATACCCTGTGGATAATGTGGATAAAACTGTTAATAACTCTTGTTCCTGTGTATTT
This sequence comes from Clostridioides sp. ES-S-0010-02, assembly GCA_020641055.1. NCBI lineage: Bacteria > Bacillati > Bacillota > Clostridia > Peptostreptococcales > Peptostreptococcaceae > Clostridioides > Clostridioides sp. ES-S-0010-02. The sequence goes on from CP067345.1 coordinate 4,216,714, forward strand.
AAAGCTATTTTTATTATCCTTTCTATCCACAAATATCTCCAATAATTGTTTATTAATATGTGAATTCATGTCATAAAGTGGTAATTTTAGGAAATTATATGTATTATATGTTACTTAACTTTTATAAATTTTTCATAGTTATCCACCTTCTAAGACCTCCATATTTCATTTTTTCTTTCACTATTTAGTTTAACTTCAAAATTATCTAAAAATAGTAAAGCATCATAACAATAATTTCTTAATCAATACTCATAATATTCATATACCCAAACTACAATTGACTAACACTCTTTATTTAATCTAATAAGTTATATAAATTATATATGTTTATATTATTTCGAAATTATATCCACTAATTGTTTTAGCTTTTGTCTGTCTATATCTTCAAATGGATTTTTATCTATTCTAACAGCTGTACCAAAATGAAAATTATTTGCCTTAGTTACTCCCTTTATTTCAACTATATTATTAAAATTAAGACCTCCACCTAAAAGAATTTTTATATTATTAGAGTTAAGCATCATATCTTTTATAATTTTTATATTCTCTCTTATACTTCCCTTTCCCCCTGACGTTAATATATTTGTAATTCTGTCATAATTCTTTAAAAGATTAACACTTTCTATTGTATTTGATTCATCTATTGCTCTATGAAATGTAACATCAAGATTATCGCAATATTGCAACAAAAAATTTAAATTTTCTTCATCTATATTATTATTCTTGTCTAACATTCCAAATACAACTCCATTAGCTCCAATCTTTTTGACTGTATTTATATCTTTTAACATTATATTTATGTCTTCTTTACTATATACAAAGCTTTTAGCATGTGGTCTTATCATTACGTTCACAGGTATCTTTACACTGTTAACAACACTTTCTATAAGTCCAAAACTTGGTGTTAGCCCTCCTTCAGTTAAAGCACTAACTAATTCTATTCTATCTGCGCCACAATCTTCTATAATCTTAGCGTCTTCTACTGTCATTCCTATTATCTCTAGCATAACTACTCCTTTGCTAATTCATATATTGCATTTGAAAATATCTTTGCATTTAAGATTATATCATCTATATCCATATATTCGTCAGGATTATGTGCTATTCCTTTTTGTCCTGGAAACGAAGGTCCAAATGGAACTATATTTGGCATTACTTTTGCATATGTACCTCCATTAGTTGTTACTGGAGTACCATCTAATGATGTTACTCTTTCATAAGCTATTTGAAGTTTTTTAACAAGCTCACTATCCTTATCAAAATATACAGGATTAAAATTAGAAATTACTTCTATCTCTGTACCATTGGGAAAATTAGATTTTATTTCATCTAAGACATCTTCTAGTTTATAACTAAATTCATATTTTACCTTTATCTCCAGTATTATGTAACTATTCTCTTTATGTAACTCTTGATTTGTGACAATCACCTTTTCAGACATATTTTCTATAAAGCTTAGAAATGTATCTTCCTTATAGTTACAGTTATTTTTGATTATAATTTTCGCCATACCTTTTTCACCATATACAACAGGATATTTACAATCTGGTGTGAACCCCATTATAGGAGGTTTTTCCTTTTTTAAATAATATGGTATATCTTTAAATCCACTTTCTTCATTTGTGCCAAAAATTATCCTAACTTTTTTATCTAACTTTAAACCTAATTCCTTAATAACATATAATCCATATAAAGCACACATTATAGGTCCTTTATTATCTAATACCCCTCTACCATAGATTTTTCCATTATATATTTCTCCTCCATAAGGTTGATATATCCAATTTTCCCCTTCATGTACTACATCTACGTGGCCAATTACACAGATATAATCTTCGCTATCTCCATATTCTGCATAACCAATATAATTGTCTAAGTTTCTAACTTTAAATCCTAATTTTCTTGAAATTTCTAGTGCTTTATTGAGTGCTTTTCCTACCTTTTCGCCAAAAGGGAAGTCATTTTCTGACTCCCCTTCAACGCTAGGTATTTTTACAATATCTACAATATCACTTAATAAATGTTCTTTTATCTCGTCTACTTTATTGTTTATAATATTCATAAAAATCTCCTTTTAAATATTAAAGACTCTACTTTACTGCATAAATACAAACTTTATTCACTTACTTCTATTGGAGCCTTTATCCTAGCTTCATATGCTTCCATCCACTCGTTTGACACAACCTTATGTATAGTTTTACCATCTATTCTATTTGATATATACACTGTAGGTGCTTCTGCTTTAGTAGCTACTGAGAATGTAAAGTCAGCTATGTTTGTAGCTACTCCCCATTCTCCTTTATTATTCATAGCAACTAATGATAAGTCTCCAGCTTTTCCTCGTCTTTTGATAAGTTGTTCATCTAACTCATTTACTGCTATATCACATGCCTCTTGTGGATGTTTTCCTTCTTTCATAAGTCTAACTATCTCATATGATATACACCCTTTCATCAAATCTTCTCCAAGACCAGTAGCTGTAGCCCCTCCTATGTTACTATCAACGAAAAACCCTGAACCAGATAGTGCAGAATCTCCTATTCTACCTCTTTTCTTCATAAATAGACCACTTGTTGAGGTTGCTGCACACATCTTTCCATCTCTATCTAAAGATATCATCCCAACAGTATCATGACCAGCATATGGGCTTAATCCTTTATCTAAAGTTTCTTTTTTTCTCTTCTTATAATGTAGTTTCGCTCTATCTGTTAACATATTTTTTCTTTCAAATCCATTTTTATGGGCATATTCTTCAGCTCCTATTCCAACTAAGAAATTATTCACTTTCTCATAACTTAGTTTTCTAGCTATGCTGACAGGGTTAGAATAATCTCTTATACCTGCAACTGCTCCTATATCTAATGTGTTTCCATCCATAAATGCAGCATCAAGTTCTACTTCACAATTTTCATTTGGAAGTCCTCCATATCCAACCGATTTATAGAATGGATAATCTTCGACTCTTCTTACAGCAAGTTCTACAGCATCTCCTGCTTCCATTCCTTTTTCTAAATGTTCTGATGCTTCAGTGATTCCTTCTATAGCCATTCTCCATGTTGCTATCATTCCCCACATATCAGAAAATCCCTCCTTAATTATAGAAACTCTATCCACATACTTTAATGTAAATAATATTTTACTTAAACCTGTCCCCTAGTAAAGTGTTAATTAATAACAAAATTCTTCTTTCATTAAAGTTATGTCTTCTTTATTTGCTATTGAATTTGCTAATTTACATATATTGTTTAGTGAATCATTAAGACCAATTCCACCTTTTTTAGGTGTCTTAACTATACATATATCATTTTTGTATTCGTTTATTACGTATGTATTTTCTTCTGACATAGCTGCAAAAGCTGGTATATCTGTTTTATTATTTATATTTTTAGATAATATTGCTGACATCTTAGAAAAATTTTCATAGTTAAAACTTGGTCCACAAATTACTACATCAGGATTTAACTTTTTAACCATAGCTATCATTTTATTTGTCACTTCTTCTTCATTGTTTATAAAAAATTCATCCCCACAGAAAAGTGTCGCTATTACTTTAGATTCTTTTAAAAATGGTTCCATCATTACACCTGGACCTAATGGACTTGATTTTCCAGCAGGAGGTATATTGCTTTTTTCTTTCCCACCTGCACCTGCTTGTATTTGATCCAATATCATAACTATTTTCTTCATAATTTTCCTCCTATAATACTAAATCATCAAAAGATATATCATCATCTTCCTCTTCAACATTTGTTTTTTCTTCTTTTAAATATTGTTTATCTAACATCTTTATAAATGGCATGTACATAAATATTCCTAGTACAAGAAGTATTATTTGTAATAAAGCACCTTGCCATCCTGTTGTTAGAAATCCAGAGAATATAATTGGAGTTGTCCATGGTAATTGAACTCCATTTGTAAGTGGTACTAATCCTGCTGACATACAGAAATAGGCTATTATTATGTTTATTGTTGGAACTATTGCAAATGGTATCAATAATATTGGGTTAAGCATTATTGGTAGACCAAATATTAATGGCTCATTTATTCCAAATATCCCTGGTAAAATTGATAATTTACCCATTGATTTTATACGTTTACTTTTGCATATAAGTAACATAGCTATAATTAAGGATAGTGTACTACCTGCCCCACCAAATGTTGCAAACATATCCTGGAATTGACCAGTTATTATGTTTGGTATTTTTGAACCAGCTTGAAAAGCCGCTAAATTTTCAGCTGATAAAATTTTTAATATTGGATTATAGACAGCTCCAACAACACTACTACCATTTATTCCAAAGAACCAGAATAAATGTAAGAATATATAAGCTATTGCCATAGCACCTAAACTATTTCCTAATTTTAATAATGGCATTTGTAAAAACTTAAATATAAATTCATGTATACTTCCATATGGTGTAGCTTCAAAAGCAATCTTAACTAAAAAGAAAACTACCATAACTATTGCACTTGGTATTAATGCAGCAAATGATTTTGAAACAGTTGGAGGAACTCCATCTGGCATCTTCAATGTCCACCCTTTTTTGACAACTACTGCAAATAACTTAACAGATGTTATTGCGGTTATCATTCCTACAAACATTCCCTTAGAACCCATCCAACCTAATGGGATACCAGTTACCATATAGACTGCCTTTGTTCCTTCTGGTGTATATGGTATTACAAATGGTGTAACTATAAAAAAGGCGACTATTGCAACTGCTGCTGATGCAATTGGGTCTACATCTATTTGTTTAGCATAAGAGTAACCAATTCCTAAAACTGCAAGTAAAGTCATTACTTCAAAAGTCGCTATAGTTGGCTGTTGTAATTTTACTGCCCAATCTGGACCAAAAATTTGACCTACAAATTCGTCCCATCCTTTTATTGGGAAGTTTGCTACTAATAAAAATAATGACCCTATTATCAATAATGGTGATGATACTAAAAAACCATCTCTAATTGCAATTAATAATTTATTTTTACCTATTTTTTCAGCCAACGGCATAAGTATTCTTTCCAATTTATTCATCTATCCACCCTCATTTCTCAGTATCTTTTTACTATATTTTAAGCTTGTTTAGATTTTATTAATTTTATAGCAAGCTTTAGTACTTTTTCTCCATTCATAGTTCCATAATCAGTTTCATTTATTATATCCACAGGTTTTCCTTGAGCTTCAAACTTTGGCTTTAACTCCTTTAGCATGTATTTAACTTGAGGTCCTAACAATATACAATCTGGATTCTTCTCTGCAACTATCTTATCAATTTCTGCTATTGGAAATGCTTCTACTTCTATTGGTAAATTGTGTTCATCTGCTACTTTCTGCATCTTTCCTGCAAGTAAGCTTGTTGACATACCAAAACTACAAAATAAATATACTTTTCTCTTCATTATCTTAAATCCCCCTTAATTACTTTTTATTTTAATTTTTGAATTTCTTTTCTTAGCACTATCATTTCTTTTATAAGGTTTCTTTCACTCATACAAGTCATTAAATGGTCTTGAGAGTGAATTAGTAAAATAGATATATCTGATTTATTTCCTCCTGCTTCCTTTTGTATAAGTTCTGTTTGTACTTTATGTGCTTTTAATATTTCTTCATTTGCACTTTCGATTAATTCATCAGCCTTTTCAAAATCGTTTTCCTTTGCACAATCAAGAGCTTCATAAAGCATAGATTTTGCATTTCCAGCATGAATTATAATCTTTAATACTATTTCTTCCATTTCTTCCTCCTAAATTACTTGTCTACTTTTAACTGATTTCTATCTGATAGATATATAATATCTTATAAAAACAAAAAAACATGCACAACTTTTTCCACTACATGGAAAATTTTGTGCTTATTCACATTTTGATATAAATTTATATAAGAATATTTTTTATATTTTTAATATCACAATTACTTAGCACATCAAGCATATTTTCATCTTCTGTCAATTTAGATATTTCTTTGAATAATTCTCTAAATACTTTTCTATCATCCTCTTTTTTATAAGCTAATAAAAGTATAATCTTTATGTATTTTCCATTTCTAATTTTTATTGGTGTTTTCAATCTTGCAAAACATAAGACAGATTGTTTTATATACTTCATATCTCCATGAGGAAATAATATTCCTTTCCCAACATTAGTTGGATATGCCTTTTCTCTTTCTATAATAGAATTTAAATATTCTTTATCTGCATAATGCTTTTCGATTAATAAATTAGTTAAGTATGCTATAGCCTCATAAATATCATTATGTTCTAGCTCTCTTATTAAATAATCAGACATCATTAATCTATTCATAAGTTTATATGATGTATCTTTTTCTTTTATTTTGTTGGTAAATTCTTTGAGTTTATTTTCATCTTCATCAGTAAATAGTGGTGTTGTTATAAAAATTGGCTTTTGTACATTTTCATATTCTTGAAATGCAATTATAAAATCTATCATTTTATTGAAGTTATCTCTTCTTAAATCTTCTTCCCTTAGTGTTTCAACTATTTCTATATTATTAAATCTCTTTTCTATCTTTACTTTTAGTAACATACTTACTCCAAAACTAAATGGGCACACGATACTTGCTTTTTTAGTTGATTCTCTCTTATTACTTTTTCTTTCTAAAGATGTTTGAAAGTGAAGAGTAAGATAACCTATTTCATCTTCAGTTATTTGTGTTCCTTTTTGCTCAATTCCTATTGAATTTGAAATTACTGTAAATAAAAAACAAAATTTATTTTTTATATTATCTAAAAGTGGATTTTCCAAATAAACGTTACTTTGCATTTGGTGCATTGTAACATTTAAGTGACATATTAATTGGTCATAAAGCAATATATCATTATTAAAGTTTATACCCGATTCTTCTGATACCAGATTTATAATTCTTTTTGTATACTCTGATAATTCTTCATTAAGGTATAGTGATTTTTTAGTATCTTTACTATTTATTTGTTTATTCATGCCAAGTATTAGTGATTCTATAAATAATTTTTCTTCATGGTTTAATACTATAGATAGACTGGATTTCAACTCATTTTCTATATCTAATATAAGAATTTCTAACTTTAATTCTTTTTTAATATTTACTATTTCAAAAGAATTCCCCAACCTTATTCGTATGATATTTATAAGTAAAAATAACATCAATTGCCTGAATGAAACATCTGTAAGTCTTATATCCATTTTATCTTCTATTATAGACATTATATTTTTGACAACTATTATGTCTACTATATGGAAATATTCTATTTCATCCATGTTTAGTCTGTATTTATCTATATATTTAAATAAAAATGCCACTAACATTATTCTTATGTCTTTCTCATTTCCCTCAATACATATACCACTGCCCGTTTTAGTTGAAATTTTCAAATTATAATTACTTAATTCTACTGATAATGTATTTATTTCTTCCCTAACAATATTTTTATTTATATACAATTTATTGGACAAATCATTTAAGGTAATCTTCTTATTATTGCAAAGTAATAGATTCAATATCTCAACTTGTTTATGGAGTTCACTATTTACTCTTTTAACTTCACCTCTTAACTTCTGGTTTACTATTATTTTATCTGTATCATCTCCACTAAACTTAATTCCTATTTTAGGCTTTCTTTTAATATAAGCACTACAAAAAGTAGACAACCATTCATCAATGTACTTACAATCATTTCTTATTGTTCTCTCTGAGCACTCAAAATCGTTAGCAATGTCATTGATATTTATAAATTCTTCTTTCAATAGCAATACTGTCAACAAGTTCTCTTGTCTTTTGTTCATATATATCACCTCTTTATGATTCAATCTAAATTTATTATATATAAAAAAGAGCTACACATAAAAACATTATGCTAGCTCTCTTTTAATATGATATTTAGCTGACCTGGTCTTTGACCCCACACTCGCCTACTGGAGGGTTCGCTTGGGTTCGCCGCACTACTACTCTCTCTCGATTTTATTATCGGTAGGTCTTACTTCTAAGCCGCACCATGCTCATTAACCCAATTTTTAGTGTTAACTTACGTGGATCCTTTTGCCTGCGACTGGCTTGGACTTTCAACCACAGACCTAAATATCACTTATTCATTTTAATATTTTAAAGTAAAATTGTCAATATATAAGATTATTCCATAACGTAGTTGTCATTTGCTCTTGTAAGCAACGTCATTACAAAAACCTTATTAACACCAGATAACTTTAAAATCTTAGATATTTCATTTGTTGTCACGCCAGTTGTAAATATATCATCTATCAAAAGTACATTTTTATTATTTATTAATTTAATATTTTTGTTAACAGCAAACACATTTTTTAATTCCTTTTTTCTCTCTTGTTTACTTAACTTATAAAGCATCCTTGTATTTTTTTCCCTGGATATACAATCTAACATTGGAACATTGATTATTTTACTCAAACTCAAAGCTATTTTTTGTGCTTGGTTAAATCCTCTTTTATTAAGTCTTTTCTTATGAAGTGGAACAAATAATATATAATCAAACTTCACATTTTCTAAATCCAACTTTTCTTTCATTATTTGCGCTATGTATTTAGCCATAAATGTTTTTTGATTGTACTTTAATCCTAATATTATTTTTTTAGTTATCTCGTTGTATTCAATACAGGAGATTGACTTGTCAAAATAAAAACTTTTATCAAAACAATAGCTACATCCTTCAATAAATTCTTTTTCAAGTGAATGATGTATTATTGGCTTTCCACATTTTATACACCCATTTAGTATAAAATTCATTTCATTAAAACAACTTTTACAGACTGAATAGGTATTAGTTTTTTTTATTGATTTATCACAAATTATGCAATTTATATTTTCAGGATAAATAAAATCCAGACATTTATTAATTAGATTTCTAAGACTCTTAATAAAATTATCATTGCATATTTTCATATTTACTCTATCAACAGCCCTTCTTGTTTGAATTTGTTTAACTTATATCCTAAGTTTGAATATCTTTGATTTACTCTGTTATTTTTTATCATATATTCCAAATATTTGACATCTCCAACTAACACAACTAATTTTTTTGCTCTTGTCACTGCTGTATATAATAAATTACGACTTAGTAACATAGGAGGAGCCCAAGTTATTGGTATCACTACGACTGGGAATTCACTTCCTTGACTTTTATGTATGGTTGTACAAAAACTATGGTCAATCTCATCTAATTCATCATATAAGTATGATACAATTTTAGTTTGGTCAAATAGTACATAAATAGTTTTCTTATCCTTATCTATATGATATACATAGCCTATATCTCCATTATATATACCTTCCCCACTTTCCTTTTGGTCTTCTGTCTCCCACTTTTTTGTATAATTATTTTTTACTTGCATTACCTTGTCACCAACTCTAAACAACCTTTTAGAAAAACTTTCTTCTACTTTAAACTTCTCCTTTTTGTTAAGATACTTTTGTAACTCTATATTAAGATTGGTAACTCCTAGCTCTCCTTTTCTCATTGAAGATAACACTTGTATATCTTTTAGTTTATCAACATTATAAAATTTAGGTAATCTTTCATTTACCAAACCTATTATTTCATTTAATATCTCTTCATTTGTTGATTTTCTTATAAAAAAGAAGTCTTTTCCCTTTGTATTTAAATGAAGTGGTTCTCCATTATTTATCTTATGCGCATTCACAATTATCATACTTTGTTGAGCTTGTCTAAATATTTCATTTAATTTGACTACATTTATAATATTTGAATCTATCATGTCCTTAAGTACATTGCCTGCACCTACAGAAGGTAATTGGTCGCTATCCCCAACTAATATTACTCTTGTTCCTAATTTTATTGCTCTAAGTAAATTATACATTAAGATAATATCTACCATTGATACTTCATCGACTATTATTACATCTGAATTTATTGGGTCTTCTTCATCTTTAAAAAATGTTAAATCATCATCTGTTGAAAATCCCATTTCTAATAATCTATGTATAGTCTTTGCTTCTTTATTAGAAGTTTCACTCATTCTCTTAGCTGCTCTTCCCGTTGGAGCAGCTAAAGTTACACTTTTCCCATTATTTTCAAATATATCTATAATTGCATTAATAGTGGTAGTTTTTCCAGTACCTGGCCCACCAGTTATAATTAATACGCCACTGTTCACAGATTCTTTAACTGCTAAAACTTGCTTCTCTGCTAACTTAATATTCTTATCATCTTCTAAAATTTTAATTTCATTTTCTATATCTATATTCAAATCTTCAAATTCATACTGCGACAATTTTACTATTTGACTACATACTCCATTTTCAGACAAATAGTAGGGCATAAGATATATGAGATTTTCATTATTTACTTTTTCTATATGTATTTTTTGATTATATACCAACATCATTACACATTCTTTTACTATGTCTCCACTTAACTCCAACAATTTTTCCGAATCTTGTATTAGAATATGTTCTGGCAAATATGTATGCCCATTACTTAGTGATTTATTTAAGGTATATAATATTCCTTGGCATATTCTATCTTTAGAATTCTTATCTATACCAATTTTATTAGCTATACTATCAGCTACTTTAAACCCTATTCCTCTTATGTCTTCAGCAAGCTGATATGGATTTTTATTTATAATTTCTATTGCACTACTTTTATATTTTTTATATATTTTTAGACAGTAATTGGGTGTTATTCCAAAAGGAGATAGTTCAATTATTATGTTTCTTAGTTCTCTATCTTCTTCATAACTCTTTACTATTTGCTTTACCTTTTTACTACCTATCCCCTCTACTTCTTGTAATTTTTCTGGGTAGTTTTGTATTATATCTAGTGTGTCAACACCAAACTTATCAATTATTCTCTTAGCCATTTTTTCGCCAATTCCATGTATCATACCAGAAGATAAGTAAACATAAATTCCTTCCAAAGATGATGGTGTCACTGGCATAAAACTATTCACTTCAAATTGAGTTCCATAAATTTTGTGGTTTACCCATTTACCTTCAACCTCTATACTCTCTCCCATTGCTAAAGTAGGCATACATCCTACAACAACAATTTCATCATTTTCATTTACCAGATGAGCTATTGTATAGCCATTATCTTCATTTTTAAAGACTATTTCACTTATCATTCCTTCTAATTTTTCCATTTTTATCTCCTAAAAATACTAATAATTGTTCCGTTCGTATGTTAGTATACTTAAATATATTAAGTTCTATGATAGGATTCTATCAGAAAATTTTTCTATATTTTTATACTTAACTTAATTTCTAACTATTATACATTTTATCAGAAACAAAAAAAATCTGCACCCTAAAAATATGGTACCTTAAAGTAAAGGTACCATATATAAATAATTATTTTATTTCAACCAGCTTACTTCTAAAACATAGATTAAATTTCACAAATTTATTTTGATATTAATTTACCTCAGATTTATTTTCCTTGTATCCTTCAGTTTTGGTAATTCTTCGATAAAGCATACATAGTAAAATTAAAATTCCCATATAACCTGTATATGGATATAATGTCCCTACAAGCTTATCAAATGGTAATAATCCTCCTATACATGCTAATATGCTTACTACTACTGTTATTATTTTAAATTTAGGATGGTCATCTTCCACAAATCTATTAGTTACTGACCATAATAATGGTACAGCTGTAGTATATATTCCTAATAAAAGTACTACTGAGAATAAAATACCTATAATTGGAGATATCTTGTCAGCTAAATAAAGAGCTGGTATTTCTTTTGTGTATATATTTCCTACATCTGAAAGTAATGCTAGATTCATCATTATAGCAGCTGCCATAAGGGCTACTCCACCTACTATACCTCCCCATACAGCATCTTTCTTATTTTTTGCTGAAGCTCCCATTCCAGTTAAAAATGTTATTACTATTATTACATTATAGCAAGTATAAAGTACACCTGAGAAATATCCATTTGATGTAGCAGTTTTAACGTTTAGACTATCAATTATAGCTCCTGCATTTGATAAAGCACCAATATTACTAAATAGACTAATTGCTCCTACTAAAAGTGTAAATATTATTATTATAGGACCTATATTACCTAGTATCTTTGAAAGCCTTGTCAAACCTAGAGATACAGTTATTAGGGAAACGATTGCCATACCAATTCTACCTACATATGGATTTAGACCATAATACTCTGATAATGTAGCTCCTGCTCCTGCAATCATTATTACTAATGTACCAAACAAAAACAATGGTCCAAACCACTCAAAAAATGTACCAAGATATTTTCCACAATATACCTGATAAATCTTTATTGGTTCTTTAAGCTTTAATTCTCTCCCTTTTTCTATAACTTCTGCTCCAAACCATGAGAATAATACCATAGATATTATTCCTCCTATAATTCCAGCATACCCATAAAACGTAAAGAATTGTACTATCTCTTGACCAGTTGCAAATCCAGAACCTATTACAGTCGCTACATATGCTCCAGCAAAACTTATAACCATTTTGATGTTTATTTTATCCGACATACACACTACTCCCTCCTAAATAAAATAAATTTTTTAATAAGTAAAATTTAATGTAAGTTTATTAAGACTATATTAGTTGTATTATTGATGCTTTTCAATATTTTTTGAATTATTTAACATTACTTAACGAAATCTTAACCAGTTTTTAACATATTCCTTCTACTATGTATTAATTTAATGCAATATTATATAATGAAATATATTAATCTCACTAAATAATGTTTATTTATTATATGATTTAAAATTAGTATTTATTAAATATATTTAATCATAAAATAAAAAACTGCTAAAACGTAATTTTAAAATTACATTCTAGCAGCTCCTTATCTAAGCATTATTCACCTAATGCGTCTTTTCTTAATTGTTCTACTTTATCAGTTCTTTCCCATGGTAAATCTATATCCGTTCTACCAAAGTGACCATAAGCAGCAACCTTTTTGTAAAGAGGCTTTCTTAAATCTAAATCTCTTATTATTGCTCCTGGTCTTAAATCAAAGTGTTTGTTTACTAGTTCAACAAGCTTCTCTTCTGAAACTTTACCTGTCCCAAAAGTATCTATAAATATAGATAATGGTCTAGCTATACCTATAGCATATGCAAGTTCTATCTCACATTTATCTGCAAGTCCAGCCGCAACAATATTTTTAGCAACATATCTAGCAGCATAAGCAGCAGATCTATCAACTTTTGTAGGGTCTTTTCCTGAAAAAGCTCCTCCACCATGTCTAGAATATCCTCCATAAGTGTCTATTATTATTTTTCTTCCTGTAAGACCTGTATCCCCTTGAGGTCCTCCTATAACGAATCTGCCTGTTGGGTTTATATAAATTTTAGTATCTTCATCAAGTAATTCAGCTGGTATAACTGATTTTATAACATGCTCAATTAAATCTTGTCTTATCTTATCATTTGATACTGTTTCACAATGCTGAGCTGATATAAGAACTGTATGTACTCTTACAGCTTTATTTCCTTCATATTCAACAGTAACTTGAGTTTTTCCATCTGGTCTTAAATAATCAACTAAACCTGTCTTTCTAACTTCTGTAAGTCTTCTTGATAATTTATGAGCTAATGATATTGGAAGTGGCATTAATTCTGGAGTTTCATTACATGCAAATCCAAACATTATACCTTGGTCTCCAGCTCCTACTTTTTCTATTTCTTGTTCTATTTCTTCTCCAGTCTTACTTTCTAGACCTTCATCAACTCCCATAGCTATATCTCCAGATTGTTCATCTATAGAAGTTATAACTGCACAAGTGTCACAGTCAAATCCATATTTTGCTCTTGTATATCCAATTTCTTTTACTGTTTCTCTTACTAATTTAGGTATATCTACATAAGCAGATGTACTTATTTCTCCAGCTACTAAAACTAAGCCTGTTGTTACTGTAGTTTCACAAGCTACTCTAGATTGTGGGTCTTTTTCTAACAATGCATCTAATATTGAATCTGATATTTGGTCACATATCTTATCAGGATGTCCTTCTGTAACTGATTCTGACGTAAATAAATGTCTTGCCATTTTTGTTCCTCCTTATTCATTCTTAATTTTTATTATAGATTTTACCTTATCTTCAATTCTTAGAAATTTTACTCAAAATAAAAAACCTCTCCTTATAAGAAGAGGTTAATAATCGTAATCGCATACTAATTAACTGACCTCATCTTTCAAGACTTTTGTCTTGTAGGAATTAGCACCTTTTCCCATTTGGGTGGTTGCTGGGCTTCACAGGGCCTATCCCTCAGCCGCTCTTGATAAGGTAATCAAGATTTAAGTTTTATTTTACTTTATTAGCTTACTATTTTTTTAAAATTTTGTCAAGATTTTTAGCCATATTTTTGCCATTACTTTTTTTGTGAGACAAATAAAATATTATCTCTATCTGAAATTTAAAGTTAGGTCTTTTTAGTGTTTTTTATTCATATATTTTTTTGAAGGGGGTGTTCCTATTGTATTTAGCTAAAGTAAATTACAGCGATGATGATGTTATACAGATGCTAAGTTCAGTTCTCAAAACCATAATTAATGAAAATACGATTGTTGTTTGCATAGGAACAGACAGGGCTATAGGTGATACTTTAGGCCCTTTAGTTGGAACAATACTTAAAAACAGTAAATTTAAATACCCCGTTTACGGTACACTAGATAACCCTATTCACGCCTTAAATATATATGAGTCTTTAGATACTATAAAAAATACACATATGCAAGGTAACTTCTTGGCTATAGATGCTTGCTTGGGGTCACAGAGTAACATAGGCAATATACAGATTAGAGAAGGACCTATCCTGCCCGGAAAAGGTGTGGGAAAAAAACTACCTCAAATAGGAAATTATTCTATAGTAGGGATTGTAGATAAAATTGATGAAAATAACAGACTTTCATTTAATAATATACGTCTTAGCTTTATACTAGACTTAGCTGAAACAATAGCCTTAGCACTATTGGTATCTACTTAAATCTTATATAAGGTAACTGATAAAATTTTTTGTATTAAAAAGGTAGATACTATAGAGTATTTAATTTAATAAATACTCCAAATTATCTACCTTTTTATTTTGATATTTATTCTTCTGTTTTAATGCTTTTCATTTTTAAAAATTTTATTTTTCTACTAGAGCAAACATTAACTCACCTTTACAGACAAGTTCTTCACCAACATAAGCTTTAGCATCTGCTTTTGCTATATTTCTTCTAAGCGTTGTCATTTCAACTTCCATAGTCAATGTATCTCCTGGTCTTACTTCTCTCTTGATTCTAACTTTATCAATACCAGCAAATACACCTAATTTCCCTTTATTTTCTTCCAAAGACATCATTGCTACTCCACACACTTGTGCTAGAGCTTCTACTATCAGCACTCCTGGCATCAATGGGTAATTTGGAAAATGACCTTGAAAAAATGGTTCATTAACTGTTACATTTTTTATACCAACAGCTCTTTTTCCAACTTCTAACTCTGTAATCTTGTCCACTAATAAAAATGGATATCTATGTGGTATTAGTTCTTTTATTTCATCTATATTTAACATTTTAAACTCTCCTAATTATTTTCTTTTGAAAGACCCACCTGTTTCAAGTAAATCTATTGAGCCCAAAGCAATCCCTGTTCCTTTCGCAACACAAGATAGTGGTTCATCTGCTATTGTAACAGTTATTCCTGTTCTCTGTTCTATTATCTTATCTAATCCATATAATAATGAGCCTCCGCCAGTCATTATTATACCAACATCACCTATGTCTGCTGCTAATTCAGGTGGTGTTTTTTCTAAAACAGCATGAGTTGCAACAACTATTTGTTCAACACATTCTCTAAGGGCTTCTAACATTTCTGCTGAGTTTATAGTTATAGAACTAGGAAGACCTGTAATCAGATTTCTTCCTGTTATTTTCATATACTTTTCTTCTTCTCTCTTAAATGCAGAACCAATTTCAAACTTAATTTTTTCTGCGGTTCTTTCTCCAATAAGAAGATTATGTTGTTTTTTCATGTACTTAACTATAGCATCATCAAATCGGTCTCCGCCAACTTTTATAGATTCACTTACAACTGCTCCCCCTAGTGATATTACGGCTATATCTACAGTTCCTCCACCAATATCTATAATCATATTACCATTAGGTTGTGATATGTCTACACCAGCTCCTATAGCTGCTGCTATTGGCTCTTCTATGATATACACTTCTCTAGCCCCAGCTTGTCTAGTAGCATCCTCTACTGCTCTCTTTTCTACTTCTGTAACACCTGTTGGCACACATACCATAATTCTAGGCATGAAAAATCTTCCAAATCCCTTTTTATCAACTATCTTATCTATAAAAGATTTTAACATCTTCTCAGTTACATCATAATCTGAAATTACACCATCTCTTAAAGGTCTTATTGCAACTATATTTCCTGGTGTTCTTCCTATCATTTTTTTAGCCTCTTCTCCTACAGCTAAAACAGAATCTGTTCTGTTGTCTATTGCAACAACAGATGGTTCTTCTAAAACGATTCCCTTACCACTAACATAAACAAGTACATTTGCAGTACCTAAATCTATGCCTATATCAGCTCCAGCCATTTTTTCAACTCCTTCATTTATATATTAGATTATATTATAAGCCTATTTATTAATACTCCTATAATAAAGCATATACAAAAATCTCGCTTTAATCAAGAGAAAATAAATGTTTTGAGAGTATTATTCTTTTGCTATTTATAATTATATAATATATTTCTTACAATAATTTAATGTAATAAAAAAAGTAGGTTTTTAACCTACATTTTTTTATGTTCCTTCTCATACTTTAATTTCGTTGCTAATCCCCCTCTAATATGTCTCTCTGATTTATTTTTGTCTAGCACACTTTTAACTTCTTTGGCAAGGGATGGATTTATTTCCTTTAATCTTTCTGTAACATCCTTGTGAATTGTACTCTTACTTACTCCAAATGTCTTGGCTGTTTGTCTTACTGTAGTGTTTTTTTCAAGTATATATTTTGCTACCACTATGGCTCTTTCCTCTATATGAGATCTCAAAGATTACCCCCCTCACATAATAGCTTTAATGATATATATGTAAAAACACCAAAAAATATAACAAGCTTAACCAAATATGATTAAACTTGTTATACTTTTACTTAATTAGACTCATTGGGTCTATAGATTTTTCTCCATTATATGCTTCTAAATGCACATGTATACCCTCTTCACTTTCTATCTGAGAAGTACTTCCTACAGTCCCTAATGATTGTCCTTCTGTTACTTTCTGATTCTTCTTAACACTAACATTTTCATCTAGATTTGAATATACTACTACAGTATTATTGTCGCTTTTTATTTTTACTGATTTTCCATATTCTTCATCATCAAATACATCTACTACCATTCCGTTTAATAGAGATTTTATTTCTTTACCTTTAGTACAACTAACATCTATACCTTTATGAGTTTCCCAAACATCCAATGTTTTAGAATAACTAGGTTCTTTTTCTGAATATTCTCTTATTATCTTATCACCAATGTAATTTAATTTTGTTGTACTTGACTTATTTTCTTCTTTTGCCTTAGCTTTTTCTAAGTTTTGTTTTGAATCTGTCGCAGTAGGGATAGCATCTTTCTTATCTTTTTCAATTAAATGTATTTCCTCTTCACTATCTTTATTAGATTTTTCTATCATGCCTTTATTAGAAGCTAATTTATCTACATTATTATTTGTAAACCAAACTCCACCTACTGCTAATAAACAAACACATACAAATAAAGATAAATAAAAACCATCTTTTTCTAACAGTTTTTTCTTCATTTCGCACCTCCAAATATATTTCTACATTTGGATTATTGACGTGTTTTTGGTATTTTATACAATTATTAGTATATATCTTTTATTTTTGTATCAGTATAGTAATGTGATAATATATCATAGTATTTATAGCCTTCTTCTGCCATACCTTCAGCTCCCCATTGGCTCATACCAACTCCATGACCATATCCTTTTACTACAAAATCTATGTATCCTTCTCCAAATTTTATATCAAAGTTTGCAGAATTTAAGTTAAAAACAGTCCTCACATCTTTTCCTGTGACTTCTTTGTTTCCTAATTTTATTTTTTCTACAGTTCCAGCATCGCTTCTTTCAGTTATTGCAACTTGTTTACTCAAGTTATTTACATCTATCACAATGCTACTATAAGACTTTCTAAGGCTCTTAACAAAATCTGTGTTGCTTATTTTAAGTGTTGATGCAAATTTGGGAGAATACTTATCATATGGGCTTTCTACAGATTTTAAATAAGGATATTTTGATGAAAATACCTCTTCACTATTCTCTGTTTTCCCTGATGAGGTAGAGAAATAAAGAGGAAGTATAGCCTTATCATTGTAAGTTATTATCTGCCCCTTAGTGCCTTTAACTGCGTTTTTAATTTTAGAATACTTATTTTTAATCCATTCTTCACCATTCAACTTTTTAAGAGTCGCATAACTCTTGTATTCTTGACAGTGTTTATAATCAGTACATACCACTGCATTTTTATGTTTACTTGATTTCCCATGTTCTTGCTTATATACTACATACGTTCTAGCTGCTACAGCTTGGGCTTTTAAGGCCTCTATATCAAAATCCGAGGACATCTCACCAGCTAGTACTCCACATAAATAGTTTTCCATGTCCATTTTTTCAACTTTACCTGACATGTGATTATAGACATTTATAACTGGTGTTTTTTTGTCTACAGTTTCATAGTTTACTACCTTTTTATCTTCTTTCTTACCTTCATTTTTAATATCATTTTTTTTAATGGTTTTGTTTATGGAAACTACTTTCTCTGGTTTTTCAGTTAGCTCCACATTTTTGTAAGAAACTAAAGTTATCAATGAAGGGACTAACACAGAGCAAGTTACAAATCCTAACAAAACAACCAATGGGTTCTTCATATACTCTCCTCCTTAGCTTTTAAAACCTTGTATTTAAGTATATGAACAACCCTATCAATTTATAACTTACTTATCTAAACCAATTATTAATCTTCTACTATTTTGATTTGACCACCTAATGCTGTTATCTTTTTATCTATATCAACATAACCTCTTTGAATATGGTATATTTCTCCTATTTGAGTTTCTCCTTCTGCTATAAGACCGCATAAAATAAGCGCTGCTCCTGCTCTTAAATCAGTAGCATTTACTGCTGCACCGTGTAATTCATCTACTCCATTAACAACCGCACTTCTTCCATCTATTTTTATATTAGCACCCATTCTATTGAATTCAGCAACATGCATAAATCTATTTTCAAAAACAGTTTCTATAACTACACCAGTTCCATTAGCTACAGTAAGCATAGCCATAAATTGAGCTTGCACATCTGTAGGAAACCCTGGATGTGGTAAAGTCTTTATGTCTATTGGCTTTAATACCTTTGGACCTACTACTCTAACAGAATTGTCCATCTCTGTAATTTCACAACCAGCTTCTCTTAATTTAGCTACAACTGGCTTTAAATGCTCCATTAAAACATTTTCAACTGTTATATCACCTTTTGTCATAGCTGCTGCAACCATATAAGTTGCTGCTTCTATTCTGTCTGGAATTACATTATGTTCTGCTCCTTTTAACTCCTTAACACCTTTTATCTTTATAGTGTTAGTACCTGCACCTTTAACATCTGCTCCCATTTCATTTAAGAAATTAGCTAAGTCAACTATTTCTGGTTCTTCTGCTGCATTTTCTATTATTGTAGTTCCTTCTGCTAAAGAAGCTGCCATCATTATATTTTCAGTAGCTCCAACAGATGGGAAATCTAAATACAATTTATTTCCTACTAATTTTTCTGTTGCGGCTTCAACAAAACCGTGGTCCATTTCTATTTTTGCACCTAAAGCTTTAAATCCTTTTAAATGTAAATCTATAGGTCTCGTTCCTATAGCACATCCTCCTGGCATAGAAATTTTTGTACTATTAAATCTAGCAAGTAATGGTCCCATAACCAAAAAAGAAGCTCTCATCTTTCTTACAAGCTCATATGGAGCTTCACAAGTTCTTATATTACTTGCGTCAACAGTAAGTGTATTTTCTTTATATTCAACTTCTGCTCCTACATGTCTTAATAAATCTGATATAACATGAACATCTCTTAAATTTGGAACTCCATTTAAAGTTGATTTCCCGTTTGCTAATAAAGTTGCTGCTATTATTGGTAAAACTGCGTTTTTTGCGCCATCTATTTTAACACTACCTTTAAGTGGATTACTCTTTTTTACTATTATCTTAGCCATATTTTCTGATCTCCTCATAATTAATAATCTAATTTTATAATTGGTGTGGCAATATATATGAGTGTTTTTCCATCGTCCTCATTATATTTAATTCCTATATTTAAATTGATTTTTTCCCCTAAATATTCTAAATCATCATCATTTAATACTTTACTATATGCTGTTATAGATAAAAAGTTTACGTCTTTCACTTTATCTATTTGCTTAGCACTCATATTATATAATATTTTTTGTAAAATATCATCATATTTGTGGTTTTGTAACCTTTTTGTGTATTCTCCAACAATACAAGCAGATACATCTACTTGAGATGAATATTTATTTAACACGTTTTCTACACTACTATAAATATCCTCTTTATGTTTATATACTTTGTTGTCCAATATGTCAACTATTATGTAGCTTTCTTTATTATTTTTATTTATTCCTTTTATAGAAATTTCTTTATCGCTATCTTTTATAGTAGCATATAATTGTATTTCATCGCCATACCCTTTTTGGTTCCAATTTATTCCTTTTTCATCTAACTTTAGATTGTTAATTATTTCTAGAAAAATATTATGTAATTCTTTATTTGATAAATTGTAATTTATAACAGAATTAATTTTCATATTATAATATTTAAAATCGGCTTCTGAAGTTTCAAGAGCACTAATTAATTTATTATATCTAGTATTTATATTTGCATCTGCATAAGATATTGTCATGCCTATAGCCATTAACATAAAAAAACTTACAACTAATTTTATTATCTTCATAATAAAAATCCCCCTTAAATTTGTTTTTCTCTATAACAGAATTATTAACAAATTTAAGAGAGATATACTTTATCAATATGTATTTTTATGCATTTTGTAATTTTATATTAAATAAATGTTTTTCAAACTCTTCGATTCCAATTCTCTCTAATACTTTACTTATTCTTTCTCCTGGACTTGCTAATTGTTTATATGTATAAAATACATCTTGCACTAATTCTTCTATATTATCCTCTGTATACAAATTACTAAGTCTATCTCCAAATCTATAGCCTCTTCCCATTCTACCACCAAGATAAACAGCTAGTCCTTTTTTATCAACTTCCATAGCTCCAAATGGACATGCTTGAGCACACTTTCCACAATTTACACATTCTTCTTTATTCCACACTAATTTCTTATCTTCCATATAAACTGATTTTTGTCTACAAGATGATGTACACAATCCACAATTTTTACATTTATCTTCATTAAATTTTACGTATACTTGACCTACTATACCCACATCATTAGTATTTGCTTTTGCACAGTTATTTGGACATCCAACTAGTGTAATTTTAGTTTTAGATGGTAAATCATATCCAAAATATGAATCATGTAACTTTCCACATAATTCTTGTGTATCATATATTCCATGTTGACATACAGTACCTTTGCATGCGACTAATGGTCTTACTTTTTTACCCGTACCACCATGCTTTAGCCCTACAGCTTTTAAATCTTCCTTCATTAAATCTATATCTTCATACTTTATCCATGGTATTTCAACAGCTAATCTAGTAGTAACACCTAAATAACCTCTACCATATTTTTCAGATAACTTTGATAGGTTGATAAGCTGTTCTGCTGTAAAGTTTCCCGCTCTACTCAATATTCTTATTGAGAAATACCCTTCTTGGCTTTGGGCTAATATACCTTCAGCTTTTAACCTTGCTTTTTCATCTTTACTAATCATATTTCACACCTCATAATATATAATTTTATAATTCTATATTGCTAATAATATGTTTAAATAAGTGCACATCCATATAAGCATATTCTAACTATGTTTATATTTTAAAACATAACAAAGGTATATTCAACTTAATAAACTGAATATACCTTCATTTTAAACAATTATATTATATTTTTTACAAAATTCTATTTTGAATCTCCTGTTTCAATTGGATTTGAATCATCAAGACTCCATCCCATCCATCCATCACTATAGAGAGAAGTATTTTCAAATCCCATAACATTTGCATATGTTAATACCTCTGCAGCACGCCATCCACTTCCACACATAAATGCAAGTTGTTTATTAGTATCTATATTTTCTTTATCCCACATTGCCAATATTTCATATTGATTTCTCATTGTGTTATCTATATTACGATACTCTTCTAGTGATACACTGTCACTACCTGCATGACCATATAAGGCTCCTGGTATACGACCTTTTTTATCATAATAGCTATATCCAGATATTTTACCTATATGTTCATCCCAAGAACGATTGTCCACTAATGTAAATTTATTTTTATCTCTTAGTTTTTGCTTTAATTCTGGCATACTAACAATTAGTTGTGGATTAGCTGGTATATTTTCCCCAAAAGTAGTACATGAACTTTTTGGATTACTAGTTAACTCCAGCTCATATCCTTCTGATAACCATGAGTTTATTCCACCATTCAAAACTCTTACATCTCTTACTCCTATATATCGTAATATAATAGCAATTCTATAAGAAGCCATAGATGCGCTACTTGAAACTATCACAGTATCATCTTTTGTAAATCCATAGTCTAAAGCAAATTTGGCCAAATTATCATTGTTAGTAAGCATCCATGTTGGAGGAGGTTCTATAATATCAGTATTTATATGAACACTTGTAGGTATATGCCCTTTTGCATAAGATTCTTTTTCTTCTCCCCAACTTGCTTCAATCATTTTTATATTCTTAGAATATTCAAATGTCTCTGGAATTTTTCCATCCAAGATATCTTTTATTATGGAAGCAGGTACTATCATTTGATAATTTTTATATCTTTCCATTGGAAGATTTTCATTATTTGCCCATTGTTTAATATCATATTTATATAGATTTTTATATCCTTTTTTAGATAAGTAAGTAGCTACAAGTAAAGCATCTTTTCCATTAGCATCATATAGTACTATATTTTTATCTAAATCAATACCTTTTGTTTTTAGTGCTTGTTCTAATACTTTGTCTTTTTTATCTGAGTCTACATATAACCAATTCGCAGAAAAATCTACTGCTCCTCTTATATGTCCACCTCTTTTTACTCCATCTAATTTCCAGCCATTATATGCATCATTTAAACGAGTATCAACTATAACCCAAGATTCATCTTGTACTTTCTCTTTCAAATCTTCTGTAGAAATTGATTTAACATTAGCACAAAAACCTTCTTCTATTTCTTCTCTTAATTTCTTCGACATAATTTGTACTCCGATTTCTAATCAATCTTTTATTATTTTAAATCTATTTAACTAAATCAAAATCATATTCATCCACACCATCAACTGAATTATATACTTTTGTAAATCCATTCTCTGAAAGTATTTTAGCTGCTTGCCCACTTCTATTTCCAGTTCTACAGTATAAAATTATATCCTTATTTTTATCAAGTTCTCCCATTTTCTTTTCTGTGTCTTCTAGTGGTATATTGATAGCTTCTTTTAAATGTCCAGTTTCAAATTCTTTTGACTTTCTAGCATCTATTACTATAGAATCTTTATTTTCGCTTATTAACTTTAACATTTCAGGCGCAGTTATATCATTATATGTAACTAATTCATAATCAAAATCTTTCACACCTTCTACATTATAAACATCTTTAAATCCATTTTTTACTAATATTTCAGCAGCTTTTGCACTTTTTTTACCTGAGTTACAATACGCTAATATAGTTTTATCCTTATATCCTTCTAAATCACTTAATTTATCTTCTAAATCATCTACTGATATATTTATACCATTTATAATATGACCTTTAGCATAGTCCTCTGCACCTCTTACATCTAATATCAATAATTCTTTATTTTTCTTCATCATTTTTACAGCCTCTTCACCTGTGGCTTCTTTATAACTAGCCTTATCTTGACTTTGAGAAGATTCTTTTGGTTTTTCTGATTCTTTAGAATCACAACCAACTACACTCCCTAATGTTAATACTAAAGTTAAACCAATAGCTAAAACTTTAAATCTTTTACTAAATTTCATAAAATTACCCTCCAAATATTAAAAATATTCCCTTTTTTGATATAAAATCTTATTTTATTATAGTATTCGAATTCATTATAACAAAATTAAAATATATTTGATACTTATTTACTTGTTTACAGCCATAGTTTTTTTCTATAGTTCAACAGGAAAGAATAGAATTTTTCTTTGTTCCATAAACACATCTACCTTTTCATTTATTTCATATAAATTATTGTTGCTACTAGCTTTTAATACCGTTCCATCAATATCTACATCATAGTAAACTTTATCTCCTGCATATCTTTTTTTTAATATAGACCCTTGTCTTCCTACATCATTATCAATCGTTTTTAGGATTATACTTTCTTTTGGTATCATTAACTCTACATTATCTATATTTATATTTTTATATTTATCTAATTTAATAGAAATTATATCATTTACAAATTCTCCATTTCTTATATTTCCGATTAAATAATTTTTTTCTCCAAATATATTTGCAACTTCTTTACTTTTGGGATTTTCATAAAGATTATCAGGTGTGTCGAATTGTTTAACCTCACCATTTAACATAACTGCTATTCTATCACTCATCATTAACGCTTCTTCTTTGTCATGTGTTACTAATATCGTTGTTATCTTTAGATGTTTTTGTAATCCTAATACAAATTCCCTCATTTCATTGCGTAAATTAATATCTAAATTTGAAAATGGCTCATCTAATAACAGTACCTTTGGATTTATTGCTAAAGACCTTGCTATTGCAACACGTTGTTGTTGTCCTCCTGAGAGTTCGTTTGGATATTTATTTTCATATCCTTTTAACTTAACTAAATTTATAAGTTCGTTTACTCTACTTTTTCTTATATTCTTATTTATTTTTTTCATTTTAAGACCAAATTCTATATTTTCATATAAAGTCATATGTGGAAATAATAAATAATCTTGAAAAACTATTACAGTATCTCTTTTTCCTATAGGTATATCTAATACTGATTCATTATTTAAAAGTATATCTCCGCAATCAGGATGTAAAATACCAGCAATTAATTTTAGAGTAGTACTTTTTCCACAACCTGATGGACCTAAAAGAGAAACTATTTCTCCTTCTTTTATATCTAAATTCATATTGTTTAAAACTTTGATTTTGTTAAAACTCTTACATAAATTTATAAGTTTAACTGATGACAATTATTACACCTCCAATCGTACTAAAATAGCCTTGTATTTTGAATATGCTTATAGTTCTTTTTTACATTGTATTCTATTATTATCAAGATAAATAAACTTATTATTAAAAAGAGCATACTATACAAAGATGCGATTGTCCTGTCTCCACTTTGTATATATGGAAACATAATCATTGGATAAGTTATGACACTACCTCCCCCTATAAGAAGAGTCAAAAAATATTGACTAAAGGATATTATGAAAGACATACTTGATGCACCCAATATCCCTGGCAAAATCAAAGGGAAGGTTACATATCTAAATGTATTAAATCTACTTGCTCCAAGTACTTTCGCTTGTATTTCTAAATTATCACCTATTAATTTATAAACATCTGTTATTATTCGAACTGAATATGGTATACATGGAAGTATATTTATAATAATTACTCCCAAAATATTATTGGCCAGGCCTATTCTAATAAATGCTATATGTATGCCCATAGCAACAGATATTAGTGGAATTATAATTGGAGACAATATCAGTAACTCACAAAACCTTTTTCCTTTAAAATCGTATAGTGCTAACGCTTTAGATGCTGGTATACTTAATAAAATAGTAACTAAGACTACAGTTATTGATATTATAATACTTCTCAAAATGATATTCAGATTATTTATATCCAAAATATATCTAAATCCTCTTAATGAAAATTCCTTAGGTAAAAGATTTGGAAATGGCCATGTATTTACAACTCCCCATATTGACAATAATATTATAGGAGCTATAATAACTACAAACATGATATTAAGAATTATATTAAATTTTTTACTCATAGATACTCCTATACATTATATTTTGATATTTTATTAAAAAATCTATCATAAATTATTAATAGTATAAAACTTATTCCAGATAATACAACATTGATACACATTGAGATTGGTCTTTGCATTAAATCTGAACTAGAATAACTCAGATATGCTTGAACTGGTAATGCTTTTGGAGTTGATGCACCTATTAAAAAAGGTACTTCAAAAGAACCAAATGAAAAGGCAAAAATTATTATAAATGAAGAAATTATTGTAGGCATAGCAAGCGGCAACACTATATATCTAAACGTTTGAAGTTTACTTGCACCTAAATTTATAGACACTTGTTGTAGATTATCATTTATATTTTTCAATATATTATAAACCATTAGTGTTATATATGGTATTCCTTTCCACAAATAAACTGAAATTATCCCTATTCCATTTTTATCAGAAACCATTGGTATAAATTCAGATGAATCCTTTATTATATTGAAAAAATAAAATACTCTTGAAACTATACCTGTTTGAGAAAATATTATAAATACCAATAATACAGCTATTATATGTGGAACTACTAGCGGAACATTTAGAATCATATATCTAACTTTAGAAAATTTATTTTGAGACATTATATATGCTAAAAGTATACCTATAATAATAGCCAAAATTGATGACACTAAAGAAATCTTCAAACTAAAGATAAGAGATTCTAAAAAATTAGAATCTCTAAAAATTTCTCTATAATAATTTAATGTAATTTGCTCAAGACCAATCTGAGGAAAAAATCCTAGACTTTGTGAGATGCAATTTATAATTCCTACACCCATTATAAGTATCAGGATGATAGATACAGGTGCTATTAATAAATATGGAATTATTTTATCATTAATTATTTTACTTTTCACTTTCTAGTACCTCTTTAGTCCATATTTTTTCTATTATTGGAACTATTCCCGCTTTTAATTCTGGAACTGAATTTTTTAATACTATAGTTTCACTAAATTTCTTAACATCTTCACCTGGAATCTTCTTCATATCTAAAACAGATGTATCTCCCCAATTTTTAGTTTCTGTCTTAGAGGATTGTGCATCTATACTCATCAAAAAATCTATTAACACTATTGCACCTTCTTTATTTTGAGAATTATCTGGTATAGCAACAAAATGTGTGTTACTTATATTTCCTTTTTCAAATTCTATTGCTTTTGTAGATTTGCTAAACTCTCCACTTTCTATCCTTCCTAATAATACATTTGGAGCATAAGTCATTGTAAAATAGGTTTCATTATCTGAATACATATTATCTAACTGAGAAGATGTCGCAGGATAAGTTTTACCTTTATTCCATAAGTATGGTTTTATTTCTTTAAGATACTCCATAGCGGGTTGTATGACTTGTTTTACTTTAGCTTCATCTTCTGGTAAATTTTTTACTTTATCATATCCTACTACATCATATATTATATTTCTGACAAATGCACTTCCTGTAAAATCTGGTGGGGCTGGATAGGTAAATTTTCCAGGATTAGATACAATTACTTTTTTTAGTGTTTTTGCATCAGTTATTTTTGTATTAATCTTAGATGTGTCTGTTACAACTGCAAATTGAGATTTACCCCAAGGAGCTTCCATCCCCTCTACCTTAACTCCAAAATCTGTAGTAATATCTTCAGAAGATGAATC
Organism: Clostridioides sp. ES-S-0010-02; assembly: GCA_020641055.1. Classification (NCBI taxonomy): domain Bacteria; kingdom Bacillati; phylum Bacillota; class Clostridia; order Peptostreptococcales; family Peptostreptococcaceae; genus Clostridioides; species Clostridioides sp. ES-S-0010-02. The sequence continues at coordinate 4,244,609 of CP067345.1, forward strand.
AACATACTTTTCATAATTAGAAAGTTTCTCTACAAAAGGTCCAAATAGCAATTTATTCTCTTTTGCTGTTTTGAAGTTTTCTCCATTTATCCAAACCACATCTATAGTACCCTTAGCATTTCCAGCTTGTTTTTCTGACAATAGTTTATTAAGAATGTTTTCTATATCTATTCCTACTCTTTTTACAGTTATGTCATAGTCTTCTTTCATCTTTGGAATTACATAACTATCAAACCATTTATTCATTACTTCATTTCCACCATATCCATAAAAGTTAACTGTTGTACCTTTTGCAGATTTTAAAATCTCTTCATTGCTACTTTTTAATATATCTTTTTGAGGCTCTTCTTTTTTATCGTTATTTGAACACCCTATCAATCCAAATACAAGCCCTAAACATAATAATATTGTTAATATCCTCTTTTTCATTTTTTCCCCTCTCAAAAATTAATTTATAATATTTTTTTTGCTTCTAGTAGTCTTTGAACTGCTGTAAATAAAACGACTATAGAAAATAGATTTGCTATCGTTCCAATATAACTTTGAAATAAAATCATCAAAGTAAAAAGTATAAATCCCTCACTCCTTTCAGCTACACCAGCTTGATAATAAAATGATTTCATACCTTTTTTATCAGTTAAGGCCCCAACAGTTAAAAATATAGTCATTGACATAAGAATACTACTTAAAAGAATCATTAGATTTAACCTTACATCAATCATCTTCAAGCCAAATACTAAAATCATACTTATTTCTACTATTCTGTCAAAAGTAATATCCATTAATGTTCCAAATAAGGATGTTTTATTACTACTTCTCGCCATATCACCATCTACAGCATCTAGGTATCCTGAAACCCATAATGTAATTATTGCTAGCACTTTCATATCGAGATATATAAATAAAGACGTAGATATTCCAACTATAAGTGCTATTATTGTCACGTTATTTGGAGTTAATTTAAGTTTTAAAAAGAACTCTGCTCCTTTGATTATAAATGGCTCTACATATTTTCTTGCATGTGTATCTAACATATTATTTCCTTTCATTAGCTTATATACTTTTTATGGGAATTTATTAAGTTTCTATATTCATCTTCTTTGCTACTTCTATTCCTTTATACCTTGTACTCCATTTTTTAATAGATGATGTTTTTTTCTGGGTTAATTTATTTTTGTTTATAACATCAACATCAAAAATTAAATCTAATACATGTAGTACTTTTTTATCTGCCATTAACATAGACTCACAACAAGATTGACAGTATGAGATTACATAATCTGTTTTTTCATTATTTGCTCTATTTTTGGTCTGGTTTATAGCAACTTCATTATTAGTAACTCTTACCATACCTCCAGAGCCACAACACTCTGTGTTTTCTCTATTTTTTTCAAATTCAATTATTTTTATTCCCATAAAACCTAGTATATATCTGACTGATTCATGTATATTATGCTCATTTCTTATAGGGCATGGGTCATGTAATAAAAATTCCTGATTTAAATCATCATAATGATTTTTTAGATTTTCTGGAAGTCCATATTCTTTTATCACTTCCCATATTGAAGTCACTTTTATATCACTATTATTTCTTATAGTATTAAAACAATTTGGACAAGTTACGATTACTTCGTCTATATCATTTTCTCTAAATAGCTTGTCTATTTTAGAATAATATTTATCAAATTTATTTGTATCTCCCATAGCTAAAGTTGGCTTGCCACAACATTCAAAAGCTAAGGATATATTTTCTATATGATTTTCTAAATATTTATATGTTGCTAATACTAAGTCACTACTATAGCTAGAAAGGCTACATCCTGGAAAAAAAATCTTTTTGGTGTTTTTTTTAATAAATTTTTTTGAGAATAATGAAGAGAAACTATTAGTTTGATGAAATTTTATTGTTCTATATCCTATATCATTTAATTCTTTTTGATTGCTATGAAATATTTCTTTCCTTACATCAAAAAACATTTCTTTTAAATCTATATCTTTTGGACACTCTACCTTGCATATTCCACATAACATGCAAGAATATGGTATATTTTTATTTATTGATTTATTTTGCAAAATGTCTATCATAAGTTCTCTTGGTGAGTCTCCAAATTCTTTCATCATAGGACATACCTTAAAACATTTTTTGCAATTTATACAATCATTGTTATTTTTTTCGATTTTTTTTAACGTCTCTAATTTTAACTTTACCTCTTTTATACAAATACACCTCCATATTGATTAATAGCTTTTTTCTATAATAAAAAACTCATTCTATAAAATTATAACAAATAGAATGAGTTTTTTCTAATAGATATTATCTATGCACTTTTTAATATATTTTTATTCAACTGTTACTGATTTAGCTAAGTTTCTTGGCTTATCTACATCACAACCTCTTAATACAGAAACATGATAAGCAAGTAATTGCATTGGTACAACTGCTAATATTGGTGATAAAATATCATCTGAGTTTGGTATATAAATTATTTTTTCAGCAGCTTTTTCAACGTCTTTATTATGACTTTGAGCAATTGCTACAACATAAGCTCCTCTTGCTCTTACTTCTTCCATATTAGAAACCATTTTTTCAAATAATTTTTCTTGAGTAGCTATAGCAATTACAGGAGTTCCTTTTTCTATTAATGCTATTGTTCCATGTTTTAATTCTCCTGCTGCAAAAGCTTCTGCATGTATATATGATATTTCTTTTAATTTTAATGAACCTTCCATTGCTAAACTATAGTCTATACCTCTTCCTAAATAGAAAGCATGGTCAGAGCTAACAACTGTTTTAGCAACTTCTTTTATATATTCTTCATTATCTAATATTTCTTGTATTTTTGATGGTATTTCTTTCATCTTAGTAATCATACCATCATAAAACTCTCTAGTTATTGTTCCTTTTTTAATAGCAAAATCTAAAGCTATCATATATAAAGAAGTTATTTGAGTTGTATATGCCTTAGTTGATGCAACTGCTACTTCAGGTCCTGCCCAAGTATAGAAAACATCATCTGATTCTCTTGCTATAGATGAACCTACAACATTAGTTATTGAAAGTATTCTTGCTCCTTTAGCTTTTGAATCTCTTAGTACTGCTAAAGTATCTGCTGTTTCACCAGATTGGCTAACTAATATTACTAATGAGTTTTCATCTACAAATGGGTCACTATATCTAAATTCTGATGCTATATCAGTTATTACTGGTATATTTACAAATTTTTCTATAGCATACTTACCAAGTAATCCAGCATTATATGCCGTTCCACAAGCTACTATATAAACTTTATTTATTTTATCTAAATCTTCTTTAGAAATATTTATACTATCTAAAATTATATTTCCATTATCATCAAGTCTTCTTTCTAGAGTTTCTCTAACTCCTGTTGGTTGCTCATGTATTTCTTTTGACATAAAGTAATCATATCCACCTTTAGATGCAGCTTCTACATCCCATGTTACATGGAATACTTCTTTTTCTACAACATTTCTATTAGAGTCATAAATTGTTACATTTTCATCTTTTAGGTGAACTATCTCTCCATTTTCTAAGAAATAAACATCTCTAGTATATTTTAATAAAGCAGGTATATCTGATGCTATAAAGTTTTCGCCTTCACCCACACCAACTACAAGAGGACTATCTTTTCTTACTGCAACTAATTCATTTCCATGTTCTTTACATATAACACCTAATGCATAAGCTCCTCTTAATTTTGATATAGTTTTATATACAGCGTCTAATAAGTTACCTTCATAGTATTTATCTACTAAATGTGCTATTACTTCTGTATCTGTTTGAGATTCAAATTTAACACCTTCAGAAATTAATTCTTCTTTGATTTCCATATAATTTTCTATTATCCCATTATGAACAACTGCTATTGTTTTAGCTTGATTAAAATGAGGATGTGAATTTACATCAGATGGTTCTCCATGAGTTGCCCATCTTGTATGTCCTATTCCCAAATTTCCATCAATAGGATTTTTTTCTAAATCTTCTGCAAGCACAGAAAGTCTACCTTTGAACTTTCTAATATTAAGTTCATCACAATTAGAACCATTAACTGCTACACCTGCTGAGTCATAACCTCTGTACTCTAGCTTAGAAAGCCCCTCTATGATAACTTCTGCTGCCTTTCTACTTCCTAAATATCCAACTATTCCACACATTATTTGTGTCCTCCTAAAAATATTATTTATATATTTTAAGAGTTAGGTCATATAAGTTTACTTTGGCTTCCCTTTGTCCATAGGATTACTCCTATTATTTAAAGAAGTCTTTCGATGGTAAACACACCGCAGAGCATCCGCCGACAATTCGATTAACTCTGACCTCGTCAACTTAGTTCCAATAATACTTAATTCTTGTGCCTATAACTAAGTTCTGGCGCTTAGAAAGGTGTCCTCAGGGTTTATATCTGAGAATACCCTTATAAATTACGATAATTTTTCTTGTATAAGATTAGCTAAATTTGTTGCTAATTCTTTTATTTGACCTTCCTCTTTACCCTCTAACATAACTCTAACTAATGGTTCAGTTCCTGATGGTCTTATTAAGACTCTACCATTTCCATCTAAAATAGATTCTATTCTTTCTATTTCAGCTTTTATTTCTGGATATTCCATATATTTGGTTTTATTTTCATTTTTTATTGTTGCATTCACTAGTACTTGTGGATATTGACTCATTATTGATGCAAGTTCTGATAAAGGTTTCTTTTCTTGCAATATTATATTTGCAAGTATTAAAGAACTAAGAACTCCATCTCCTGTAGTATTGTAATCTAAGAATATCATGTGTCCAGATTGTTCTCCACCAAGATTATATCCATTTTTAGCCATGTCTTCTAAAACATATCTATCTCCAACTGCTGTAGTAGATAATTTTATTCCATTTTCTTTTGCAGCTATTGTTAATCCTATATTACTCATAACTGTAACTACTAAAGTATCTTGTGCTAATTTATTATTTTTCTTTAAATTTAAAGCACTCAATATCATTATATGGTCTCCATCAACAATTTGACCCTCTTCATTTACTGCAATTAATCTATCAGCATCTCCATCATACGCAAGACCTAAGTCAGCATTATGTTCCAAAACAGCCTTTTGAAGTTGTTCTGGATGTGTAGAGCCACATTTATAATTTATATTGTTTCCATCTGGTGAACTATTTATTGAAATTACACTTGCTCCTAATTCATCAAATACTATTGGTGCTACTTTATACGATGCACCATTAGCACAGTCCAAAACCACTTTTAATCCTCTAAAATCAGTGTTAATTATTGATTTTAAATAATCTACATAATCTCTTTGTGCATAATGCTCATGTAATCTTCGTCCTACATTTTCACCAACTGGCATACAATCTACTTTAGCCATGTCATCTATATATTCTTCTATCTTTAATTCTATTTCATCATCCAATTTATATCCATTCTTATTAAAGAATTTAATTCCATTATATTCAACAGGATTATGAGATGCAGATATAACCACACCACAATCAGCACCATATTTTCTAGTTAAATATGCAACTGCAGGGGTTGGTATTATTCCAACAGTAATAACATCACATCCAACAGACATAAGACCTGCTATTAAAGATGCCTCCAGCATATCTCCTGATATTCTAGTATCTTTACCTACTACTACTTTTACTCTATGGTCTCCTTGAGCTAAAACAAATCCACCAGCTCTACCAAGTCTATATGCTAAGTCACATGTTAATTCTGTATTTGCTATTCCTCTAACTCCATCTGTTCCAAAATACTTTCTCACTAAATATTCTCCTTTCATAATTGAAAAGCTTGTAATTTGTATTATATTTTTATAATTCATAAAATACTATTATATTCTTAATTTCAGTCATAAAAATATTTTAATACTTCTCAGCAAAAAAGACAATAGAAATAATTCTATTGTCTTTTTTTTGACATCTTTTTTCTTTATTAGTTAGTTGCTCCGCAACATGTAGCATCCATACCTTTTTGTAAAGCTGCTCTGTTTAATGGAACAAATTTTTCTTTTCTAGGTCCGAAAACTTTTTTAAATGCTTCTAATACAGACTCTATATCTACTGTATCAGCTACTTTTAAGTAAGCTCCTAGCATTATCATATTAGCAACTTTATCATTACCTAATTCAACAGCTAATTCATTTGCTGGGATATAATAAACATCTACATCTGTTCTTTCAACTTTTTCTTTTATTAAAGAGCTATTTACTATTATTTTTCCACCAGGTACAACATCATCTTTAAATTTTTCAAATGCTGGTATATTTAATAATATAGCTGCAGTTGCATCATTTGTTATAAGTGGAGAACCAACTGGTTCACTAGATACAGTTACTGCACAGTTTGCTGTACCTCCACGCATTTCTGGTCCATAAGATGGTAACCAAGAAACTTCTTTACCTTCTAACATTCCTGCATAAGTAAGTAATTGTCCCATAGACATAACACCTTGGCCTCCGAAGCCTGCACATATTACTCTAGCTGTAGACATTTACTTCACCTCCTCAACTTCAACATTTTTGAAATTTCCTAATGGATAGTATGGTATCATATTGTCTCTTAACCATTGTAAAGCATCATTTGGAGCTAGTCCCCAGTTTGTAGGACAAGTAGATAATACTTCTACTATTCCAAATCCTAATCCTGCTTGTTGAACTTGGAATGCTTTCTTTATAGCTTTTTTAGCTTGTCTAACATGAGCTGGAGTATCAACTGCTACTCTTTCTACAAATACAGCTCCTGTTAATGTAGCTAACATTTCACTTACTCTTATTGGATAACCTTGAGTTTCAGCATTTCTTCCTGATTGAGCAGTAGTAGCTCTTTGTCCAACTAATGTAGTTGGAGCCATTTGTCCACCAGTCATACCATATGTTGTATTGTTTACAAATATAGTAGTTATTTTTTCTCCTCTAGCAGCTGCATGAACTATTTCAGCAGTACCGATTGAAGCTAAGTCTCCATCACCTTGATAAGTGAATACTGTGTTTTCAGGATGAACTCTTTTTATTCCTGTAGCAGCAGCTGGTGCTCTACCATGAGCTGCTTCTTGAGTGTCACAGTTAAAATATTTATATCCTAAAACTGAACATCCAACTGGAACAACACCTACAGCATCACCTAATACTCCTAATTCTTCTAATACTTCACCAACTAATCTATGGATTATACCATGTGTACATCCTGGACAGTAGTGAGTTTGAGTATCTTGTAACCCTTCAGTTTTCTTAAATACAACAGCCATTATCTAGCACCTCCTGCAACCAATTCTCCGGCAATAATTTTTTTAGCTTTTTCAACTATTTCTGCTGGTGTTGGAGTCATTCCTCCTGGTCTTCCATGGAAGTAAACTGGTAATTTACCTTCTACTGCCATTTTTACATCTTCCACCATTTGTCCCATACTCATTTCAACAGTTAATATGTTTCTAGCACTAGGGATTTGATCAAATGCTTCAAATGGGAATGGCCATAATACTTTAGGTCTTATAAGACCTGCTTTTATTCCTTCTTCTCTTAATATATCAATTGCGCTTTTCACTATTCTTGAAGTAGTTCCATAAGCTGCAAATATAAATTCAGCGTCTTCTGTTTTGTACATTTCATATTGTACTTCATTTTTTTCCATTTCATTGAATTTAGCTTCTAAGTGCCAACAGTGATCTTCTAATACTTCTGGCTCTAAGTATAAAGAGTTTATTACATTAGGTACTCTTTTTCCTTTAGTTCCAACAGTTGCCCAATCTTTAGGAGGCAATTCTCTTTTCTTTTCAGGAGCTTTGAATTCAACTGGCTCCATCATTTGACCTATCATACCATCTGCAACTACCATAACAGGTGATCTGTAGTAATCTGCAACATCAAAAGCTTCCATTATCATGTCAACAGCTTCTTGAACTGTAGCTGGTGCGAATACTGGAGTTCTGTAGTCTCCATTTCCTCCACCTCTTGTAGACATAAAGTAGTCAGCTTGTGAAGGTTGTATACTTCCAAGTCCTGGACCACCTCTCATTACGTTAAGTACAACACAAGGAACTTCTGCTCCTACTGCATATGTTATACCTTCTTGTTTTAAAGCAACTCCTGGTGAAGATGAAGAAGTCATAACTCTTGCTCCTGCACCTGCTCCACCATAAACCATGTTTATCGCAGAAACTTCTGATTCAGCTTGAACGAACGCTCCACCTATTTTAGGTAACTCTCTTGATAAATATTCTGGTAATTCACTTTGTGGAGTTATTGGGTAACCGAAGAAATATTTGCAACCAGCTTCTATAGCTGCTTTTCCAAATGCTTCGTTACCTTTCATAAGTATCTTAGCCATTAAAATTCCCCCTTAAATATTAATTTAAATTAATCTCTTTCTACTGTTATAACTACATCTGGACACATAGTCGCACAACTTGCACATCCTATGCATTTTTCCATTTCAGAAACAGTTGCTGGGTTATACCCTTTTTTGTTTATTGTGTTTGAGTCTAATTGTATGATTTTTACTGGACATGCTTCAACACATAATCCACAACCTTTACAACGTTCTTGATTAAAAGATACTTTTCCTTTAGCCATTTACCTAAGCCTCCTTAAACTTTCTATATATTTGAGCTCAAACTACATCCAGTCTTCTCTCATATATAATTTTATTGGAAAAATTTCTCCCTCTAAATCTTTTGGTAATTGTTCAACAAGATTTTCTAAGCATGCAACATATCTTATAGGTATATTACATTCCTTAGAAACTTCTTCTGCAACTTTTTGGCCTCTTAATACATCATCAATAGTAGTAAATCTAATAAGATGAGTATTATTAATTAGACCTGTTACCTTTAGTTTAGAAGATTTTTCTATTTCCTTTATATATTGGATAACTTCTTCAGAAGTTTGAGTTTTCTCCCTATTTGCATTTATTACAAAAAGCATGTCATAGTCGCCTTCTTTTAATAAATGACTAAATCTTCCTATAACTCTAGCACCTACATTATCTCCGCCTAAGTCTATAACAGAATTGTATGAATGATCAACCATAGGTGACATTACTTCTGCTGATACTGCTGGTAAATCTAATGTTGGAGCATTAATTGAACTATCTATTGGTTGTATACCTAAAGATTTCATTAACTCTTTCTTTTCTCTAGTTCTAAAGTATACATTCACCACATCCAAATCAGCTATAGCAACTTTGCCAGAAACCATATCTCTTAATTTAACAACATAGTTCATCGCAAATTCACTTTTACCACTTCCATAGTGACCTGTTATGATTCTTATTCTTTTATCATTAGTTATCATAAACTTGAGCCTCTTCTTCACCAATTAAAACTCTAAGTCCACCTTGAGCTAATGCAATCATTTCATCTTCACCTGGATAAACTTTTACATCTGCTATAAATTTAACTCTATCTGCAATCATATCTGTAAACATTTTTGAATATGCGATTCCACCAGTTAATAATATTGCTTTTACATCTCCCTTAAGAACTGCTGCATTAGCTCCTATTTCTTTAGAGATTTGATATGCCATAGCTTCATATACTAATTTAGCTTTTTCATCACCAGCTTCAATTCTTTCTTCAACTTCTCTAGCATCATTAGTATTTAAATATGCAACTAATCCACCATTACCTTTTATTTTCTTTTTAATTTCGTCTTGAGTATATTCTCCACTGAAGCACATTTTCACTAATGCTCCTACTGGTAATCCACCACTTCTTTCTGGAGAGAAAGGACCTTCTCCATCTAATGCGTTTGCAACATCTACTATTCTACCATTTTTATGAGCTCCAACAGAAACTCCTCCACCCATATGTGCAACTATAAGATTTATATCTTCATATTTTGCGTTTATCTCTTTAGCAAATCTTCTTGCTATTGCCTTTTGATTTAAAGCATGTACTACACTTGCTCTACTTATTTCAGGCATACCAGAAATTCTAGCAACATCTTCTAGTTCATCCACAACAACTGGGTCTACTATGTATGAAGGAACATTAACTTCATCACCTATTTGTTTTGCTATTATACCACCTAAATTTGAAGCATGTTCTCCTAAAACTCCTACTTTTAAATCTTCTATCATAACATCACTTACTGAGTAAGTTCCACCTTTTATAGGCTTAAGAAGACCACCTCTACCTACTACAGCATCTAAGTCAGATGTTTTTACTCCACCCTCTTTTAATGCTTCTTCTATTACTTGTTTACGAAATTCAAATTGGTCTGAAACCTTCTCATACTTTCCTATTTCTTCAGAAGAGTGTCTTAGTGTCTTTTCAAATACTAAATCCTCATTATCAAATACAGCTATTTTAGTTGATGTCGAACCAGGATTTATTGTTAAGATTTTAAATATTTTGCTCATTTGCCTATTTCCCCCTTAAATTTAAGCCTTTGCTGCCATTAAAACGCCCAAGGCTATTGAGTTAAGCTTAGTTTCTTCACTATCTGCTCTAGAAGTTAATATTATTGGTGCTTTAGCTCCAACTATAACTCCTGCATTTTTTGATTTTGAGAAAAATACTAAAGCTTTGTATAATATATTGCCACCTTCGATATCTGGAGCCAATAATATATCAGCTCTTCCTGCTACAGGATGATCTATACCTTTATGTTTAGCTGCTTCTAAAGACACTGCATTATCTATTGCAAAAGGTCCACCAACCATACAACCTTTGATTTCTCCTCTTTCATACATTTCTTCAAGTTCTTTAGCTTCAACTGTATCTTTCATTTTTGGATTTACTTTTTCTTTTGCGCATATTGCAGCAACTTTTGGTTCGCTTATATCTAATGAATGTGCTACTGTGCAAGCATTTTCTATGATTTGCTTTTTAGTATTTGTATCAGGAGCTAAGTTCATAGCTGCATCAGTTACGAAAAATAATCTGTCATACCCCTCTACATCAAATACTGCTACGTGGCTTAATACATTACCAGTTCTAAGACCCACTTCTTTGTTTAAAACTGCTTTTAGTATTATTGATGTGTCTACTAAGCCTTTCATTACCATATCGGCTTTTCCTTGTGAAACTAATTCAACAGATTTTAGAGATGCTTCTGCTAAATCTTTTATATCTATTACTTCATAATTTTCGATATCCATGTCTATGCTTTTTGCAATTTCTTTAGTCTTTTCTATATCACCTATTAAAATGGCATTTGCTATTTTTTCTTTTCTAGCCATTTCAACTGCCATTAAAACTTCTTTATCTTGACAACATGCTACTGATATAGTTTTAGGTCCTCTTTCTTTTGCAAACTTAATTACTTCTTCAAAACTTCTCATGCATTTCCACCTCATCTTGAATTTTTTGAAATAGAACTTTTATATCTCAATTAAATTATAACTCGTTCAGCAACGTTTTCCTAGGGATAATTGAAATATTTAATTCAAAAATATTTATTTAAATCTATTTATCAGTCTTTTTTCATATATCTAACACTTTTTAGATTTAACAAATATCTCATTGTCCTTATTTTATAATATAACTAAAATAAACAAGATGCAACAAAAACATAAAATTAACAAACTTAATTTTATAGATTTTTTTGTCGCATCTTGTAACAACTAAATATTCAAAATATTTGTTCATTCCACTTCAACAATATTAGGTTCTATATTTATTTTTTTAAATTGATATGTTGTTTCATATTTTATTTTATATTTACCATTTTCAGTAGGTGCTTCTGATAAATCGATATATAACGAAATATCTTTTTTATTTAGCTTACTTAAATCTTCTGTTGATTCTACAACAACTTGAATATCTCCAGTAAAAATTATACTCGGATTGTCCATATTTGCTGGAATATTTCTTAACATAATATCTTCTGAACTATATACAAACTCAGCACTTAATTGTTTTGTTTCATTTAGTTTTATAGTTATAGAGCTATCATCAATAGTTATTCCTTCTGGAATCTCTAGACTCACTTCTTTTTCCTCTCCATTAGCTAAATCAACTAAATCAATAGGTTTTGTCTTAATATAATTTATTTTGTCTATACTTTCTTTTTTACCTTTTATGCTAACTTCATCTTTACTTAATTTATAATTTTTCAATGTATTATTATCTTGATTATTATCCTTTAAATCTACTCTTATTGGTACAGTTTTTTCTTTTAATAATTGTACACTTGCTGTTACAGAATTTGAACTTAGTGTCACACCTTCAACCTTAGTTCCATCACTATTTAAAGGTATTAAATCCAATTTTTTAGAGAAATCTTCTGTCTCATTACCTACATTTAGATTAGCTCTTATATTCTTAACTTCCTTAACTAGACTCATTGGACCCGATATATCGACATAATTTTTATTCAGTTCAATTTTATCTATATTTCTTTTAGAATTTCCACTTACTTCTACCTTTATATCTCTTTTTTCTTTTATATTTTTCTCAAGATTTACTATTAAAACGTCATGCTTAAATTCTAAAGTAACACCTTGAGGAATATTTGCTTTTAAATATACTTCCTTCTTACCTTGTATTGGGTCTTCAACAGTTCCATATACATGTATATCTTCTTTTTTAACTTTTTGTACCTTTGATAAACTACCTTTTATATACACATCTGCTGTTAATTTTTCGTCTGGATATATAACAAGATTTTTATCATTTAAATCACTCATATTACTTATAGATACAGGTATATCTTCAAACCCTCTAGTTTCTTCAGGGTCAACTACAGCCATGACATACATCCATAAAGCAATTGCACTTAAAAATGATATTATTTTTATTTTGGTATTATTTTTTAGTCTATTTATCATTTAAATATACCACCTTTGAAAAAACTTCTTGTTTCCGTATTCGTTTTTAGATTACTACGTAATATATTCATCATTCTTTCTCTAGAAATATCTCTATATAACTTACCAGCTTTAGCAATTGATACGCCTCCAGTTTCCTCTGATACGATTAGTGTTATACAGTCAGATACTTCACTTACACCTATTCCCGCTCTATGTCTAGTGCCTAAATCTTTACTTAAATCTTTACTCTCTGTCAACGGCAAGAAACATGCAGCTGCCTTTACCTTAGAATCTCTAATTACAACAGCGCCATCATGTAATGGTGTATTTGGTATAAATATATTTATCAATAATTGCCTAGAAATTTCAGCATCAATTATAGTTCCTGTATTTATTATATCACTTATTCTGGTTTCTCTCTCCATTATGATAAGAGCTCCTATTTTTTGTCTAGAAAGTGAATATAAAGCTTCTACAATCTCTTCTATAGTTCTATTAAGAGTTTCTTCTGAAGTATTTACATTTTTTCCAAATAAATTAAACTTTGCTCTTCCTATATGTTCAAGTCCTGCTCTAAATTCTGGCTGAAAAATTATAAGAGCTGCTATAACTCCATAATCCAGAGCCTTAAGAGATATCCAATAAACGGTATGCAATTTAAAAGTGTTACTAAGTTGAGTTGCTAGCAAAAGAAATATTATACCTTTAAATACTTGTTCTGCTCTTGTATCTTTTATAAACATAAATATTTTGTAAAAAATATATGCTACTATGGATATGTCAATTAAATCATATATACTCATTCTTAATATTATATTAAAAAATTCATTTAAAAAAGAATTTATATCTAACACAGTTTTATCCTCCTGTTCGATAACTTCTTAATTATTTACACTATGTATTATACTATATAAATCTAACTCTATACAAACTATTTAACTTTTGTGTAAATAATTCTATTTTTATAGATTGAGATTGTTAAATAATCTCTAAATACATTAAAAATATTGCTCATTAAATATATATTTTTTATTAAAGTTAAATCTAGTTTAAATAATTCAAATCATCAAGGCGCGAATACAAAATAGTACTCGCGCCTTGATGCAATTTTATACTATAAAATCTATTTCAAAATACATATTATTTTTCAATATATGTTTGCTACAATAAATTTAATAATCTATTTATTAATTATATAAAATTGTAACATTATTTCTATATTTCTATTAATATTATATTAGTAATATTATTTTTATCTTATACTAATAATTTACCTTATAAATAATTTATATCAAGTTCTATTAATATCTTATTATGTATCTTTTCTAGAAATTATCTTTTATTATAAAAATAATTAAAACAACTTATCTATTTCAAAGTCATAGATATATTACTTATAAGTATAACAATTCATTTAATACAATAATCTACAAGCACTATATTATCAAGTATTTAGAATCTCTAGTATTTCATAGTAGATTTCATCGTTCTTTTTCAGTATAAGAAATTAATTTATAAATTTAAATAGTATTTTAATATCTTAGTACTATAAAGTATACAGTATAATGTATATGAGCCTATTTACTAATTAATTAAATCTATGCAATAAATCTTTCTATAAACTTCTCGTAGACTATTATACATTACCATTAATATGATTACAATATTAATGAATATAATGTAACTCTTATATAATTTTATATTTATAAAGAAAAAGACACAGGTGA